>NZ_JBEOUK010000036.1:1075-88678 GCF_040304045.1 Kitasatospora sp. NPDC094016
TTCAACCGTGACCGTGGCGACCGCCCGTCGGGTGGTTTCAACCGCGATGACCGTGGTGGCGACCGTGGCGGCTTCCGTCGTGACGACCGCCCCTCCGGTGGCGGTTTCAACCGTGACCGTGGCGACCGCCCGTCGGGTGGTTTCAACCGCGATGACCGTGGTGGCGACCGTGGCGGCTTCCGTCGTGACGACCGCCCCTCCGGCGGTGGCTTCAACCGTGACGACCGTCCGCGTCGTGACGACCGTCCGTCCGGTGGTTTCAACCGCGATGACCGTGGCGGCTTCCGCCGTGACGACCGCCCGTCCGGTGGCGGCTTCAACCGTGACCGTGGCGACCGCCCCTCGGGTGGTGGCGGTTTCCGTCGCGATGACCGTCCGAGCGGGTTCAACCGTGACCGTGACGACCGTCCGCGTCGTGACGACCGTCCGTCCGGTGGTTTCAACCGCGATGACCGTGGTGGCGACCGCGGTGGCTTCCGTCGTGACGACCGCCCGTCCGGCGGTGGCTTCAACCGTGACCGTGGCGACCGCCCCTCGGGTGGTTTCAACCGCGATGACCGTGGTGGCGACCGTGGCGGTTTCCGTCGTGACGACCGCCCGTCCGGCGGTGGCTTCAACCGTGACCGCGGTGACCGTCGGGACGACCGCGGCGGCTACCGCGGCAACCGCGACGACCGCCGTGACGACCGGGGCGGCTACGACGACCGTCGTGGCAACTACGAGCCCGTCAAGCGCCTGCCGATCCCGGAGGACGTCACCGGCTTCGAGCTGGACGGGGACGTGCGCCAGGAGCTCAAGAGCCTTCCCAAGACGCTCGCGGACGACGTCGCCCGCAACCTGGTGATGGTGGCCCGCCTGCTCGACACCGAGCCGGAGGAGGCCTACCAGTTCTCCCGCGTCGCGCTCCGTCTGGCCTCCCGCGTGGCGGCCGTCCGTGAGGCGGCCGGTTTCGCCTCGTACATGACGCAGCGGTACTCCGAGGCGCTGACCGAGTTCCGTGCCGCCCGTCGGATGACCGGCCGTGCGGACCTGTGGCCGGTGATGGCCGACTGCGAGCGCGGTCTGGGCCGCCCGGAGCGGGCACTGGCGATGGCCGGTGAGCCCGAGGTGAAGCAGCTGGACAAGGCCGGCCAGGTCGAGATGCGTCTGGTCTCCGCCGGCGCCCGCTCCGACATGGAGCAGTTCGACGCGGCCGTGGTGACCCTGCAGAGCCCGGAGCTGGCCTCCAGCGCCGTGCACCCGTGGACCGCGCGTCTCCGGTACGCCTACGGCGAGGCGCTGATCGCGGCCGGCCGTGGCGACGAGGCCCGTGACTGGTTCGCGAAGGCGGCCGAGGCCGACACCGACGGCACGACCAACGCGGCGGAGCGCCTGGCCGAGATCGACGGCGTGGAGTTCGTGGACGCGCTCGACCCGGAGATGGCCGAGGAGGAGTTCGAGCAGGCCGACGCCCCGGCGAAGAAGCGCGGCGGCGAGGCCTCCGATGACCGCGTGATCTTCGAGGACGAGGAGAACGTCGAGGAGTACTACGACGAGGACGACCTCGAGATCGACGAGGAGTTCGACGGCGTGGTGCCCGCGCGCGCCACCGAGGCCAAGGACGAGGCCAAGGACGAGGTCAAGGCTGACGCCGAGGCCAAGGGCGACGCCCGCAGCTGAGCGGCTCCGGCCGACGAGTGAGGCCCTGCCCGCTTCCCCTGGAATTCAAGGGGGAGCAGGCAGGGCCTCTTCGCGTTCCGCTGGGGAACCTAGCCCAGTTCGAGGTTGCGCAGTACCAGTCCGGTGGCCGGCTTCGGCCCGAAGGAGGTGGACTTGCGCGGCATGGTGACGCCCTGCTCGGCGAGCCTGCGGACCACGCTCTCCCGGACCGGGTGCAGCAGGACGGCGGTGCCGCCGGTGCGCGCGGCCTCCTGCTCGGCGGCCGCGGCGGTGTGCAGGTAGCCGATGTCGTCCGGGCCGTCGGGGACGTGCCAGGTGCGGTCGAGCAGGGTGGCGTGCAGGACGGTGGCGTCCAGGTGGCGCCACTCCTCGGGCCGGTCGTGCGGCACGGTGGCGTCGAGCAGTGCCTCCTCGGGCTCGCCGAGCAGCCAGTACACGCCGTCCCCGCCGGTCAGTATGAAGCCGTTGCCGCCGTGCCGTTTCTGTTCGGCGAGTGCCTGGAGGGCGGCGGTCAGCGGGCCGGGGACCTCCTTGACCTTCCACTGGTCGCCGAGCCTCTCCAGCGCCTCGGCCACCGGCAGCCGGTACAGCACCCGGTGGATGGCCCGGACCCGCAGCGGGTAGCGGGCGGTGTCCACCAGGAGCACCAGACCGCGGTCCCACGGGCTGCGCGGCAGGTGGCGGTGCTCGCGCTGGAGGCGGAGGTACATCTCCCAGCGGTGGTGGCCGTCGGCGATCAGGGCCCGGCAGGTGGCGAGGTCGCGGCTGATCTCGGCGATCTCGGCGGGGTCGGCGACGGCCCAGAGGCGGTGGTGGGTGCCGTCGCTGGTGGCCGTGGAGAGCAGCGGCTCGCCCTGGACGGTCCGTTCGATGACGCCGGAGGCGCCGCCGCCGCCGCGGTAGGTGAGCAGCAGCGGTTCGAGGTTGGCCCGGGTGGTGCGCATCAGGCCTACCCGGTCGGCGACCGGCCGCGGCATCACGTCCTCGTGGGGGAGGACCACGCCGGCCTCGCGACCGCTCACCGCGAGCGCGCCGATCAGCCCGCGCTGGAGCAGTTCGGGGGAGTCGCCGGTGGCGGGCACGCGCTGCTCGTAGACGTAGAGCGCGGGCGCCGGGTCGGCGGCGAGGATCCCCTCGCGCTGCCAGGCGGCCAGGAGCCGGGCGGCGTGCCGGTACTTGGTGTCGCGGTCGGGCCGGTCGCCGACGTCCTCGGGCTCGGGCCTGGGCAGGATCAGCCGGACCACGTTGTGCGGGTCGGCGGTCTCCAGGTCGAGCCGGCGGCCGGGGTCGACGACGTCGTACGGCGGTGACATGACCGCGGCCAGGGCGCCGACCCGATCGGGGACGTAGCGCAGGCCTCGGAAGGGTGACAGGGACAGGCCTGCGGTGGCGACGTGCCCGGGATCGCCGGGGCCGCCCTCGGGAGTCTCGACTCCGTCTTCTGCACTGGGTGTGCTCATTCTGGGCATCGTAACCGGGTACGCGTTGTTGAGAGATCGGAATACCCGTGCTGACCTGTGGGACGGGTGTGCGACCGAGGGCGAGGTACCGCATGGACGACGGGCAGGAACGGCTGGACGGCAACGGCCCGGCCGAGCAGGGCGGGCCGGACGGCGCCGCTGGCGGGGGCGCTCCGGCGCACGGCGGCGTGCCGGCGCAGGGGCGTTCCGGCGAGCCGACCGGGGACGTGTACGACTGGTTCCGGCGCGGCGGCAGGCTGCTGGCCCAGGGCAACCCGGCGGCCGCCGAGCAGCTGCTGGTCCGGGCGGCAGCGGCCGAGCCGCAGTCGCGCAGCATCCGGGAGACGCTGGCGCGGGCCCAGTTCGACACCGGTTCGTACGCGGCGGCGCTGGAGAACTTCCGGGCCGTCGCGCTGGCCGATCCGTCGGACGACTACGCTCAGTTCGGGTGGGGCGTCGCGGCGGCCAGGCTGGGCGACTTCGAGACGTCCGCCGAGCACCTGGCGCTGGCCGTGGCCATGCGGCCGGGCACCGAGCACTACCAGGCGGCGCTGCGGCAGACCAGGGCGACCCTGGCGGCCCGCGCCGGGGCGTTCGGCCCGCTGCTGCCCGGGGCACCCGGGTACCTGGCGCCCCCGCCGGGCCCGGACGGGGCGCCGACGGGCGACGCCGGTGTGGACGACGAGGTCTGACCGGCTCGGGGCCCGCCCCACTCAAGGGCCCGCCCCACTCAAGGGCCCACCCCGCTCAAGGGCCCACCGGCTCAAGGGCCACCCGCTCGGGGGCACCCGAGGAAGCGAACGACGCAGTGAATGAGGTAGCGCAGCCATGACCGAGACGGCCACCACCGTGCGACGGACCGCCCCCGGCGGCAGCGAGCAGCCGCTGACCGAGGCGTACGACACGGCGCTGCTGGACCTGGACGGCGTGGTCTACGCGGGCCCGCACGCGATCGAGCACGCCGTGGACGCGCTGGCCGCCGCCCGGACGGCCGGGATGCGGCTCGCGTACGTGACCAACAACGCCTCCCGGCCGCCGCGGGTGGTGGCCGAGCACCTGACCGGACTGGGCGTGCCGGCCGAGCCGGCCGACGTGATCAACTCGGCGCAGGCGGCCGCCCGGGTGGTTGCCGAGCAGGTGCCGGCCGGGGCGAAGGTGCTGGTCGTGGGCGGCCCGGGGCTGGAGGAGGCACTGGCCGAGCGCGGGCTGGTCGCCGTCCGCTCGCTGGCCGAGGAGCCGCTCGCGGTGGTGCAGGGTTACGACCCGTCGGTCGGCTGGGCTCAGCTGGCGGAGGCCGCGTACGCGGTGCAGCAGGGGCTGCCGTGGGTGGCCTCCAACACCGACCTGACCATCCCGACCGCGCGCGGCATCGCGCCCGGCAACGGGACGCTGGTCGCGGCGGTGCGGGCGGCTGCCGGGGTGGACCCGGTGGTGGCGGGCAAGCCGCAGCCGCCGATGCACCGGGAGACCGTACTGCGGACCGGCGCGCGGCGGCCACTGGTGGTCGGCGACCGGCTGGACACCGACATCGAGGGCGCGTTCAACGGCGGGGTGGACAGCCTGCTGGTCTTCACCGGGGTGACCACCCCGGCACAGCTGCTGACGGCCCCGGCCGAGCACCGGCCGACCTACCTGTCGGCGGACCTGCGCGGGCTGCTGGAGCCGCACCCGGCGGTCACGACCGGGGCGGACGGCTTCGGTTGCGGCGGCTGGGTGGCGTCGGCCGCTGGTGGCGTGCTGCGGCTGGATGGCGGCGGGGACCGCTGGGACGGTCTGCGGGCGCTGTGCGCGGCGGCGTGGACGGCGCTGGACGCGGACGGCGCGCCGGCCGACGGGCGCAAGGCTTTGGCCGAGCTGGGGTTCTGAGCCGCCGCACGGCGCTCAAGGCGAGGGCGGTCGGGTCCGGAGTGCTCGGGTCCGAGAGGGAAGGACCACGGCGGCCGGGTTCAGAGCAGGGTGCGCAGCCGCAGCAGGTCGCGGAAGCCCGCCTCCAGCCGGATCCGGCCGCCCGCCCAGGCGGACGCGAAGTTGAGCCCGCCGAAGACCACGGCGACCAGGTCGTCGCTGCTCATGGTGAGCCGGATCGCCGCCTTCTCGGCCGGGGCGCCGGGGGCCGAGGCGAGGTCGTGGATCCGGCCGTCACGCAGTTGGCCGGTGAAGGTCAGGTCGAGGTCGGTGATCCGGCAGCTGAGCGAGCGGTCGAGGGCGGCCGCCTTGCGGACGTCACCGGTGGACTTCGCCATGTTCCGGCTGAGCTGTTCCAGTGCCCCGCGGCACTCCTCGGCGTTGGCCATGGCGGTGGTTCCCCTCCCTGGGTTCCCTGGTGGTCGTGGCAGGTGACGGCGATGGTCCCTGCCGGGCCACGGTACCGCAGCCGGGTTTTGGCGGTAGCGTCGTCGGTGGGGTGCCCGGATCGGCCCGGGCACCGACGGCGACGGAGCGATGCGCGCAGGCGCTAAGGAGGCACCCGGATGCTGCCGAGGACGGTGCGGGGAGTGGTGGAGGTCGCCGCCGGGTTGGCGGAGGAGGTCGGCAAGCGGGTCGTCGGGACGGCGGCCGTGATCCTGGAGCGGACCGGGGTCGACGTCACCGAGGTCGAGCGCCGGCTCGGCGGGCAGTTCCCGCCGTCGGCCAGGACGCTGCAGACGCTGGCGGAGGAGGCGGTCACCGCCGGGCGGGCCGGGGTGGACCTGGCCGTCGGGGTGGCGCGCGGCGAGGTGGAGAAGGCCTTCGAGAAGGTCGGCGACCAGGTGATGAAGGTCGGGGTGGTGCTCGCCTACCTGGAGAGCAAGCTGCGCGAGGTCGAGGAGGACGCCGAGCCGGCGGTGCGGTCGGCCGGGGTCGACGAGGCGGCGGAGCCGACGCCGGCGCCCCGGGCGGACGACCTTTTCGGGCGCGGTTGGGAGCGAGCGGACGAGCAGCCGGCGGCCCCGGCGGCGGGGGAGCCGATAGTGGCCGAACGGGTGGAGGTGGACGAGCCGGTCGAGGTCGACCCGCCCGTCCCGCCGGTACGGCCGTCGGTACCGGGGAAGGCCGCCGCGAAGCGGACCCCGGCGAAGAAGCCCGCAGCGGCGGAGCCGGCTCCGGCGGAGCAGACCTCGGCGGAGAAGGCTCAGGCGGAGAAGGCCCCGGCGGCGGGCCGGGCCGGGGCGAAGAAGTCCCCGGCGAAGAAGGCGGCGGCCAAGAAGCCGGTGGCGAAGAAGACGGCCGCCAAGAAGACGACCGTGCGCAAGACGGCCGTCAAGAAGACCGCCACCGCGCAGCAGGCCGCCGCCGAGCAGGCCGCGCAGCCCAAGGCGCCCGCGAAGCGCACGGCGACGAAGAAGACCACCGTCCGCAAGGCCACCAGCACGAAGAAGCCCGATGACCGGACCAGCTGAAGCCGTCGAACCGCTCGGCGTGGAACCGACCCCGACCGGCCACCCCGTCGTGGACGCCGCGCTGGCCCGGCTGGAGGCCCTGGACGGGGTCCCGGCCGAGGCACACGTCGAGGTGTACGAAGATGTTCACCAGCGGCTGGCCGACACGCTGGCCGCGCTCGACCAGGAATGACCCTGGAACGACCCGCAGGACCCGTAGGAGCTGAAACACCAGTGGCAGTGGCACGACGCCGACTCGACGCGGAGCTGGTCCGCCGCAAGCTGGCCCGGTCGCGTGAGCACGCGTCCGAGCTGATCGCGGCCGGCCGGGTGACCGTCGGAGGCACCACCGCGACCAAGCCGGCCACCCAGGTGGAGACCTCGGCGGCGGTCGTGGTGGCCAAGGACGACAACGACCCCGACTACGTCTCGCGCGGCGGGCACAAGCTGGCCGGGGCGTTCGCCGCCTTCGTCCCGCAGGGCCTGGTGGTCGAGGGCCGCCGGGCGCTGGACGCGGGCGCCTCCACCGGCGGCTTCACCGACGTCCTGCTGCGGGCCGGCGCGGCCGGCGTGCTGGCGGTGGACGTCGGCTACGGGCAGCTCGCCTGGTCGCTGCAGAGCGACGAGCGGGTGACGGTGATGGACCGTACCAACGTCCGGGAGCTGACCCTGGAGCTGATCGGCGGCACCTCGGTCGACCTGGTGGTCGGCGACCTGTCGTTCATCTCGCTGGGCCTGGTGCTGCCCGCGCTGGCCGCCTGCGCGGCCGGGGACGCGGACCTGGTGCTGATGGTCAAGCCGCAGTTCGAGATCGGCAAGGAGCGCCTGGGCAGCGGCGGGGTGGTGCGCAGCCCCCAGCTGCGCGCCGAGATGGTGCGCCAGGTCGCCGGGCAGGCGTGGGAGCTCGGGCTGGGCGTGCGCGCCGTCACCGCGAGCCCGCTGCCGGGCCCGTCCGGGAACGTGGAGTACTTCCTGTGGCTGCGCCGGGACGCCCCGCAGCTGGATCCCGCCGAGGCGGACCGGGCCGTCGCGGAGGGGCCCCGATAGGGTGCTGTGGGGGCGTCCGGTCCGTCATGCTGTGTGACGCGACCGTACCGGGGCCGAAGGCGACCCGGCAGGCGTGAGGGAGAGGGCAGCGGCATGAGCGATGAAGAACGTACGGTCTTCCTGATCGCGCACACCGGCCGGGCGGCGGCGCTGCGCAGCGTCGAGGCCCTGGTGCACGGGCTGCTGAAGGCGGGCATCCGGATCAGACTGCTCGCCTCCGAGGCACTGGACCTGGACCTGCCGGACGGGGTCGAGAAGGTGGCCGGGGGGCCGGGCGCGGCGGACGGCTGCGAGCTGATCCTGGTCGCCGGCGGGGACGGGACGCTGCTGCGCGGGGCGGAGCTGGCCCGCGAGCACGGGCTGCCGATGCTCGGGATCAACCTGGGCCGGGTCGGGTTCCTCGCCGAGGCCGAGCGGGACGACCTGGCCGTGGTGGTCGAGCGGGTGGTCGACGCCGACTACGAGGTCGAGGAGCGGATGACGATCGACGTCATCGTCCGCACCAACGGCGATGTGGTGCACCGGGACTGGGCGTTGAACGAGGCGTCGATCGAGAAGGCGTCCCGGGAGCGGATGCTGGAGGTGGTGACCGAGGTGGACGGCCGCCCGGTCTCCAACTTCGGCTGCGACGGCGTGGTGTGCGCGACGCCGACCGGCTCCACCGCGTACGCGTTCTCCGGCGGCGGGCCGGTGGTGTGGCCGGAGGTGGAGGCGCTGCTGATGGTGCCGATCTCCGCGCACGCGCTGTTCGCCCGCCCACTGGTGACCTCGCCGGACTCGGTGCTGGCCGTCGAGGTGCAGCCCAAGACCCCGCACGGCGTGCTCTGGTGCGACGGGCGGCGCACGGTCGAACTGCCCGCCGGCGCACGGGTGGAGGTCCGCCGGGGGCAGACCCCGGTGCGCCTGGCCAGACTGCACCGGGCGCCGTTCACCGACCGGCTGGTGGCCAAGTTCGCGCTGCCGGTGACGGGTTGGCGCGGGCGGGCGAACACCCACTGCTGACGGATCGCCGGTCGGCCGGTCAGATCGCCAGCGGCGGGGTGTCGGCGGGCGGTCCGTACCGGCCGCCAGCCGTCGCCCGGGCGGCTGTCTCGGCGAGCCGCTGCACGGCGGCGGGGACGGCCGGGGCCGGCACGGTGAGCGGGATCCGGATGTGGTGCTCGAACGCGCCGTCCGAGCCGAACCGGTTGCCCGAGGCGATCCGCACCCCGGCGCGTTCCCCGGCCCGGGCCAGCGCCGCGCCGGACAGCCCGCCGGTGGACACCCAGAGCGAGAGGCCGCCGGGCGGCGGCGTGAACGACCAGCCCGGCAGGTGCTCGGGCAGTGCGGCGGCGAAGGCGTGCGCCGTCGCCCGCAGCCGGTCCAGTTGGTGCGCCCGGACGGCGGGCAGCGGCTCGCCCAGCAGTTCGGCGGCGATCAGCTGCTCCAGGACCGGCGTGCCGACGTCGCTGTAGACCCGGTCGGTGGCCAGCCGGCGCACCAGTGCGGGCGCGGCCCGGACCCAGCCGATCCGCAGGCCGCCCCAGAGCAGCTTGCTGGCCGAGCCGACGGTGACCACCTGGGCGGAGCGGTCCAGCGCCGCCATCGGGCGCGGCAGCGGGGCGGACTCCGGTACGCCCCAGCCGAGTTCGGCGGTGGTTTCGTCGACCAGGACGACGCTGCCGGCGGCCCGGGCGGCGGCCAGCAGCTCGCGGCGCTGCTCCTCACCGATCAGCGCGCCGGTCGGGTTGTGGAAGTCCGGGATCACGTAGGCGACCTTGGGCGCGGCCCCGCGCAGCACCCCGCGCCACTCGGTGAGGTCCCACTCGGGCTGGGGGCGGTAGCCGTACGGCACCGGCACCAGGCGGGCGCCGGTGATCCGGAGCGCCTGAAGGGTGTGGGCGTAGCTGGGCGCCTCGACGGCGACCCGGTCGCCGCGGCCGATCAGCGCCCGCTGGACGAGGTGCAGCCCGCCCATCGCGCCGGTGGTGACGAGGATCTGGTCGGGGGTGGTGGGCAGGCCGCGCTGGGTGTAGCGGCGGGCGAGGGCCTCGCGCAGCACCGGGACGCCGGTGGGGTAGTGGCCGTGCCCGGCGGCGTAGCAGGGCAGCTGCTCGACGGCCCGGACGGTGGCCTCGCCGAGGAAGGGTTGCGGGGCCGGCAGGGCGGCGACGCCGAGGTCCAGGGTGCTGCCCTGCTCGTCCGGGGGGACGGGGTGCAGCGCGTCGCTGGGCGGCGGGGCGCCCTCGGGCAGGGTGGTCCAGCTGCCGGCGCCGCGGCGGCTGAGCAGGTAGCCGTCGGCGCGCAGGGTCTCGTAGGCGGTGGCGACGGTGGTGCGGCTCAGCTCCAGGGCACCGGCGAGTTCGCGTTCGGCGGGCAGCCGGGCGCCGACCGGCAGGCGGCCTTCGGTGACCAGCAGCCGGATCTGCCCGGCGAGGGTCCGGTAGGCGGGGCGGCGGGCGGCGGCCGGTTCGGGCAGCCGGGCGGCGGCGAGCAGCCGGGCGAGCGCGGGCGGGGTGACGGTGGTGTGCCAGTCGGCCAAGGCTGATCAGTCCACTTGCTCGAAATTGGCCCTGGAGTGGGCTCTATTGGCCCGACCATCATGGCAGTGCGGCCGTCGAGTCCGCCACCGCCGGGGCCGCCCGGGGTGCAGCACCACCCGCAGGAGCGCCCGATGGCCACCACGACCACGCCCACGACCACGTCCGGACCCGCCCGGGAGGCCGCCCGGCCCCCGCTCGCCGCCCGGGTGCTCGGCGACACCCACGCCCTGGGCCGCCGGATCCCGCAGCTCGCCGTCGGCCTCTACCTGTACGGCGCGAGCATGGCGCTGATGCTGCGCTCCGGCCTCGGCCTCGACCCGTGGGACGTCTTCCACCAGGGACTGCAACGCGTCGCAGGCCTCTCGGTGGGCACCTGGGTGACCATCTGCGGCGCCCTGGTCCTGCTGCTGTGGATCCCGATCCGCCAGCGCCCGGGTGTCGGCACCGTCGCCAACGTGCTGGTGCTGGGCGCCTCGATGGACCTCACGCTGCGGCTGGTCGACGGCCCGCACGGGCTGCCCGCCCGGATCGCGCTGATGGCCGCCGCGATCGTGCTCAACGGCCTGGCCACCGGCCTCTACATCGGTGCCCGCCTGGGCCCTGGCCCGCGCGACGGCCTGATGACCGGCCTGCACCGGCGCACCGGGCGTTCGCTGCGGCTGATCCGCACCGGCATCGAGGTGACGGTACTGGTCGCCGGCGTCCTGCTGGGCGGCACCGCCGGGGTCGGCACGGTCGCGTACGCACTGGCGATCGGCCCGCTGGTGCAGATCTTCCTGCCGTGGTGCACGGTGCCGGGACCCGGGCAAACGCCCCGCAAGGGGTGAACTTCCGGGCACGGAGTTGCCGCGCGGCGTTGCCGCTCGTCGCGCGCCGGGGGTGGAACCTCGTAAGGTCGTCTCCGTGTTGGACGAGATGCGGATACGGGATCTTGGGGTCATCGACGACGCGGTGGTCGAGCTCGCCCCCGGCTTCACCGCCGTGACCGGTGAGACCGGCGCCGGAAAGACCATGGTCGTGACCAGCCTCGGCCTGTTGCTCGGCGGCCGCGCCGACCCGGGCCTGGTGCGCAACGGGACCGGACGCGCCGTCGTCGAGGGCCGGCTGGAGCTGCCCGCCGGCTCCCCGGCGGCGGTCCGCGCGGCCGAGGCCGGGGCCGAACTGGACGAGGGCGCCCTGCTGATCAGCCGGACCGTCTCCGCCGAGGGCCGCTCCCGGGCGTACGTCGGCGGGCGGGCCGTCCCGGTCGGGCTGCTCACCGAACTCGGCGAGGAACTGATCGCCGTGCACGGCCAGACCGACCAGCAGCGGCTGCTGCGCCCGGCCCGCCAGCGCGGCGCGCTGGACCGGTACGCGGGCGAGGCGGTGGCCGAGCCGCTGGCCCGCTACCGGGAGACCTACCGGAGCCTGCGCGAGGTCTCGGCCACCCTGGAGGAGCTGACCACCCGGGCCCGTGAGCGCGCGCAGGAGGCCGATCTGCTGCGCTTCGGCCTGGACGAGATCGCCGCCGCCGAGCCGGTCGCCGACGAGGACACCGAGCTGGCCGCCGAGGCCGAGCGGCTGGGCCACGCCGACGCGCTGTCCTCCGCCGCGACCCTCGCCCACGCCGCCCTGGCCGGCGACCCGGCCGACCCGGAGGCACTGGACGCGGGCACCCTGCTCGCGCAGTCCCGCCGCGCCCTGGACGCCGTGCGCCACCACGACGAGCGCCTCGCCGGCCTCGCCGACCGCCTCAACGAGGTCGGCTACCTGCTCGCCGACGTGGCCGGCGACCTGGCCGGCTACGCGGACGACCTGGACGCCGACCCCGTCCGGCTCGCTGCCGTCGAGGACCGCCGGGCTGTCCTGGCCCAGCTGCTGCGCAAGTACGGCGGCCCGGAGAACTCCCTCGCCGAGGTGCTCGCCTGGGCCGAGGTCGGCTCCGCCCGGCTCGCCGAACTCGACGGCGACGACGACCGGATCGACCAGCTCGGCGCCCAGGAGAGCGCACTGCGGGCCGAGTTGGCCGAGCTGGCGGCCGAGGTGTCGGGCGCCCGGCAGGCCGCGGCCGGGCGCTTCGCCGAGGCCGTCTCCGCCGAACTCGCCGAACTGGCGATGCCGCACGCCCGGGTGACCTTCTCGATCGCCCAGGTCGACGACCTGTCGGGGATCGAGGTCGACGGTCGTACCGTCGCCTACGGCCCGCACGGCGTGGACGAGGTCGAGGTGCTGCTCGCCCCGCACCCCGGCGCCCAGCCCCGCCCGATCGCCAAGGGCGCCTCGGGCGGTGAGCTGTCCCGCGTGATGCTCGCCGTCGAGGTGGTCTTCGCGGGCGCCGACCCCGTTCCCACCTACCTGTTCGACGAGGTGGACGCGGGCGTCGGCGGCAAGGCGGCGGTCGAGATCGGCCGCCGGCTGGCCAAACTGGCAGAATCCGCCCAGGTCGTGGTGGTCACCCACCTGCCGCAGGTCGCCGCCTTCGCGGACCGGCACCTGGTGGTCGAGAAGACCAACGACGGCACCGTGACCCGCAGCGGCGTCAAGGTGCTGAACGACGAGGAGCGGGTGCGCGAACTCTCCAGGATGCTGGCCGGCCTGGAGGACTCCGAGCTCGGCCGGGCCCACGCCGAGGAACTGCTCGCCGCCGCCCGGGCCCCGCGCCACCGCTAGCACTTCGCGTCGAGCGCCCGGCCGGACCTGCTGCGACACGCCCTGGCCGGGCCACCCGACCCGCCGACAGGGTCGGGTGGCCCTTGCGGACGGAAGGCGACGCGCCCCTGGTGGCGCCGACTGTCCAAGAGGGCCGCCGACCTGGCATGGTGGCGGCTGGACATTGGCTTTCCAGTCCCGAGCGCCGCCGACGGGCAACCCTCGCGAAGCGGCGCGCGAACCTGATCGAGTCGGATGCGAGAGAACGTGGACCATTCCGCCGCCCGGGCCGCCGCTGCCACCCCAGAACCGGGGCAGCTGCACGTGGTACTCGTCCTGGCCGCCAGCACCGGCGGCATCGGTGCCCACGTGCGCTCCCTGGCGCAGGGCCTCGTCGCGCACGGCGTGATCGTCACGGTGTGCGCCCCGGCCGGCACGGACGCGCTGTTCGGCTTCTCCCGCACCGGCGCCAGGTTCCACACCGTCGACATCACCCCCACCGCCGGCGCCCGCAGTGACGCCACCGCGATCGGCGAGCTGCGCCGGGCCTTCACCGGCGCCGACGTGGTGCACGCGCACGGGCTGCGCGCCGGACTGCTCGCCGACCTCGCCCTGCGCACCGCCGGGCGCTTCCCGGGCCTGCGCCCGGAGACCCCGCTGGTGGTCACCTCCCACCACGCGCTGCTGGCCACCGGCCTGGAGCGCCGCCTGCAGCGGCTGATGGAGCGCCGGGTCGCGCGCGCCGCCGACCTCGTCCTCGGCGCCTCCTCCGACCTGGTCGCCCGGGCCCGCGAGCTGGGCGCCACCGACGCCCGGCTCGGCCCGGTGGCCGCCCCGCCGATGCCCGAGGGCCGGCTCGACCGGGCCGCGGCGCGCGCCGCGCTGCTCGGCGACGGCCCGGACCGGCCGCTGGTGCTGGCGGTCGGCCGGCTCGTCCCGCAGAAGGCCTTCGGGTTGCTGCTGGACGCCACCCGCGAACTGTCCGTGCTGGACCCGGAGCCGCTGCTGCTGCTCGCCGGGGACGGCCCGGAAGCGGCCGGGCTGCGCGAGCGGGTCGCCGCCGAGAAGCTGCCGGTGCGGCTGCTCGGCTTCCGCACCGACGTGCCCGACCTGCTGGCGGCCGCCGACGTGGTGGTGGTCACCAGTCGCTGGGAGGCCCGCTCGCTGGTGGTGCAGGAGGCGATGCGGGCCGGCGTGCCGGTGGTCGCCACCGCCGTCGGCGGGATCCCCGAGCTGGTCGGCGACGCGGCCGTGCTGGTGCCGACCGGCGACCCGGTCGCGATCGGCGGGGCGGTGCGCGGGCTGCTGGCCGACCCGGCGGGCCGCGAGCGGCTGGTGGCGGCCGGCCGGCAGCAGGCCGAGACCTGGCCGGACGAGGCCGCCACCGTCGCCCAGGTGCTCAGCACCTACGACGAGCTGGTCCAGCGGGACTAGGCCGCCGGACCGCCCGCCGCCGGGCCCCCGGGCCGCTAGACCGTCGCCTGCTCGACCCGCTCGGCCGTCAGGCCGTCCGGCTGGGCGGACAGGAAGGCGCCGCCGCAGGCGGTCAGCCGCAGTGCGGTGTCGATCAGCGGGACGTGGCTGAAGGCCTGCGGGAAGTTGCCGACCTGGCGCTTGAGCCGCGGGTCCCACTCCTCGGCGAGCAGGCCGAGGTCGTTGCGCAGCGCGAGCAGCCGGTCGAACAGCTCGCGCGCCTCCTGCACCCGGCCGATCATGGCGAGGTCGTCGGCCAGCCAGAACGAGCAGGCCAGGAAGGCGCCCTCGTGGCCGGAGAGGCCGTCCACGTTCTCGACGTGGTCGCCGCTCGAATCGTCGTGGGTCGGGTAGCGCAGCACGAAGCCGTCCTCGGTGGACAGCTCGCGCTGGATCGCCTCGATGGTGCCGATGACGCGCTTGTCGTCCGGCGGCAGGAAGCCGACCTGGGGGATGAGCAGCAGCGAGGCGTCCAGCTCCTTGCCGCCGTAGTACTGGGTGAAGGTGTTGCGCTCCGGGTCGTAGCCCTTCTCGCAGACGTCCCGGTGGATGGTCTCGCGCAGCTCGCGCCAGCGCTCCAGGTGGCCGTCGGAGGGGGCGTCCTCGGGGGTCTGCTCCAGCAGTTTGATCGTCCGGTCGACGGCGACCCAGGCCATCACCTTGGAGTGGACGAAGTGTCGGCGCGGGCCGCGGACCTCCCAGATGCCCTCGTCCGGCTCCTGCCAGTGGTCCTCCAGGTACTCGATCAGGCGCAGCTGGAGGTGGTGGGCGTGGTCGTTGCGGACCAGGCCGGTCATGTGGGCCAGGTGCAGGGCCTCGACGACCTCGCCGTAGACGTCGAGCTGGAGCTGGCCGGCCGCGCCGTTGCCGACCCGGACGGGCTGGGAGCCCTCGTAGCCGGGCAGCCAGTCCAGCGAGGACTCGGTGAGCTCGCGCTCGCCGGCGATGCCGTACATGATCTGGAGGTTCTCCGGGTCGCCGGCGACGGCGCGCAGCAGCCACTCGCGCCAGGCCTTGGCCTCGTCGCGGTAGCCGGTGCGCAGCAGCGAGGAGAGGGTGATCGCGGCGTCGCGCAGCCAGGTGTAGCGGTAGTCCCAGTTGCGCTCACCGCCGATGTCCTCGGGCAGCGAGGTGGTGGGGGCGGCGACGATGCCGCCGGTGGGGGCGTAGGTGAGGCCCTTGAGGGTGATCAGGGAGCGGATCACGGCCTCGCGGTAGGGGCCCTGGTAGGTGCACTGGGCGGCCCACTCGTGCCAGAAGTCGGTGGTGGCGTCGAGCATCTCCTCGGCGTCCGGGGCCTTCGGCGCGTCCAGGTGGGAGGCCTGCCAGGTCAGGGCGAAGGCGATCCGTTCGCCGGCGGTGACGGTGAAGTCGGCGTAGGTGGTCAGGTCGCGTCCGTAGGTCTCGGACTCGCCGTCCAGCCACACCGAGTCGGGCCCGGCCACGGCGACGGTGCGGTGGCCGCCGCCGGCCTGCTCGACCCGGTGCACCCAGGGCACGATGCGCCCGTACGAGAAGCGCATCCGCACCGCCGAGCGCATCCGGACGGTGCCGGCCACGCCCTCGACGATCCGGATCACCTGGGGGACGGCGTCGCGGCCGGCCAGCGGGCGCGGCGGCATGAAGTCGATCACCCGGACGGTGCCGCCCTGGGTGTCCCACTCCTGTTCCAGGACCAGCGAGTCGCCCCGGTAGCGGCGGCGGTCGGCGGGCACCGCGGGGGCGGCCGCGGTGGGCGGCGGGACCCTCAGATCGGCGGTGTCGGTGAAGCGGGGGAGGCCGAGGGCGGGGGCGGCCGGGGTGGCGGGTGCCGCGGGGGTGGGGACTTCGGTCGCGACGGCTTCGGCCGGACCGATCCGCCAGAAGCCGTGTTCATCGGTGCCGAGCAGGCCGGCGAACACGGCCGGAGAGTCGAAGCGGGGCAGGCAGAGCCAGTCCACCGCCCCGTCCCTGCTGACCAGGGCAGCGGTCTGCATGTCCCCGATGAGTGCGTAGTCCTCGATACGGCCGGCCACGTGGATCTCCAGTTCGCAATGTGGTCACGACGCATCGGCGATCTGGGGGAGCGAGCGGTCTGCGGGGCCGGAGCCCACCCCGGGACGTCCGGCCCGCCGAGGGGTGGTGGCGGGCCTTGCTGGAGTGTCCGCGCGGGGCTCGGTCGAGCCCCTGGGGTGGGAGGGGAGGAGCTGGAATACGGGGAGGTCCGGTCGCGCATCGGGGACCGGGAGTGTCCTGACCTCCCACGCCCTCCGCGTGCTCGTGCTGTCGGCGATGCGTCCGTGCAGCTTACGACGGACGAAAGGGGCGAAGCACGCGGGCGCAGCCTCGTGTGGCGCCACAATTCGGCGGAAATGCCGTGCATCGCGAGGACGCCGGGCAGGATGGTCCGGACGGATCAGTTCCGGCTGGTCCCAGTGGAGGGGCTGTCATGGCCCGAACGGAGTGCTCCGAAGTGGCCCGGTCCGGCCGTGGTGCGACCGGTGTGATTGTTGCGCCGGATGATGCGCCGGTGGTGCGCCCCGCGCACGCCCCCGGGGTGCCGCGAGCGGGCCGGAAGGCGTCCCGGTCGCGTCACTGATACCCTGGTATCCCGTGGACCGGTGGGATCAAACGCCCCGGACCAGCCGAATCGACGACCCCCCGAGTGCCGTGCACCGCACCGCCTCCCGTCGTTCGGCGAGTCGAGAGCATCCCGCCCACGTCACCTTCGACACGCGACCCACGGGAGCCCCCTCTTGGCACAGCCCCATTCCGGCAAGGCAGCGAACGGCCGCGCCGTGACGACCAAGCACCTCTTCGTCACCGGGGGTGTCGCCTCTTCGCTCGGCAAGGGCCTCACCGCCTCCAGCCTCGGCGCGCTCCTCAAGGCCCGAGGCCTGCGCGTCACCATGCAGAAGCTCGACCCGTACCTCAACGTGGACCCGGGCACCATGAACCCGTTCCAGCACGGTGAGGTCTTCGTCACGGACGACGGCGCCGAGACCGACCTGGACATCGGCCACTACGAGCGGTTCCTGGACACCAACCTGCACGGTTCGGCGAACGTCACCACCGGCCAGGTGTACTCGACCGTCATCGCCAAGGAGCGACGCGGCGAGTACCTGGGCGACACCGTCCAGGTCATCCCCCACATCACCAACGAGATCAAGTCCCGGATCCGCCGGATGGCGACCGAGGACGTCGACGTGGTGATCACCGAGGTCGGCGGGACCGTCGGCGACATCGAGTCGCTGCCGTTCCTGGAGGCCGTCCGCCAGGTCCGCCACGAGGTCGGCCGGGACAACGTGTTCTTCGTGCACGTCTCCCTGCTGCCGTACATCGGCCCCTCGGGCGAGCTGAAGACCAAGCCCACCCAGCACTCCGTCGCCGCGCTGCGCAACATCGGCATCCAGCCCGACGCGATCGTGCTGCGCGCGGACCGCGAGGTCCCGCAGGCCATCAAGCGCAAGATCTCGCTGATGTGCGACGTGGACGAGGAGGCCGTGGTCGCGGCCATCGACGCCAAGTCGATCTACGACATCCCCAAGGTCCTGCACGGCGAGGGCCTGGACGCCTACGTGGTGCGCCGGCTCGACCTGCCGTTCCGCGACGTCGACTGGACGACCTGGGACGACCTGCTGCGCCGCGTCCACGAGCCGCAGCACATCGTCAAGGTCGCCCTGGTCGGCAAGTACATCGACCTGCCGGACGCGTACCTGTCGGTGACCGAGGCGCTGCGCGCCGGCGGTTTCGCCAACAACGCCCGGGTCGAGATCAAGTGGGTGACCTCGGACGACTGCGAGACCCCCGAGGGCGCCCGGGCGCAGCTCGGCGACGTGGACGCGATCTGCATCCCCGGCGGCTTCGGCGACCGCGGCGTCAACGGCAAGGTCGGCGCCATCACCTTCGCCCGTGAGAACAAGGTGCCGCTGCTCGGCCTGTGCCTGGGTCTGCAGTGCGTGGTCATCGAGGCGGCCCGCAACCTGGCCGGCCTGCCCGAGGCCAACTCCACCGAGTTCGACGCCGCCGCCAAGCACCCGGTCGTCTCCACGATGGCCGAGCAGCTGGCCATCGTCGACGGCAAGGGCGACCTGGGCGGCACCATGCGCCTGGGCCTGTACCCGGCCAAGCTCGCCGAGGGTTCGATCGTCCGTGAGGTCTACGGCGGCGAGCAGTACGTCGAGGAGCGCCACCGCCACCGCTACGAGGTCAACAACGCCTACCGCGCGGACCTGGAGAAGACCGGCCTGCAGTTCTCCGGCCTCTCCCCCAAGGGCGACCTGGTCGAGTACGTCGAGTACCCGCGCGAGGTGCACCCGTACCTGGTGGCCACCCAGGCCCACCCGGAGCTGAAGTCCCGCCCGACCCGCCCGCACCCGCTGTTCGCGGGCCTGGTCAAGGCCGCCATCGAGATCAAGACCACCGCGGCCGAGTAAGTCGTCGGTCGTTCACCGGACGGCGGCCCCGCGATTCCCGCGGGGCCGCCGTCCGGCGTTAGATTGTGTCGTACTGACGAAAAGGGGAGAGCGATGGACGAGCAGCGCGACCAGGGGATCGCCGACGTGGCCGAGGAGTGGGAGGTCCGGGAGAGCCGGACGCCGTTCCAGGGCAAGGTCACCGGCGTGCGCAGCGAGGAGGTCCGGATGCCCGACGGCAGCTGGGCCCGGCGCGACTACCAGACCCACCCCGGCTCGGTCTCCGTGCTCGCCCTGGACGACAAGCAGCGGGTGCTGATCCTGCGGCAGTACCGCCACCCCGTCCGCCAGCGCCTGTGGGAGCTGCCGGCCGGCCTGCTCGACGTGCCCGGCGAGAACCCGTGGCACGCCGCGCAGCGCGAGCTGTACGAGGAGGCGCACAGCAAGGCCGACACCTGGCGCATCCTCGCCGACTACTACACCTCCCCGGGCGGCACCGACGAGGCGCTGCGGATGTTCCTCGCCACCGACCTCGCGGAGGCCGAGGGCGAGCGCTACGCGGCGGAGGGCGAGGAGCAGGAGATCGAGGTCGCCTGGGTGCCGGTGTCCGACCTGATCCGGCTGATCCACGCCGGGCGGCTGCACAACCCGACCCTCGTCACCGGCACGCTCGCCGTGCACGCCGCGCTCACCGGACCGGACGGGCTGGACGGGCTGCGCCCGGCGGACTCGCCCTGGCCGGCCCGGCCCTTCGAGGGGTGAGCGAACGGCCCGTACGCCTCCTGAGCACCCTGCTGTTGATCCGCGAGGGTGATTTACCGGTTCGTACGACCGGATGTCACCTCGGCTGAGCCGGACGGTCGAACTACGCTTCGCAGACAGGGCGCCCGTCCCGGGCCGCCTCCGCTGGGGCCGGATGACGTCGGGAGTGGCACGGGTGGCGAGGAAGACGGCGACGATGGACCCCGGCCCCGACGTGCCCGTCGGGGCCGTTCCGGGCCTCGACCGGCTGCCGGCCGGGCCCGCACTGTTCGTCGGGCGGCGCACCGAACTGGCCGCGCTGCGGGCGGCCGCCGCGCGCCCGGCCACCGGCCGCAGCCCGGTGCTGGTCCTGGCCGGTCGCCCCGGCTCCGGCCGCACCACGCTGGCGGTCCGCTTCGCCCGCACCGCCGCCGCGGACCACCCCGACGGTGTGCTCTTCGCGCGCCTGTCCGCCCCCGACGGCGGCCGGGTGGCGCCCGCCCGGGCCGCCCGCCTGCTGCTGGAGCAGCTCGACCCCGAGGCCCCCGTGCCGCTGCCCGGTGCCGGCGGGGACGGACGGGACGAGCCCGCCTGCGTCGCGCTGCGCGAGGCGCTCGTGGGCCGCCGGGTGCTGCTGGTGCTGGACGACGTCCGGGACGCCGGGCAGCTGTGGCCGCTCCTCGCCGACGAACCCGGCTGCCTGGTGCTCGCCACCACCGCCGGGCCGCTCACCGGCATCGAGGACATCGACCCGGTGATCCTCGGCGGGCTCGACCGGCAGGCCTCCGGCGAACTGCTCGCCGACCTGGTCGGCGGCACCCGGATCTCCTGCGACCCGGTCGGCGGCGCCGACCTGGCGGAGGCCTGCGCGGCCCGGCCGGCCGCCCTGCGGCTGATGGCCGGATGGCTGCGCGGCGACCCGAAGGCGGCCGTCACCGAGGCGGCGCGCGAGCTCACCCGGGTGGTGGGCGAGGAGTCGGCGCGGTCGGCGGCGCCGAAGGGGGAGGGGGAGAAGGCGGAGAAGCCCGTTCAGGGGCCGAAGACCACCGCGGCGCCAGCGCCCGGGAAGGCTGCGAAGCCGGTACAGGGGGCGGCCCCGGGGAAGGCCGCGAAGCCCGTACAGGGCGCGGCGTCGGGGAACGCCG
This sequence comes from Kitasatospora sp. NPDC094016, assembly GCF_040304045.1. Taxonomy (NCBI): domain Bacteria; kingdom Bacillati; phylum Actinomycetota; class Actinomycetes; order Kitasatosporales; family Streptomycetaceae; genus Kitasatospora; species Kitasatospora sp. NPDC094016. The sequence goes on from NZ_JBEOUK010000036.1 coordinate 21,504, forward strand.
CGAAGTCCGCACCAGGGCCGAAGGCCGCCCAGGTGTCCACGCCGGGGAAGGCCGCGACGCCCCCACCGCCGGGGGAGAAGCCGACCGAGGGCCCGGCGCCGGAGCCCGCCGCCGGCGAGACGGCTGGGGAGCAGGCGGCCTGGGTGAAGCCCGGCCCGGGGCCGGCCGAGCCGGTGCCCGTCCCCGACAGCGACCCGCTGATCGGCGCGTTCACCCTGCTGTACGGCACCCTCCCGGCCGCCCAGGCGCGGATGCTGCGCACCCTCACCCTGGCCCCGGCGCAGACCGCCGACCCGCGCACCGCCTCCGCCCTGGTCGGCTGCCCGGCACCGGAGGCGGCTGTGACGCTCGCCGCACTGGCCGAACGGGAACTGCTCGGCCAGGAGGCGCCGGCCGCCGACGGCACCCCGCGCTACCGGGTGCCCGGCCGTCTCTACCCGAGGCTCGTCCGGCTGCGCGAGCAGGAGGACCGGCCCGCCGAGACCGAGCTCGCCCGGGCCCGGCTGCTGGAGCGGCTGGTCCGGCTCACCGAGTCGGCCCGCGCCCTGTTGGACCCGGCGGGCGGCGGCCCCGGGCCGGACCCGCTGCCCGCCGCCCTGCGGCTGGGCTCGGCGGAGCACGCCCGGGAGTGGCTGCTCGGCGAGCGGGACCTGCTGCTCGGGGCGGTGGCCGACGCGATCGGTCAGGGCGACCTGGACGGCTCGGCGGGCCGGCTGGTCACCGCGCTGCTGCGGGCGCTGCCGCTGACCGGCGCCGCCGCCCCCGCCGACCTCTACCGGCTGCACGAACTGGTGCTGACCGTCGCCGAGCGGCACGGCAGACCCCGCCGGGCCTCGGCCGCGCTGCTCAACCTGGGCGACCTGCAGGCCGCCGCGGGCCGCTGGGAGCAGGCCGTCGCGCACTACCGGGCGGCCCTGGAGCACGCCCGTACGGCCGGGGACGAACCGCTCTGCGCCCGGGCCCTGGAGGGTGCGGCCGGCTGCCACCGGGCGCTGGGCGACGCGGTGCGCGCCGCCGACTGGTACGGGCGGGCGCTCGGCCTGCGGCAGTCGATGGGGGAGCCCGCCGCCGAGGCCCGGCTGCTCGCCCGGGTGGCCGAGGCGCACACCGCGCAGCGCCGTTTCGACGAGGCGGACCGCGAGTACCGGGCCGCGCTGGCGGTGCTGCGCAGGCTCGGCGACGAGCGCGGCCGGGAGGCCGTCGGGGCCGCCCTCGCGGACCTGCGGGAACGCGTCGACGCCGGGTGGTGAGGGGTATTTCGGAGGTATTGTCGAAGATGCCCGGTTAACACACCTTTGGTGGGAAGATCGCAAGGGAAGCCTACGAACCTGCCAATGTGTTCGGCAGATTTATTCACTTTGGAAGGCTGACACGCCGACTGGGCTTCATTACACTCGAACTCAGTCGCGCAGCGATCCCCGCCCCGGGCTGCCCCGGAGGCTTCCCCACGTGCGCGTCGCCCGCCGGTCTTCTCCGGTAGGGACCCCCATGGCAAGAGGACGTGTTTAGCCGTGAAGGTCGGCATCCCCCGCGAGGTCAAGAACCACGAGTACCGCGTGGCCATCACGCCCGCCGGCGTGCATGAGCTGGTCCGCAACGGACACGAGGTCTACATCGAGGACAACGCCGGTGTCGGCTCCTCGATCCCCAACGAGGAGTACGTGGCCGCCGGCGCCACCATCCTCCCCACCGCCGACGAGGTGTGGGCCACCGCTGACCTGCTGCTGAAGGTCAAGGAGCCCATCGCCTCCGAGTACCACCGGCTGCGCAAGGGCCAGACCGTCTTCACGTACCTGCACCTGGCGGCCGACCGCGCCGGCACCGACGCGCTGATCGCCTCGGGCACCACCGCCATCGCGTACGAGACCGTGCAGCTCGGCAACGGCGCGCTGCCGCTGCTCGCCCCGATGTCCGAGGTCGCGGGCCGTCTCGCCCCGCAGGTCGGCTCGTACCACCTGATGCGCCCGGCCGGCGGCCGCGGCGTGCTGCCCGGCGGCGTGCCCGGCACCCACCCGGCCAAGGCCGTCGTCATCGGCGGTGGCGTCTCCGGCTGGCACGCGGCCACCATCGCCATCGGCATGGGCTACGACGTGACCCTGCTCGACCGCGACATCAACAAGCTGCGCGAGGCCGACCGCATCTTCGGCACGAAGATCAAGGCGATCGTCTCCAACACCTTCGAGCTGGAGAAGGCCGTCATCGAGGCCGACCTGGTCATCGGTGCGGTGCTGATCCCGGGCGCCAAGGCCCCGAAGCTCGTCACCAACGAGCTGGTCTCCCGCATGAAGCCGGGCTCCGTGCTCGTCGACATCGCCATCGACCAGGGCGGCTGCTTCGAGGACTCGCACGCCACCACGCACGCCGAGCCGACCTTCCAGGTCCACAACTCGGTCTTCTACTGCGTGGCCAACATGCCGGGCGCCGTCCCGAACACCTCCACCTACGCGCTGACCAACGCGACGATGCCGTACGTCGTCGAGCTGGCCAACCGCGGTTGGAAGGAGGCGCTGCGCCGTGACCCGGCGCTCGCCAAGGGCCTGAACGTGCACGAGGGCCAGATCACCTTCCCGGCCGTGGCCGAGGCCTTCGGCCTGGAGTCGGTCTCGCTGGAGAGCGTGCTCGCCTGATCCGGTGATCCTGCGATTCGGTGATCCAGAGATCTGGTGATCCTGCGATCCGGTGATGCAGTGATCCTTCGATCCGGCGATCCGGTGGACCGCCCGGCGGTCGTTCGCCCCCGACCCGATCCCCTCGGGCCGGGGGCTTCGCCGTGCCCGTGAACGGGTGATGGGGCGGGCGGGTCGCTCTGTCGTCAATTTCTGTCGGTCGTGTCACCCCACCGCAGAAACGTTAGGGTCAACGGCCTACTCATCCCTTGACATCGGCCCGCCCGATAGTCGACACATCCGGCCCACTACCGTGGATTGTGTTGCTGCGAACGCCTTGAACGGCCTAGAGTCGCAAACCGTCGGCATGCTGCCACGCTGACGAATCGACATAGAGTCCTGGATGCCCAAGGAGGTAAGACGACTTGTGAATGAGTCGACATTTGCTCCCGGGGGTGGTCAGCCAGGACTGGCGGAGCGCACCGCCGGCCAGCCGAGTGAGGAGCCCGGGGCCCGGCAGCCCTCCGTGGGCTCGGCCGAGGTCGGCTCGGTCGCACTCCGTACCTTCGAAGCACGCCAGAACACAGCGCAGGTGACCACGGTGACCGATCACGACGCCGACTTGGCGGCCTACGGCCTGGCCTACGGCGAGTTCGCCTACGGTGCCTACGACGACCCGGACGCCGAGTACGAGCCGGACCCGGAGTACGCCGCCACGCTGGCCCCCGACGCCGCGCGCCAGCGCCGCGAGCGGGTCGGTCCGACCGGCCGCCCGCTGCCGTACTTCCCGATCCCGGCCCCGGTCGCCGAGCACGGCCCCGCGCAGATCATCGCCATGTGCAACCAGAAGGGCGGCGTCGGCAAGACCACGTCGACCATCAACCTGGGCGCCGCGCTGGCCGAGTACGGCCGCCGGGTCCTGCTCGTCGACTTCGACCCGCAGGGCGCGCTCTCGGTCGGCCTCGGCGTCAACCCGATGGAGCTCGACGTCACCGTCTACAACCTGCTCATGGAGCGGGGCCTGACGGCCGATGAAGTGCTGCTCAAGACGGCCGTGCCGGGCATGGACCTGCTGCCGTCCAACATCGACCTCTCCGCCGCCGAGGTGCAGCTGGTCAGCGAGGTGGCCCGGGAGTCCGCGCTGGCCCGCGCGCTGAAGCCGCTGCTGCCCGACTACGACTACGTCATCATCGACTGCCAGCCCTCGCTGGGCCTGCTGACGGTCAATGCGCTGACCGCCGCTCACAGCGTCATCGTCCCGCTGGAGTGCGAGTTCTTCGCGCTGCGCGGCGTCGCGCTGCTGACCGAGACCATCGAGAAGGTGTGCGAGCGGCTCAACCCCGAGCTGCGCCTGGACGGCATCCTCGCGACCATGTACGACTCGCGCACCGTGCACAGCCGCGAGGTGCTGGCGCGGGTCGTCGAGGCGTTCGGCGAGCACGTCTTCCACACCGTCATCGGGCGGACCGTGCGCTTCCCGGAGACCACCGTCGCCGGCGAGCCCATCACCACGTACGCGACCAACTCGGTCGGTGCCGCCGCCTACCGCCAGCTCGCCAGGGAGGTGCTCGACCGGTGCCGCCCCGCCGAGTGAGTCTCCCGGGGGCCGACGAGCTGTTCCGGACCACCGGCGGGATGGCGCTGTCGCCGTCCCTCGCGCCGCGTCCGGCCGCCGAGGCAGCCAGAGCGGAGACCGCGCGGACCGTCCACGGCACGGACGGCGCCGAAGGCGCCGAGGACGCTCAGGACACCCAGCGCAGCGGCGAGGCCGGGCGGCAGCCGTCCCAGGACCAGCAGCCGGCCGCCGGCGCGCCGGCGGGCGCCCAGCCGCCCGCCCAGCGCTCCGCCTCGCCCGCCGGGCCCCAGGGCACCGTGCCGGCCGGCCGCCAGCACCCCGGCGCCGCCGAGGAGCAGGCCGGCGGCACCGGGCGCGCCCGGCCGCGCGGCCGCGCGCCGCGCCGCCCCAGCGGGCGCGAGCGGCACGACGAGAAGATCACCGTGTACGTGTCCGCCGAGGAGCTCATGGACCTGGAGCACGCCCGGCTGGTGCTGCGCGGTGAGCACGGCCTGGCCGTGGACCGCGGGCGGATCGTCCGGGAGGCCATCGCGGTGGTCCTGGCGGACCTGGAGCAGCGCGGCGAGGCCTCCATCCTGGTCCGGCGGTTGCGCGGCCGCTAGGCCCCTTCCCGGGCGTCGGTGGTGCCTCTGGTGCCGCCGGTGCGGTGCCTCCGGTGCGACGGTCCCGGTGTGGCATCCCTGGTGCGGCGTCTCCGGTGTGGCGTGCTGACGTCCTGTGGTGACGTCCTGCGGTGGCGTTGACGTCGGTGTCGACGTCGATGCCGAGGGCCGGCGTCGGGAGGCGTCGACCGCGTGATGGCCGGGTGACGACGGCGTGTCGAGGGCCCCGGGGACGGGGCGGGCGGCCGGGCCGGGTGAAGATGGACCGTCATGCCGAGCACCGCCGAACCACCCACCACCGCCGTGAACGCGACCGAGAACGCGACCGAGAACGCGACCGAGGAACAGCCGCGGGGCGGCTTCCGGGTGCGGCTGGACAACTTCGAAGGCCCCTTCGACCTGCTGCTCAGCCTGATCGCCAAGCACAAGCTCGACGTCACCGAAGTGGCGCTGGCCACCGTCACCGACGAGTTCATGGCACACATCCGGGCGATGGGCCCGGACTGGGACCTGGACGCGGCGACCGAGTTCCTGGTCGTCGCCGCGACCCTGCTCGACCTCAAGGCCGCCCGGCTGCTGCCCGTCGCCGACGTCGAGGACGAGGAGGACCTGGCGCTGCTGGAGGCCCGCGACCTGCTGTTCGCCCGGTTGCTGCAGTACCGGGCGTACAAGCGGGCGGCGGCCCTCTTCGGCGAGCGCTGGGCCGCCGAGCTGGCCCGACGCCCGCGCACCGTCGGGCTGGAGCCCCGGCACGCCGGGCTGCTGCCCGAGGTGGTCATCACCATCGGCCCGGAGCGGCTCGCGCAGCTGGCGGCCAGGGCCATGGAACCCAAGCCGAAGCCCGTCGTGTACGTCGACCACATCCACAGCCCGCCGGTCAGCGTGCGCGAGCAGGCCGGGCTGGTGGTCGGGCTGCTCACCGAGCTCGGCGAGGCGTCGTTCCAGCGGCTGGTCGCGGACGCGCCGGACGAGCTGGTGGTCGTCGCCCGTTTCCTGGCGCTGCTGGAGCTGTACCGGGAGCGGGTGCTGGCCTTCGAGCAGTCGGAGGCGCTGGGCGAACTGCTGGTGCGCTGGGTGGCGGAGGCGGACCGGGGCGCGGTCGAGGTGACGGACGAGTTCGACCGGCCGGTGGGTGAGCGGCCGGTGGGTGAGCGGCCGGTGGGTGAGCGGTCGCGGGAGGAGAGTCGATGAGCGGTGGGAGTGGGAGTGGGGGCGGCGGGCGGCCGGTGCGGCGCCCGCTCGGGCTGCCGGGGCGGCCGCGGGCCGGGGAATGGCTGGAGCCGGCCTTCGAGCTGCTGCCGGAGCCGGTGGCGGGGGCCGTGACGGATCCGGTGGCGGCGAGGCCGGCGGTGGAGCCCGTGGCGGCGCCCACGGGTGTGTCGGCGGAGGGCGAGGCCCGGGTCGTGCACCAGAAGTCGGCCCCGTCGACTTCCGGCGTCACTGATGTGGTCGGCGTCGCTGATCCGGCCGGGGGCGGGGAGGCGGCCGGGGCCGGGTTGAAGGCCGAGCTGGAGGCGATCCTGATGGTCGTCGACGAGCCCGCCGGGGAGGAGCGGCTGGCCGGCGTGCTGGAGCGGCCCCGGGCGCAAGTGGCCGCGGCGCTGCGCGAACTGGCCGCCGAATACACCGCCCAGGGCCGCGGATTCGACCTGCGGCTGGTCGCCGGCGGGTGGCGGTTCTACAGTCGGGACACCTGCGCTCCGGCCGTCGACCGCTTCCTGCTGGACGGCCAGCAGGCCCGGCTCACGCAGGCCGCATTGGAGACCCTGGCGGTCGTCGCCTACCGGCAGCCGGTGTCCAGATCGAGGGTTTCCGCCGTCCGCGGTGTGAACTGTGACGGCGTGATGCGTACCCTGGTACAGCGAGGACTGGCGGAAGAGGCCGGATCCGAGCCCGAAACAGGTGCGATCCTGTATCGGACGACGAACTACTTCCTGGAACGGATGGGGCTCCGCGGCCTGGACGAGCTGCCGGAGCTCGCTCCCTTCCTGCCCGAGGTCGACGACGTGGAAGCGGAGTCCCTGGAGGGCACGATGATCGCGGAGGCGGTCGCCGCCGCTGCCGTGCAGGCCGCGGACGGCAGTGGCGAGGCCGGTCGGGCTGCGCCTGATCGGTAGGGGGCGGTGAGGTCGGCCGAAACGACCGCACATCCCAGACGGTAACGACGTACGGACACTTTGATGCGTAGCAGTGGCAACGGCAGGAACGGCAGCGGCGGCGGCAGCGGTCGCAGCGGACAGGGCGGGGGCCGGGGCGGCGGCTCCTACGGCGGCAGCGGCAGCGGCCGCAGCGGCTCGGGCTCCGGCTCGCGCGGGGGTTCGTACGGCGGCGGGTCCGGCTCGGGCTCCGGCTCGCGCGGGGGTTCGTACGGCGGTGGATCCGGCTCGGGTTCGCGGAGCGGCTCGTACGGCGGCGGGTCCGGCTCGGGCTCCGGCTCGCGCGGCGGCTCGTACGGCGGCGGCAGCGGTGCCGGTTCGCGCGGTGGCTCCGGCTCGTACGGGCGGGACAGCCGCCGGGACGACCGGCGCGACGACAACCGGTACCCGGACCGCCCGCTGCGGCCCGAGGAGCGGCGCTACGACCGCCCCGAGTACGGCGGCGGCCCCAACGCCACCCCCGCCCGCGGCGGCTACTCCGGTCGGCGCCCCAGCCCGGCCCCGCGCCCGCGCCGTGAGGGCCAGGGCGCCCCGGGCGACCCGCGCCGTCAGCCGCAGCGCTCGCGCGAGCTGCAGGCCAAGATCGAGGACGCCGTCCTCGCCCGGCACGACAAGCCTGCCGTCAAGCTGCCCAAGACCTTCGGCGAGCCCGAGGGCGAGCGCCTGCAGAAGGTGCTGGCCCGGGCGGGCATCGGCAGCCGCCGCGCCTGCGAGGAGCTGATCGAGCAGGGCCGGGTCGAGGTCAACGGCAAGCTCGTCACCGAGCAGGGCAAGCGGGTCGACCCGCAGAACGACGAGATCAAGGTGGACGGCCTGACCGTCGCCACCCAGTCGTACCTGTTCTTCGCGCTCAACAAGCCGGCCGGCGTGGTCTCCACCATGGAGGACCCGGACGGGCGCCAGTGCCTCGGCGACTACGTGACCAACCGGGAGACCCGGCTGTTCCACGTCGGCCGTCTGGACACCGAGACCGAGGGCATCATCCTGCTCACCAACCACGGCGAGCTGGCCCACCGTCTCACCCACCCCCGGTACGGCGTGACCAAGACCTACCTGGCCGCCATCCAGGGCCCGATCCCGCGTGACCTGGGCAAGCAGCTGGCGCAGGGCATCGAGCTGGAGGACGGCTTCGCGCGCGCCGACAGCTTCAAGGTGATCTCCAACGTCGGCAAGAACTACCTGGTCGAGGTGACCCTGCACGAGGGTCGCAAGCACATCGTCCGCCGGATGCTGGCCGAGGCCGGCTTCCCGGTCGAGAAGCTGGTGCGCACGCACTTCGGCCCGATCGCGCTGGGCGACCAGAAGTCGGGCTGGCTGCGCCGTCTGACCAACCCCGAGGTCGGTCAGCTGATGCGCGAGGTCGGTCTGTAGACCGGTCGGTATATTCCGGTTGGGCTATGTAGACCGGTCGGTATATTCGGGCTTCTGTTGAGGGCCTCCCCGTCGAAAGGCGGGGAGGCCCTCGGTCGTCCGGTGGGGGTGGGCGGGGTGCGAGGCGGGCCGCAACCCCTGGTCACGGCCTTGTCAGCGCCATGATCCGTGGCAGAGGATTGCCACCGGACCACCACCCGCCCAGTGGCGGGACTGCGCCAGGGTCGGCGCCGGTGGGGGGCGAACGGGGGAGACGGCGTCGTGTCGGATGCACCACTCAGCGCACTGGGACTGGCCGAGCCGGACGGACAGGTCTACGCGGCGCTGGTGGCCAATCCGCAGTCCACCGCGGAGGAACTGGCCGAGGGCTGCGGCCTGACGCTCCAGCAGAGCGTGCGCGCCCTGGACCGCCTGGCGCAGCAGGGCATGGCGACCCGGGCGCCGGTGGACCGGCAGCGCTACCTGCCGGTCGCCCCCGACGTCGCGATCGGCACCCTGATCGGCCACCGCGAGTCCGAACTGCGGCACGCCCGGGCCGAGATGCACCGCCTGATGGACGCCTTCCGGGAGGCCTCGCGGTACACCGATCCGGCGCACTCGGTGGAGGTGCTGACCGGCGGCGAGGCGATCGCGCAGCGGCTGGAGCACATCACCGAGACCAGCCAGTACCAGGTCCGCGGCTTCGACCGCCCGCCGTACATCCAGGATCCGGTGACCCCGATCCCGTTGCAGCGGCGGCGGTTGCGGGAGGGTCTGCGGCTGCGGACCGTCTACGACCGGGATGCGGTGGCCTGGCCGGGCCGGCTGGAGCGGAACATCCTGGCCGGGGTCGCGGATGGCGAGGAGGCCCGGGTCCGGCCGTCGCTGCCGATGAAGATGATCATTTCGGACGACCGGATGGCGATCATCCCGATCAGCGTGGGCGACAGCGTCCTCGACGCCGCGTACGTCATCCACCCCTCCGCGCTGCTCCAGGCGCTGGACACGCTGTTCGAGGCGGAGTGGGAGCGCGCCGTCCAGTTGCAGGCCGCGATCGGCACCGGGGACGCGACGCTGGAGCCGGAGGCCGACCACCGCAAGCTGCTGGGCCTGCTGGCGGCCGGCCTCACCGACGAGTCGATCGCCCGGTCGCTCGGCTGGAGCGCCCGCACCACCCAGCGCCGGCTGCAGAGCCTGATGCGCTCGCTGGGCGCCACCACCCGCTTCCAGGCCGGCATGGCGGCCCGGGAGCGGGGTTGGCTGTGAGCTGGTCGACCGGCCGGTCCCGCATCGGGCCGGGCGGGCCGTCGGGGGTTGGGCGTCAGCTCCAGGGGGTGAGGGCGGCCCAGCGGCCGTCCGGGCCGCGCTCGACCTTCAGCAGGCCCTTGACGGCGGAGCGGTTGAGCCGTCCGTAGACGTGCGGGAACAGCAGGCCGGGGGTGGCCCCGGGCGGCGGTGCGCCGTGCGGGGCCTCCCACTTGACCATCGGTTCCACCTGTGACTCCTCGATCAGCAGTGCCATCAGCGGGTCGGGAGTGTCGGCGAAGAAGGCGTTGGCCACCGCGAGTGCCGTCTGTTCGTCCGCCGAGCAATGGATGAACCCGTCGGTGAGCAGCGACGCGGTGGTGTACGGCCGACCGGGGTCGGACAGCCAGTCGTCCAGGGGTGCGAGGTGGAGGATCATGTTCCTGTTCTACCCGGTTTGGTCCTGAGCGGTCGTCACGAGCGGACCGGTGTCCGGACGGCGGCGGAGGCCGGGTTCCTCAGAGCCCGGCGACCTTGGCGGTGGCGGAGACCTCGTAGACCAGCGTGACCGTCCGACGGGCGCCGGGTCCGAGCGGGACGTCCCAGCGGAGGATGCCCTCGGTGTCGAAGGCGTCCGGCGGCGGGGAGCACTCCTCCTTGCGCAGCCGCACCTCCACCGCCGACACCTCGGAGACCGGCACCCGCTCGCGGACCGCGACGACCTGCTCGTCCCGCTCCTCCGGGCCGGAGAAGCGGGAGAGGTGCAGCCGCACCGTCCGGGTGGTCGTCTGGCGGCCGGTGAGCCCGGCGGTGGCCTGGCGCTCCTCGGCCTCGCGGACCACCCGGTAGCCGTCCGAACTGCCGAACGCCAACTCGGCGTCGGCCCCGGCGGCGGTGAAGCCCAGCTCGCCCCGGCCGGTGAAGCCGCTGCCGCGGACCAGTTCGACCGGACCCGCCAGCAGCGGGTGCCCGGCCGCGTTGCGGAACCGGACCACCTGGGTCACCAGCGGGGACAGCTCCGGCGCGCACGCGTACTCGCTGCTCGCCTGCCCGGTGAAGGCACCGAGCGGCACCCGGTGTGCCCGGCCGTCGGAGGGCACGGTGGCCGGGGCGGGCGCGGGCAGCACCCGGACCTCCCCGCCGTCGTCCACCCCCGGCACCCCGGCGGCCGGGCCGAGTGCGCTGATCGCCTCCTCGCGCAGCTCCACCTCGACCGTGCGGCGCTCCTCCGCGGTGCGCTCGCGCAGCATCAGGACGTCCTCGGCGACGGCGGGCGGGTCGGTGGCGAGGGCCGAGCGGGCGGTGGAGAAGGTGAGCCGGACGCCGCTCCAGTCCTCGCCGGTGCGCTGCCAGACCACCGCCTCCGACTCCAGCCGCAGGCTTCCGCCGTCCAGGGTGGCCCGGTACGAGGGGCGCCAGAGGGCGCACGGCACCAGGTGGGTGACGGCCAGCCCGCTCGGGCCGGGCTGCGCCGCCTCGACGGTGAGCTCCAGGTGGGCGACCAGTTCGGCCGGTTCCTCCTCGGCCTCGTCGAGGGCGATCAGGGCCTGCGAGCGCTCCTGGTCCAGGCGGCGCAGCCGGGAGTGGGTGGTCCGCAGCTCTTCGCCGTGGCGCTCGCGTTCGGCGTCCACCCGGTCCAGTTCGCGGGCCCAGCGGGTGCGTTCGAGCTCGCCGACCCCGGCGCCCTCGCCGATCTCGCGCAGCAGGTCGGCGGAGAGCTGGGCGAGCAGCGCCAGCCGGGCCTCCAGGCGGGCACGGGTCTGGTCGGCGAGGCGGCTCGCGGTCTCCAGCTCGTGCAGCCGGTGGCGCAGCCGGGAGTCCTCCGGGTCGGGCGGCAGCGGGGCGCGCGGGATCCAGTCGCGGACGATCCGGGCGTCCAGGACGCGGGTGCCGGGGGCGGTGGTCTCGGCGCGCAGGGTGCGGTCGACGGCGAGCGCGGTGAGTGGGCCCAGACGCAGCCGCTGGACGCCTGCGGCGAGGTCGACGGTGGTGGTGCGTTCGACCTGGCTTCGGTCCTCCAGGCAGGTGACGGCGGTGACGGGGAGGGAGATGGTCGTTCCGGTCATCGTTTCGGTCATCGTTCAGTTCCTCCGGTTTCCACCGACGATTGCCTTTCCGGCCGGGATCTTGATCTGGTAGCCGCCGTCCAGCTCGGTGCGGCCGCCGGGCGGCAGCTCGACCCGCCAGAGCCGGGTGCTGGGCGGGCAGTCCGGTGTGGAGACCGCCGGGGCCTGCCAGTCGGCCCGCTCCTCGATCCGGATCTCGGCGTCGGAGGTGACCGGCACGCGTTCGCGGACCTCCACGGTGACGGTGCGGCCGAGCCGGTTCGCCAGTTGGACGTGCACCCGGTGGTCGAGCACGGTGCTGCTGCTCAGCATGCCCGCGGTGGACTCGTGCAGCTCGGTGCGCCGCGCCACCTCGATGCTCTCGGTGACACCGATGCCCAGGCTCCGCAGCCCGCCCGGGGCGAGGGTGGGCAGGGCGGCGGTGAGCAGGAACTCGTCGTCGACGGTGACCTCGACCGGGCCGGCCAGCACGGCGCGGTCGGTCCGGTTGGCGAGCACCAGGGTGGCGTACACCTTCTCCTCGACGGCGGGGACGGTGACGTACTCCGGGCGGACGGACACCGGGATCTCGTCGATCGTGACGGTGTGCCAGGTGCCGTCGGACGGGATGTCGGCGGGGGCGGCGGAGTCGAAGCGGTGGTCGAAGGAGCCCGCCGACTCGCGGGGCGGGACGGCGTGCCGGGGGAGTGCCAGGTGGCGGACCCGCTCGCGGCCGGTGTCGTATGGGGGCATCGTCGCCGGACCGTCGTAGCCGACCTGGTCGGCCCGGTCGGCCTGGGGGCGCAGGGTGCCGCGGTGGGCGGCGGGTGCGTCGGGGCCGGCCAGGACGAGGCCGGGGTAGTCGAGCAGGGAGGCGTCCGGGGCGAAGCCGGTGCCAGGGGCCTCGGTGCCGCCGCCGCTTCGGCGGGAGCGGCGGGCGAGCGGGTGCAGGTCCGGCGGGGGCGCGCCGCCCGGCGCCACGGGGGCGGGGGGCGGCGCGGAGGCCTGGGGCATCGAGGCTTGCGGCAGGGGGGCTTGGGGCATCGGGGCGGCGGCGGGTGCACCGCCGTATCCGGCGAAGCCGCTCGGGGCGGGCGGGGGCGCCGGGACGGGTTCGTCGATGTCCAGGGTGCCGCCGCGCCCGGCGGGGCCCGCCAGCCGAGCGGCGTCGGCCACGAGGCCGGCGTCGGCGGGCCGGGTACCGGCAGGACCGGCGCCGCCGAGGCGGTTGAGCCGGGCGGCGGATCCGTACGGGCCGGGGGCCGAGACGGCGAGCGGGGCCGTGCGGCGCGAGGCCGGGCGGGCTCCGGCTCCGGCTCCGGCGTCGTCGTAGCCGGTGAAGAGGTCGGCCAGGCCGGCCGGGGGCTCGCGCCAGCCGGACGGCGGCGGGGCGGGCTGGCTGCGGCCGATCCGCAGCGAGCGGAGCCGGGGCAGGTCGGTGCGGCGGTCGAGGTCGGCGGTGGAGAGGGCGAGCCGGACGCCGGTCCAGTCCTCGCCGGTCTGCTGGGCGACGGAGGCGCGCAGGACGAGTCGGCCGGTGTCGGCGCCGTGGCGGTAGGAGAGGCGGTAGGCGGGCACCCAGCGGGCGGCGGGGACGCCGTACTCCAGCTCGATGTCGAGCCGGGCGGGGGGCTCCTCGGGGGTTGGGGTTGGGGCGACGGGCCCCTGGGCGGATTCCGTGGCGGATTCCGGGGAGGGCTGTGCGGTGGGTGCCGAGGCCGGCGCGGTGGTGAGGGTGAGCAGGACGGTGGCGGCGGTCCCGATCGGGTGGGCGGGGCCGGCGGTGGACGCGCGGTCCAGTCGGTCGGTGGCCAACTCGCGCTCGTGGTCGGCGAGTTCGACCTCCTTGGTGAGCTCCTCGGCGCGCTGCTGGAGCCGGGTCAGGCGCTCGTCGACGAAGTCGGCCAGCTCCAGCCAGGCGTCCGCGGGCGTCCGCCGCAGCGGTTCGTCACGCCGCCGCTGCGGCGGTACGGCGCGCAGTGCGGAGGTCTCGGCGATCGCGGTCAGGACCAGCCGGCGGCGCTCGGTGAGTGCACCCTGACGCTCCATGGCCTCGTCCAACTCGCGCCGAAGCCGGGGGAGTTCGGTCGGCTCGTGGAACTCGGCGAGCAACTCCAGCCGGGCCTCGGTGACCGCCGTCCCGCTCGGGCCGTCGAGCACCCGGGCGCGCAGCGAGCGGCCGTCCACAGAGGAAGGCAGACCGGTCAGCCGGAGCCGGCCGTCGGCCGGGAGCGGGACGCTGGCCCGGCGACGGCATACCGCGCCCTCGGCGTAGACCACGACGGAGTCCAGGACCGACAGGTGGGCGGGGACGGCGGAGCGTTTCGGGGGCCCGGCCTCGCCGACGTGTCGGGCCTCGCCGTTCTGCTGGTCGTCGCCGCTGTGCTGATCGTCCATGCGCAACCCCTTCGTTCGCGTGCCGTGTTCCGCGTGTCGCCCGCGCCGTGCCCGGGCGGCCAGTCTGCCCCGCTTCGGTGCAGGCGTCGCCGGATTTCGCGGGGTGCGGCGTGTGTGCCCGTCGGCGGGCCTGGCGGCCTGGCGGGCGTGGCGCGTTCGCGGTTCTGCGGTGCCCGCCGGTGCCCGGCGTGCGTCCGCATGGTGTGGGACGGGGGCGGGGCCGCCGCGGTTGCCCAGCGGGTGGGCGGTGGGGGCGTGGGTGGGGCGGATGCGAGAGGATGGGTCGCGGGTGCTCCCGGCCCGTGCCGGGGCGCAGACCGGACCGAGAACCGGCGAGGCCGGGCCACCCGGGAAGCCCAGAACGCGAAGCCCAGAACGCGAAGCCCGAGAATTCGAGAAGGAGCGCGACCCGCCATGCGCACTGCCGCCGTCGTCGGTACCGGACTGATCGGCACCTCCGCCGCGCTCGCCCTGGCCGGCCGCGGGCTGACCGTCCATCTGGAGGACGCCGACCCGGACGCCGCCCGGACCGCCGCCTCGCTCGGCGCCGGCATCACCGAGCCGGCCGACGGCCCGGTCGACCTGGCGATCATCGCCGTGCCGCCCGCCCTGGTCGGCAAGGTGCTCGCCGACTGCCAGCGCCGCAACCTGGCCCGCTGGTACACCGACGTCGCCAGCGTCAAGGACGGCCCGCGCATCGAGGTCGCCGCGCTCGGCTGCGACACCGTCCACTACATCGGCAGCCACCCGATGGCCGGCCGTGAGCGCTCCGGCCCGCTGGCCGCCCGCGCCGACCTGTTCGAGGGCCGCCCCTGGGTGCTCACCCCCACCGACGACACCGACACCGAGACGCTCAACGCCGCCCTGGAACTGGTCGCGCTCTGCGGTGCGATGCCGATCGTGATGGACGCGGCCGCGCACGACCGGGCCGTCGCCCTGGTCTCGCACGCCCCGCAGCTGGTGTCCTCGCTGGTCGCCGCCCGGCTGGAGCACGCCGACGAGACCGCCATAAGGCTCTCCGGGCAGGGCGTCCGGGACGTCACCAGGATCGCCGCCTCCAACCCCGGCATGTGGGTCGACATCCTCTCCGCCAACGCCGGCGCGGTCGCCGACATCCTGGAGGAGGTCGCCTCCGACCTCGGGGAGACCGTCACCGCGCTGCGCGCCCTGGACGCCTCCGAGGAGGGCGAGCGCCGGGCGGGCGCGGCCGGGATCGAGGCGGTCATGCGGCGCGGCAACACCGGTCAGGCCCGCATCCCCGGCAAGCACGGCGCGCCGCCCACCCGGTACGAGACGGTGGCCGTGGTGCTCGGTGACCAGCCCGGCGAGCTGGGACGGCTGTTCGGCGAGGTCGGCGCGGCCGGGGTCAACATCGAGGACGTCGTCATCGAGCACTCGACCGGCCAGCAGGTGGGCTTCGTCCAACTGTCGGTGGCGCCGGGGGCGGTCAAGCCGCTCACGGTGGCGCTGCGGGCGAGCGGGTGGAGCGTCCGGGACTGATCGGGCCGCGGGGGGCCGGTCGGCTTCCAGGACTTCGGTTGAGCGCTTCGGCCGAGCGGGTCGGTTGAGGGGGTCGGTTGAGGGGGAGCGGGGATGATCATCGAGTTGCCGCTGGGCGGGACCCGGCACGGGTCCTACGGCCGGCCGGTGGACCTGGGGAACGAGCGGTTCCTGCGGGCGGTGGTGGGTGGGGACTTCCGGATCGACCACCGCAGCGTCGAAGCGCTGGCCGAACTGCCCCGGCCGGCGCCGCCGGACCCGGAGTCCGCCGAGCCGGAGCCGGGGCTGAAGCCGGGGCTGAGATCGGCGCCGGTGCCGGGGCTGTTGCCGGAGCCGAGGGGGCCCGGCAGGGGGCTGGTACTGGGCCGATCGGGTGGCGGAGTGGGTAGGGCGGCGGTCCATTAACCTTGAGGGAGACAATCCCCTGCCGTCTGCCTCCCCAGGCCCCGGCTTTCACGCCCAGAGAGAGGTTCGGCCCCGTGGACACTGCCGACCGAGCGCACGCCCCGGTCGTCGTCGCGATCGACGGACCCTCCGGTTCGGGCAAGTCGACCGTCTCGCGGGCGGTGGCGGCCCGGCTGGGCCTGAGCTTCCTGGACACCGGCGCCATGTACCGGGCGATGACCTGGTGGATGCTGGCCAACGACGTCGATGTGGCCGACCCGGAGGCGGTGGCCGTCGCGTGCGGCAAGCCGGTGATCGTGTCGGGCACGGACGCGGACGGTCCCACCATCACGGTGGACGGCCAGGACGTCTCCGGACCGATCCGCGGCCCCGAGGTGACGGCGCAGGTCAGTGCCGTCTCCGCGGTGCCTGCGGTGCGTTCGCGGCTGGTGGAGCTGCAGCGCGGCTGCGCCGAGGTCGCCGAGCGCGGCATCGTCGCCGAGGGCCGGGACATGGGGACGGTGGTGTTCCCGAACGCCACCGTCAAGGTGTTCCTGACCGCCTCCGAGCGGGCCCGGGCCGAGCGCCGGGCGGCCGAGCTGCGCGCCAAGGGCGTCGACGAGGCGACCATCACCGCGATGGCCGCCGACCTCGCCCGCCGGGACGCCGCCGACTCCTCCCGGAAGACGGCCCCGCTGGCCCAGGCCGCGGACGCCGTCCTGGTGGACACCAGCGAGCTCACCCTGGAGCAGGTGATCGACCGGATCGCCGCGCTGGTGGAGGAGCGGGCCGGGATGTCGTCGGTCTGAAAGGACGGACCGGCCTGAAGGACGGACTGGTCTGAAGGACGGACCGGTCTGAAGGACGGACCGGTCCGAACGGCCGGAACGGCCGAATGAGCTGCGGTGCCGCCGAGGTGCCGCGGAGAAAACCATCGCGCTGCCCCGAGCGGGGCAGGTACGCACGGCGCGCCCCTGGGAAGGGCCGCGCCGGGAAACGGAACAGACGAACATGACCGCAGAGCACTCCGACACCGACCACGGTGGACTGGACGCCGCCGACTACGCCGAGTTCATGGCCATCGCCGCCGAGGAAGGCTTCGACGTCGACGGCGTGGACGGCTTCGACGGCGCCGAGCACGTACCGCTGCCGGTGCTGGCCGTCGTCGGCCGCCCGAACGTCGGCAAGTCGACCCTGGTGAACCGCATCATCGGCCGCCGTGAGGCCGTCGTCGAGGACAAGCCGGGCGTCACCCGCGACCGGGTCACCTACGAGGCCAGCTGGAACGGCCGCCGCTTCAAGGTCGTCGACACCGGCGGCTGGGAGATCGACGTCCTCGGCATCGACGCGATGGTGGCCGCGCAGGCCGAGCTCGGCATCGAGCAGGCCGACGCGGTCCTGTTCGTGGTCGACGCCACCGTCGGCGCCACCGACACCGACGAAGCCCTGATCAAGCTCATCCGCCGGGCCGGCAAGCCGACCGTGCTGTGCGCCAACAAGGTCGACGGCCCGTCCACCGAGGCCGAGGCCGCCTACCTGTGGTCGCTCGGCCTGGGCGAGCCGTACCCCGTCTCCGCGCTGCACGGCCGAGGCTCGGGCGACCTGCTCGACGCCGTCATGGACGCGCTGCCCGAGGCCCCGCCGCAGACCTTCGGCGACGCCGCCCCCGGCGGCCCGCGCCGCATCGCGCTGATCGGCCGCCCGAACGTGGGCAAGTCCAGCCTGCTGAACAAGGTCGCCGGCGAGGAGCGGGTGGTCGTCAACGAGCTGGCCGGCACCACCCGTGACCCGGTCGACGAGATGATCGAACTCGCCGGCAAGACCTGGAAGTTCGTCGACACCGCCGGCATCCGGCGCCGCGTCCACCTGACCGCCGGCGCCGACTTCTACGCCTCGCTGCGCACCTCAGCCGCGCTGGAGAAGGCCGAGGTCGCAGTCGTCCTGGTCGACGCCAGCGAGACCCTCGCCGAGCAGGACACCCGGATCATCTCGATGGCCGTCGAGGCCGGGCGCGCCGTCGTCATCGCCTACAACAAGTGGGACCAGATGGACGAGGAGCGCCGCTTCTACCTGGAGCGCGAGATCGAGCGCGACCTCGTCCAGGTGCAGTGGGCCCCCCGGGTCAACGTCTCGGCCAAGACCGGCCGGCACATGGAGAAGCTCGTCCCGGCGATCGAGACCGCGCTGGAGGGCTGGGAGACCCGCATCCCGACCGCGCGGCTGAACGCCTTCCTCGGCGAGCTGGTGGCCGCGCACCCGCACCCGATCCGCGGTGGCAAGCAGCCGCGTGTCCTGTTCGGCACCCAGGCGGGCATCCGTCCGCCGCGGTTCGTGCTGTTCGCCTCGGGCTTCCTGGAGGCCGGCTACCGGCGCTTCATCGAGCGCCGGCTGCGTGAGGAGTTCGGCTTCGTCGGGACGCCGATCTCGATCTCGGTGCGGGTCCGGGAGAAGCGCAAGCGGAAGTAGGACGTCGTGATCCACCGGCAGTGGTCGGTGGGTGTCGGCAGCAGGTGTGGGCGAGGGCCCCGTCACGGTGGTGGCGGGGCCCTCGTCGTGTGTGCGGGGTCGTGCGGGCGTCGTGCGGGTGGTGCGCGGGTGGGTCAGTGGTGGTCGCCGTTGCGGCCCGGGGGGAGGGAGAGCATCTGGCGGTGGCGGCCGCCGGTGGGCGCGGCGGTGGCGACGCCGGTGGCGGTGCCCATGGCCGGGGCGGGGGCCGGGGGCGGCGCGGGCATCGCGTGCGGGAGCGGGCCGAGGTAGCCGGCGGCCACCCAGCCCTGGCCGTTGGTGAACTGGGACGGCGGGGGCGGGGTGTGCTGAGGGGCGGTGGCTGCCGGGGCGGCCTGGCCGAAGCCGTCGCTGGTCGGGGCGGCGGGCTCGGAGTGGGGGTGGGGGTGCGGGTGGGTGTGCGGCTGAGGGGCGCTGTGGCCGGTGTGGCCCATCGCGTCGTGGTGGGTGTGGCCCATCGCGCCGTGGCCGGAGTGCCCGGTGGCGCCGTGGTTGGCGGCGTGCCCTGCGGAGTGGCCGTGCTGCTGGCTCGGCATGTACTGCGGCAGGCCGGGCGCCTGCCCCCCGTAGCTGTGGAAGGCCTGGTGCTGGGGCGGGTACGGGCGCGGCTCGGCGAGCACCGGGTAGCCGTCGCGGACCGCGAAGCCGGTGAACTTCAGGTCCTCCTCGCCCGAGCGGTCGCCCGGGAGCGCGCGGAACAGCCGTCGGTACTCGGAGTACAGCTCGTCGTAGATCGGCGTCGTCGAGTGCGGGTGCTCCGCGTCGTACGACGGGCGCATGCCGGGGATCGAGCGGGGCGCGGTGGTGGACCGGCCGGGGGACGCGGAGACGTCGTAGCTGTACACACAGGGGCCAACGAGTGAGGCGGCACGGGGATGCGGGGTGCCGGGGCCCGGCCGGAAGGCGGCTTGTGCCGAGGGGGAGGCCGCCTTCCGGCGGGTGCGGAGCCCGGGTGCGGAGCCCGGGCGTGGAGCCCGGGTGCCGACGGGGTGGGACGCGGCTGGGGCTGGGGCTGGATGCTGAGGGGGCGGGCGGGGGCGCGGCTGGGCCGGGCGCGCGCTGCTTGGGCTGGGTGCCGACAGGGCGGGTGTCGGCGGTCCCGGGTGC
This sequence comes from Kitasatospora sp. NPDC094016, assembly GCF_040304045.1. Taxonomy (NCBI): domain Bacteria; kingdom Bacillati; phylum Actinomycetota; class Actinomycetes; order Kitasatosporales; family Streptomycetaceae; genus Kitasatospora; species Kitasatospora sp. NPDC094016. The sequence goes on from NZ_JBEOUK010000036.1 coordinate 40,977, forward strand.
CGAGGGGCTCAGGTACCGGCGAGGGGAAGGGAGGCGGCGACCACCTGGCCCAGTGCCACCGCCCGCTCCAGCGCCTGGCGGAGCAGGTCCTCGCGCGGCTGACGGCCCACCATCCCGGCCGGGACGGCGTACATGGTGACCTCGGAGAGCTGGCTCGCGGCCATCCGCCAGGCGTCGGTGACCTGGAGCGGCTGGTGCGCCTGCCACCAGCCGGTGCTGCCGCCGGCGGCAGCGGGCTGCAGGATCGCGTGCAGCTTGCCCATCGCCACCAGGACCGACCAGCCGCCGAGTTGGTCCGGGGTCTCGTCGAGGTCGGTGATGGCCTGGAAGCCGGCGTCCTGGAGCAGGTCGAGGAACTCGTCCTCGCCGGAGGTGCTGCCGGGGCGCCCGACCGGGCCGGTCGGTTCGACGACCAGCGAGGCGTGCCCGACCTTGCCGTGCAGCACCAGCCCGCAGGTGATGCCGAGGATGGCGGCCTGGCCCGGCGCGCTGGGCTGGGCGGTGGGGGCGGTCGCCGGGGTCGGCGCGGGAATGGGCACCAGCGGGTGCGCGGGCGCGGCCGGGGCGCCGGTCTGGGCCTGGCTGATGCTGCGGACGGCGCCGACCAGTTGCTCCTCGGCCACCGGCACCACCTGGGACGGGATGCAGCGGGCGTGGGCGAAGGCGAGTACGGCGGTCTCCTCGCCGACGAACAGGACGGTGCTGGTGGGCTCCGCGTGGGTGTCGCCGGAGGTGCGGCAGGAGGTGCATTCGTAGCTGTCCGGTGCGCGGTCGCCGCCGAGGAGGCGGTCCGCCTCGTCGTCGCCGATCTCGGACCGGACCTCGTCGCTGACGTCGAGCATGCGCGGCACGGGTTCTCCTCTTGGTGGGTGCGGTTGGCGGTCGGGGGCGGATACGGGGAGGTCGCCATGACCAACGGGCCCTTGTGTCAGGCGTCACGGGTGGTCGACGAGGCTGACGGGAATTGCCTCTGATCCGACCGCGCCGCGTGTTCTCGTGGTCGCAATGTGTCGATGTCGGTGGCAGGCCTGCCGGAATGGAACCGTGAGGTGAGTCACGCCGTCGTGATGTTTGATCTACGAATCGATGGCTAAATCGGGCATTTCGGGCATGATTGTGCGGTTATTACCGCTGGTAACCCTTGGCTGAGCTGGGCAGACCGGTGGAGTTTTGGTTTCCCCGCCGACCGGCTCGTAGCTTCATTGGCGGCGCAACGAGCGCCACCCGGGTTCACCCCCGACGCACCGCCCCTCCGGCTTCCCGCCGGATGCGGCAGGTGCCCGCCGACGCGATCGCTCGAAGAGGTCGCCGGCGAGCGGCTGGGTGGCCGGGGCGGCAAGCGGCACGTCCGACACGTGCACGGTCGCCCGACGGACGCGGCAAGTGAACGCGGCCCTCTCCAGGGCCTGGTTCCGCATGCCCGCCCGGGGCTTTCGAGAGGAACCCCATGACCTTCCGTCACGAGACCGCCGCTGCCACCACCTCCACGGCCACCAAGCGCAACCGCGTCCGGATGGCTGTCGTGGCGGGCGCCGCTGTCGCGGCCCTGCCGGTGGCCGGCCTCGTCACGGCCACCTCGGCCTCCGCCGCCTCCGTCTCCACCTGGGACTCCGTCGCCCAGTGCGAGAGCGGCGGCAACTGGGCCATCAACACCGGCAACGGTTTCTACGGCGGACTGCAGTTCACCTCCAGCACCTGGGCCGCCTTCGGCGGCACCGCCTACGCCTCGCAGGCCAACCAGGCCACCAAGGCGCAGCAGATCGCCGTCGCCGAGAAGGTGCTCGCCTCGCAGGGCCCGGGCGCCTGGCCCGTGTGCTCCGTCAAGGCGGGCCTGACCAAGGGCGGCGCCCCGGCGGCCGTCGACACCTCGGCCGGTTCCACCGCCGGTTCGACCGCCGCGAAGCCGGCCGCCCCGGCCGCCAAGCCGGCGCAGACCCAGGCCCCGAAGGCCGCCGCTGCGCCGAAGGCTGACGTCGCGCCGAAGGCCGCGCCGAAGAACGACGCCGCCAAGGGCGCCAAGGGCTGGACCGGCTCGAACGACGCCAAGCCGGCCAAGGGCGACAGCTACACCGTCAAGTCCGGTGACACCCTGAGCTCGATCGCCGCCGCGCAGGGCCTGGACTGGCACGACCTGTACAAGAACAACGCCAAGGTCATCGGTGGCAACCCCGACCTGATCCTCCCGGGCCAGACCCTGAGCGTCTGATCAGTTGAGCCTCTGAGCCTCTGGTCCTCTGGGTAGCTGAGTGCTCGATCGGCTGAGCGTTTGACACCGGCTCTCCGGGGTCTGCCGCCTGATGTCGGCTGTCCGACGTCCCCGGCCTGAGCTCGGCTCAGCGGGCCTCCCGGCCCCGGCGCTGTGCTGACACCACGGCCGCTTCTCCGCTTCGCGGGGGAGCGGCCGTTGGCGTTTCGGTGCTTGTGGCGTTTCTGCTGTTTCTGGCGCGTTCGGCGTGTTCGGAGTGTCGTTGGGGAGGGGCGTGCGGCGAGCAGCCTAGGGTCGGCTGCTGTGCCGCTTCCGTTTGACGAGCGTATGTGCCGGGTCGTGCTTCGGCTGGGCGTCGTCGTGGTGCTGCTGGCGGGGCCTTCGGCGATCCCCTGGGAGCGGGCCGGTGCGGCGGTCCGGGTCGCGGACGTCGTGTGGGACGGCCTCGCCGAGTGCGAGAGCGGCGGCGACTGGCAGGCCGACACCGGCAACGGCTACTACGGCGGCCTGCAGATCTGGCCGCCCACCTGGGAGGCCGCGGGCGGCTTGCGCTTCGCCGACCGCCCGGACCACGCGAGCCGCCGGGGGCAGACGACCGTCGGCGAGGAGATCCTCCGACGGCAGGGCTGGGAGGCGTGGCCGGACTGCGCGCGGGAGCTGGGGTTGATCGGTGGATCGCCGACTCCCGGTGGCGGTCCGACCTCCGGTGGCAGTCCGACCTCCGGTGGTGGTCCGGCCCCCGGTGGCGGTCCGGCCCCCGGTGGTGGTCCGGCCCCCGGTGGTGGTCCGGGCTCCCGAGACCGGCCGGGTTTCTGAGGCCGCCAGGGTTTCTGAGGCCGGCCGGGCTTCGGCCGTGGCGGTGCGGGAGGATGGTGGGGTGATCCAGGGTGAACTGTTCGGTGACCTGCCCGGTGCCGTCCCGGGCGGCCGGTCGGGGTCCGCTGCCGCGCGCGGGCGCGCCGAGCCCGCCCCCGGCGCCGTTCTCCTCCCCGGCTGGCTGGACGCCGAGGCCCAGTTGCGCCTGGTCGCCGCCTGCCGGGAGTGGGCCCGCCCACCGGCCGGTCTGCACGCCGTGCGGATGCCCACCGGCGGGATGATGTCCGTACGGATGGTCAGCCTCGGATGGCACTGGTATCCGTACGGTTATCGGAGGGACGCGGAGGACGGCACGCCCGTCAAGCCGTTCCCGCTCGAACTCGACCGCCTCGCCCGCCGCGCCGTCGCCGACGCCTACGGGCCGGACGCCCGGCAGATCGCCGGCGCCGCGTCGTACGAACCCGACACCGCGATCGTCAACCACTACCCGCACGGCGCGAAGATGGGCCTCCACCAGGACCGCGACGAGCGGACCGACGCGCCCGTGGTCTCACTCTCGCTCGGCGACGCCTGCGTGTTCCGACTCGGGAACACCGAGACCCGGACCCGCCCGTGGACCGACCTGGAACTGCGCAGCGGGGACCTCCTGGTGTTCGGCGGCCCGACCCGGTTCGCGTACCACGGCGTGGTGCGCACGCTGCCCGGCACGGCGGATCCGGCGCTTGGCCTGGTCGGCCGACTCAACATCACCGTGCGGCAGTCGGGGCTGGCGGCGGGGGAGGCATGAGCCCGGGCGTGCGTTCGTCCGCCTGGTGACCGCTCTTCTCCCTGACTGCTCGCTTACTCGTTCGAGTGAATCGGCTCCTTCGGCCCGGTACGCGGGAATGACCCCGGTCGCCCGAGAATTCGAGTGGGTTGGAGAATTCGATCAGGACGGGCGCCGGAGCCGGGCGGAAGACCTCCGCCGGGGCCGTGGGCCTGGAGAGGAAGCGCACGCATGGGTACCCCCGTCGACGACCTTGTCGACCTGCTCGACCTGGAGCAGATCGAACTGAACATCTTCCGCGGGCGCAGCCCCGAGGAGGCGCTGCAGCGGACGTTCGGCGGCCAGGTCGCCGGGCAGGCGCTGGTCGCGGCCGGGCGCACGGTGGACGGCGACCGCCCGGTCCACTCGCTGCACGCCTACTTCCTGCGCCCCGGGGTGCCCGGCGTGCCGATCGTCTACCAGGTCGACCGGATCCGCGACGGCCGCTCCTTCACCACGCGCCGGGTGCTCGCCATCCAGGGCGGCCGGTCGATCTTCGCCCTCACCGCCGACTTCCACCGCCCCGAAGAGGGCGGCATCGAGCACCAGCACCCCATACCGGACGTCCCCGCGCCCGAGGACCTGCCCAGCGCGCTGGAGGAGGTCGGCTCCCGGCTCGGCGAACTCCCCCCGTTCATCAGCCGCCGTCAGCCCTTCGACATCCGCTACGTCGACCGGCTGCGCTGGACGAAGGAGGAGCTGGCCGGGGTCGAGGCGCGCAGCGGCGTCTGGCTGCGGACGGACGGCCCGCTGCCGGACGACCCGCTGATCCACGTCTGCGCCCTCACCTACGCCAGCGACATGACGCTGCTCGACGCCGTCCGCGCCCCCGTCGAGCCGCTCTGGGGCACCCGGCACTTCGACATGGCCTCGCTGGACCACGCGATGTGGTTCCACCGCCCGTTCCGCACGGACGACTGGCTGCTGTACCAGCAGGAGTCCCCGATCGCCCACGGCGCGCGCGGCCTCGCGCGCGGGCAGATCTTCGACCGGAGCGGGCGGCTGGTGGTGTCGGTGGTGCAGGAGGGGTTGTTCCGGCCGCTGGGCGCCGGCCGCTGACGGGGCGGGCGCGTGGGCGCGTGGGCGCGTGGGCGCGTCGGCGGCCGGGTGTCGGGGTGCCGGGGTGCCGGGGTGTCGGGTGCCGGGATGTCGGCGTCGGTGGTGCTGCCGTCGTGACGCCGTGTTGCCGCCCTGTGGCTGCCCTGTGGCGGTTCCGGCAGGCGGGAATGATCCGTCCGGGTGCGCGGCGTTGTGGTGGGTGACCGAGTTGGACGGCCCGAACAGCGGGCCGTCCGAGGACCGCAGTGGGAGGGTGTACCGATGACGGCGACGGCCGCGGAGGACTGGAAGCACTGGAGCGACGGCCGGGCGGCGTCGGTGAGCGCGCCACACGGCCAGCTCGCACTCACCGGCACGCACTGGTTGGAGCCCGAACCCGCCGAGATCGTCGGCCTGCCCGGGCGCTGGTGGGCCGACGCCGAGGGCGTCCGGGTCCGGGCGGCGGCCGCGGACGGCATCACCGTCGGCGGCGCCGACGGGCCGGTCGACGGCGAGGCGCTGCTCCGCCCCGACACCGATCCGGCCGCCGACACCGCCACCCTCGGCGACGTCGTGCTCGTCCCGATCGAGCGCGAGGGCGAGCTCGCCCTGCGGGTCTTCGACCCGGCCGCGCCGCGCCGGACGGCCTTCGCGGGAATCTCCGCCTACCCGTACTCGCCGGAGTGGGCCGTCCCCGCCGTCTTCACCCCGTTCGAGGAGGACGGTGCCCAGTCCGTGCTCGTCCCCAACGCGGACGGCAAGGAGCGCCCGCTCGCCGTCACCGGGCAGATCGCCTTCACCGTCGCCGGCGAGCACCGCACGCTGACCGTCAGCCGCTCCGGCGACCGCCTCACGGGCGTCATCGCGGACGCGACCAGCGGCATCGACACCTACCGGTTCCGCTTCATCACCCTCCCCGCCCCGGACGCGGACGGCCGCACCGTCCTCGACCTCAACCGGGCCTACCTGCCGCCGTGCGCCTTCGCCGACCACTTCATCTGCCCCTTCCCGCCGCCGGGCAACCGGCTTGACTTCGCGGTGGAGGCGGGGGAGAAGCAGGTCCTGACCAGGTAGGACGGGCCGCTGCCCGGCCCCGGTGCGGGGAGCGGGGAGGCCGGGGCGGACCATGGAGGGTTGTGTCGACCAATCATCCTGCCAATCCCGCCCCGGCGTCCGACCCCGCCCCGACGCCTGCCCCTGCCCCAGAATCCGATGCCGCCGAGGCCTCCGCCGCCTCTTCGGCGGAGGAGCCACCCTCCGACGCCTCCTCCCCGCCGGCCGGAACCGAGACCCTCCCCTGGTACCGGCGGGCCTTCGCCGACCTCAGCCCGCTGCGCGACCACCCCGACTACCGCCGGGTCTGGTTCGGGCAAGCGGTCTCCTCCATAGGCCAGCAGATGACGGCCGTCGCCGTCTCCGTCCAGGTCTACGACGAGACCGGCTCCGCCTTCGCGACCGGCCTGGTCGGCCTCTTCTCCTTCTTCCCGCTCGTCGCCTTCGGCCTGTACGGCGGCGCGATCGCCGACACCGTCGACCGGCGCAAGCTCGGCCTGATCGGGTCGGCCGGGCTCGCCGTCGTCTCCGCCGTCCTCGCCGTACAGGCCCTGGCCGGCCTCGGCCAGGTCGCCGTCCTCTACGCCGCCGTCGCCGCCCAGGCCGGCTTCTTCGCCCTCAGCTCGCCCGCCCGCTCCGCGATGATCCCCAGGCTCGTCCCCGGCCACCAGCTCCCCGCGGCGAACGCGCTGAACACCGTCAGCATGAACCTCGGCCTCACCGTCGGACCCATGCTCGGCGGCATCCTCATCGGCGCCTACGGCACCCAGGCCGCCTACCTGGTCGACACCGTCGCCTTCGCCGGCACCCTCTACGCGATGTGGCGCCTGCCCGCCATGCGCCCGCTCGGCGACCGCAAGGGCCGCGCCTCCGTCCTCGACGGCCTCCGCTTCCTGCGCGAGCAGCCCAACCTGCGCACCAGCTTCCTCGCCGACCTGGCCGCGATGATCTTCGGCATGCCGCGCGCCCTCTTCCCCGCCATCGCGGTCACCTTCTACGGCGGCGACGCCCGCACCGTCGGCCTCCTGGTCGCCGCCCCCGCCGTCGGCGCCCTCACCGGCGCCCTCTTCTCCGGCTGGGTCGGCCGCATCCACCGCCAAGGCGCCGCCGTCCTCGTCGCCGTCGCCGCCTGGGGCCTCGCCATCGCCGCCTTCGGCGCCCTCCACAACCTCTGGCTCGGCCTCCTCCTGCTCGCGGTCGCCGGCTGCGCCGACACCGTCAGCATGATCTTCCGCAACACGATGATGCAGGTCGCCGCCCCCGACGAGATGCGCGGCCGCCTCCAGGGCATCTTCATCGTCGTCGTCGCCGGCGGCCCTCGCCTCGGCGACTTCGAGTCCGGCGCCGTCGCCGCCCTCACCAACCCCGCCACCTCCGTGATCACCGGCGGCCTCGCCTGCGTCGCCGCCGTCCTCCTCCTCGCCGCCCGCCGCCCCGCCTTCCTCACCTACGACGCCCGCCACCCCACCCCCTGACCCACTCCGACCTGTCCCGACCCACCCACCCCCAACCCGGCAGCGAGCACCCCTCCACGTGCTGTATTGTTTTCCACGTCGCCGGGACAACCGGAGACAAGGTCGAGAAGCCCACAGCAGAGCCCCCCAGGCCCTGCCGCCGGGCACCGAGACCACGGGACGTGGCGCAGCTTGGTAGCGCACTTGACTGGGGGTCAAGGGGTCGCAGGTTCAAATCCTGTCGTCCCGACTGTGAAGTCGGTTGCGAGAGCGGGTACTTGGGAAACCAGGTGCCCGCTCTCTTGCTGTGGTGGTCGCAGTGTGGTCGCGGACGCTCGTTCGCGTCGTTTCAGGGGGCGCATCCGGGGGCGTGGGGCGCTTGGGCGTAATCGATATGCGGCTTTTGTCTGTTCAGTTGAGGTAGCTGAGCGTAGTTCTTCGTTGAGTGGGCTCCTGCCCCGCGTCGAAAGCGGCCTGGGTTCCCGGAAGTGGGCATGCCTGTGGAGCCCGCGGCGTCAGGTGTGGTGGCTGCGGGCTGAGTGAGCGTCAAATGATGGACCGGTGGTTCCGGCCGTTTAGCTGGTCCGTGCCGAGTTCTGGGCGGGCCTGGTGGACCGGGGTGGCTGTGGCTGTGCGGTTGTGTCAGGCCGCGTGACTGAACAGTGGGTTCGGCAAGGGGCCGGCGAGGGTGTAGGTGCTGCAGTGGGTGCGGGACTCGGCGAGGTGGAGTCTGGTTTCGATGGTGTGGACCGCGGCCATGGCGACGTCCCAGGTCAGGTGGCTGTAGATGTTCGCGGTGGTCGACAGGGTGGAGTGCCGCAGGGTCTTGGAGATGACGGCCATGGGCACGTTGCCCTCCAGGGCGAGGGTGGCGGCGAGGTGGCGCAGGTCGTGGATGGTGACGTGGGGAAGTCCGGCCTGTTCGCGCAGTTCGTGGAAGCGCCGGCGGACGGCGGCCGGGTGGAGTGGCTTGCCGTCGACGTCCTGGAAGACGTGGCCGTTGTCCGGGGAGGTGTTCCTGGCCATCGCGCGTTCGAGGGCAGCGGCGACGCGGCCGGACAGGGGGACCCAGTTGCGGCTCTTCTTGGTCTTCGGTGCGGTCAGGACGAGTTCGTGGTTGTCGATCGCGGAGAGGGTGTGGCGGATGTACATGACGCGGTCGTCGAGGCGGACGCACTGGCGTTGGAGGCCGAGGGCTTCTCCCTTGCGCAGGCCGGTGCCGATGATGACCTCGAAGAGGTCGGCGAAGGCGGGGTCGACGCCTCGGCAGTGACTCAGGAACGCGACGGCCTGTTCAGCGGTCCAGGGGACGCGTTCGGCGGCTTGGGGCCTGCGCATGGGCAGGGGCTGGGCGGCGTTGTAGGGGAGGCGGTGGGTGCGCACGGCGGTGCCCAGGGCGCTGGAGAGCGTGGCGAGGCAGTGGTAGACGGCCTGGCGTCCGCGGCCGGCTTCGAGCTGCTGGTGGGTGTAGGCGGCGATGTGGTCGTGGGCGAGTTCCTCCAGGCGTATCTTGCCGAAGACGGGGATGAGTTCGCAGAGCACGTAGGTGCGGTAGCGGGCGTAGGTGGTGGGCTTGAGCAGGAACTCCATGCTCTTGAGCCACTTGGTGAGGTAGGCGGCCACAGTCTCGTGCGGGTCGGCGTCGAAGCCCAGCAGGCGTCCCTCCAGGAAGCGCCGAAGCGCCGTCTCGGCGTACCACTCGTCCTCGAACCCGCCGCGGCGTATGGTGCGCCTGCGGCCGTTGAGGGACGGGATGTCGACGGCGAAGGTCCACGTGCCGTGCTTCTCCTCGGCGAGGCGTGGGCACTTCGCGCCGAGCTGACGCCGGGTGGCATCGCGGCACCCGCATCGGCGGTAGACCCGGCCCGGCCGTCCTGACCTGCGCACTCCGTGTACCTCCTGTGGCTGTGACTCATTGATCAGTTCGCGGAGGCTACAGGCGCCGCGATCGCATGATCGTCTGCGACCACCATGCGATCACCAACGCGAAACTGGGGCTCTGACCTGGCGGTTCACGGTGAGGACCCGCACCTGGGCGCGCCAATGCACGGGGGGCGTGGTACCCGTCACGGTCGATGCGGGCACGCGGAAACTGTCACCCTACGTGACTACCCGGGGCCCTGTTCTGGAGGCCCGTCCAGGGCGGCAGGGGAGTGTTTCCTGCCCCCGATGCGGCTACGCAGTGTGAACAACCTGTCGGGTTGGCCGGCCCTGCGCAGCCTTGGGTTGAAGCGGGCGGGCCGCCGAGGTCAGGGTGCCCTGATCCGCGATGGGTGGTTGCGGCAGGCGATTCAGATGAGCCGGTTGCGGTGGGCGGCTGCGACTTCGCGAACGAGGTGGGCGAAGTCGCTGCGGCTGCGGTCCTGCTGCCGCCCGGCCTGTTCGCCGTCGTCGCGGTCTTCGTCGTCGCCGAAGTCGTCTTCGTCGTCGAGTTCGTCGTATTCCTCGTGGAGGAGCCAGCAGCCGTGGATGCCGGCGAGGAGGTCTTCGAGGAGGTCGGGGGCGGGTCGTTTGGGGTCGAGCGGGGTCAGGCGCAGGCCGGTGTCCTCCGGGTCGGTGTCCGGGCCGGTGTACTGGGCGAGGGCGTCGTCGATGTCGTCGAGGTGTTCGCGCAGGCCGGCGGGGTCGGAGAGGAGGCCGTCGGCGATGTGGAGGGCCTGGCGTACGAGGCCGGTGACCGCGTCGTACGGGGAGGCGCCGGCTTCGAGGAACTGGAGGACGCGGGTGGGGGTCTCGTGGGGGAGGGCTTCGATGTTGTCGGCTTCGAAGAGTACGGCGGTGGGGGAGTGGCCGGTGGCTTCGGCGGTGACCGCGGCGGCGGCTGCGAGCCAGTGGGCTGCGGCGACGGCGGCGGCGGTGGGGTCGATCTCGGTGAACAGTGCTGCGGGGCCGAAGGGGTCCTGTTCGAGGAGGTGGTCGGCGGCGGCGACCTGGACGGGGGAGGCGCCTTCGCGGCTGAGGAGGACGGCCTGGCGGGCGCGGCCGGTGAGGTCGCCGAGTTCGGCGTTCTCCACGGCGGCGAGCTCGATGGCGGTCTCGGCGAGGACGGCGTCGGTGAGGTCCGCGCTGCCGATGGCGTGCAGGGCGCGCCCGGCGCGGTGCGCGGATTCGATCAGGGGACTGTATTCGACGTCGAGCATGCCGTCCTGGGGGAGGTTGGGCCGGATGATGGCACCGCGGACCTCGTCGAACGCCATGCGCTCCTCCGCGCGGCGCCAGCCCTCGGAGTTGGGCTCCATGGACGCGGCGGCGCTGGCCGGATGGGTGTAGGTGCGCCACGCGGCCTCGGACAGGTGGGTGAGCGTGCGGGCCAGGCGCATCAGCGCGGCCGTGTCCGTGCTGATCGGGAGGGCGGCGATTCGGGTGGCGAGATCGCCCTCGCCGGTTCCCCAGGCCGCGATCAGCTCGTGCCGTTCGGGGTCGATGCTGTAGCGGGTCATGAAGCCGTACCTCCGGTGATCTGCTCGGCAACGCCGCCGGGCATCGAGCCATTCTGACGCATCGCCAGAAAGCGCCGGGTCGTGCAGCCGACAGGCGCCGACGGTCGCGAGAGAACGAGAGCCCCTCAGGGGCAGAGGCGTTTGAATCCGGGTTGCGGGCTCCTGGACGGGTTCGGATGAGACCAGTGGTGCGGGGGCATCACGGAGACCGGCGTGCTCGAGAGATCACCGGACGGGAGGTTCCTGACCGGTGCAATGGGCAGGCTCGGTCTTCTTGCGGCTGGACTCGTCGGCTACCCGTGGCGGCGTTCTCGGCCGGCTCCAGAGGGCTTCTGGGCGCCGGGCGGCTGCGGCCGTGCACCTCGCCGAGCGACTGTGGGGCTGGGTGTCCTCCGCCTGATGGGACGCGCCGCCGGAGTGCGCGGTGGCACGAAGGGGCGAACCCTAGAACACCAGGTGCAGGTATCCGTCGTGCTCGGCTACCGCCGGCGCCCGAGTCGAGGTCTCGGTGCCCGGCACGAGCAGGGTGCTGCTCCAGGACTCGCCCTTGTCCGTGGACGTTGTCGACTGGATGCCCGAGGTGTCCCGGAAGAAGCAGTGGAGCGTGTCCGTGACCCTGAGCAGGGACGGCCTCGAGACCGTCCGGAAGTCGGCGACCTGTTTCGGACTTCCCCAGTCGAACGCCGCGGTTGAGTGCACGTACATGGATCCGTTCTCGGTCGCGAGCAGGAAGTGTGCGTTCACGTTGTCGGCTGCGAGCACCCCTGACACCCCGAAGGGCGAGGCCGTGTTACTGAACTCGCTGTGGCTCCATGCGGTACCCGCACCGATCTGATGGATGGTGTCATCCGAGCTGCGGAAGAGGAAGAATCTCGCAAGGCCGACGGCCCATGTCACGGTGAGCGGCGACGTCGACGCCCACTCCCGTTGGCGTTCCAAGCCCGGCACGCGGGTCCAGGTCAGACCACCGTCCGCGGAGTGGACGACGTCGAGGTAGTCCTCGCGGTCACCGTGGAGACAGCTGAGATACCCTTGGAAGTGCGTGAACGCGGGCGCGCTTCGGCTGCGTCGTGCCAGCGCCAACTCCTCGTACTCCCAGCCGTTCCCGTTCCAGCCGGCCCACCGCCGCAGTTCGCCGTCGAAGTAGCTGCAGCGCAGCCGTCCGCCGAACGACGCCAGCGACGGGTTCGGATCGGTGGTCGCCACCGAGGTCCAGGCGGGTACGCTCCAGTCCCCGGTCGTGATGTCGAGCACGGCATGCCGCAGGTGCGTATGGGGGGTGTACGCAAGGTTGGCCCGGATGATGCTGACGTCCAGCTCCGGCATGCTCACCATGACGACGGTGGTGAGGGTGTGGACCAGGGTGTCCCCGCCGGTGGTGACCTTGGCCTGGAGCATGAACCCGGTGGGTGAGACGAGGGGTTCGGGGGTCGTCCAGGATCGGACGCTGCTCACGTCGCAGCAGGCCTGGTCCCAGAACATCGTGTACTCGGCGTCCGAGCCCTCCCACTCGAGGACGGCGTGCTTCCCCCTGTCCACCGTGATCGCCTCGGGGTGGAAGTCGCGGAAGACGAACTCGGACGGGAATTTGGGGACCGTCGCGGGTGTCGTCTTTTCCGTGTAGTCCTTGTCGGTGGGGGAGGACCTCTCGATGATCTCGATCTCGGCGTTGCCGGGAGTCTTGTTCACCTCGATCTGGGAGATGATCAGTGTCAGGTGCCAGCCGTCGAACAGGGGCGGGCGGTTGGGGGTGAACTCGTAGACCTGCCAGTCCCCTGAGGCGTACCCGTCCTTCGGTGTCCAACCGCCGCCCTGCTCCGGGGCGGTGCCACCTTCCACCGAGGAGACGAGCTCGATGCGGTTCTCGGTAAGGGCGTTGGCGCCAGCACCGATACGGATTCTGACGGTGAGCTTCTCGCAGTAGGCGGGCCCGTCCTTCCCCTGGGTGACCGTGATGTCCAGCCGGCCCTTGACCACGTCCCGGTCGGTGCTGACCGCCAGCGGATCGGGCTCGGGTTTGATCGCGTACGACAGCAACGCCTCGGCCGAATTCAGATACCTGGGCATGAACGTCCGTTCTCTTGGCGGTGCTTGAGGAGCGTCGGGGTCAGTCGGTGTCGGCCGGGTGCAGTTGGAGGGAGCCGGCGCGGGCCTCGGCGCCCGGGCCGTCCGGGGAGGCGTAGGTGTCGGCCGGGGCGATGGGGAACTCCAGCCAGGTGGGCAGCGCCGGCGAGGTGCCCTCGCGCGGTTCGGCCCAGCTCCAGGTGCCGTGCCAGGCTGCCGGGCGCGGCATCACCAGCTCGTCATACTGGGGGAACCCGGTGCGCAGCGTGTCCTCGGGGTCGAGCGGAGGCCGGACCGTTGCCAGGAGGGGGTTGAGGAGGAAGGAGGCGCGGATGTTCTTCAGGGCCTGGTGCACGAGGTCGGCGTCCAACTGGAGCACGGCGATCGGGAGGATGTCCGTGATCGCATGGACGGGGGTGTGCGGTTCGGCCAGCAGGGTGAGGTGGTGGGTGATGGTGTCGTCCAGTTGCCGCGCGGGGAGGGCGAGGTCCTGGCCGGTGGTGATCTGCCGGAGGTAGGGGTGGTCGCCGGCCGGGGCGGTGGCGCTCAGTTGCCGGTAGTCGATCTCGGCGCCGGCCTCGCCGGTGGTGGCGTAGTAGCCGATGAGTCCGTCGGTCAGGCGTTGGGCGTCGCCGAGGCGTACCGGCCAGGTGTAGGTGGGGTAGTCCTCGTTCGGCGGTTCGAGTACGGTCGCCCAGCTCGGGTTGGTGAGGGGCGGTCCCTGGAGGTCGATGGCGAGGTCCGCGCGGAGCAGGGCGATCGGGCGGCCGATGAGCTTGGCGGGGACGTCGTCGTCCTGCGCGGCGGGGTCGACGATCAGGTCCAGCGTCCGGTCGATCGTGTCGAGCAGTGCGGCGAACGCTGCGGGTGCCTCGGGTTGGCCGCGCAGGCCGGCGAGGAATCCGGCCAGGACGGGGAAGGCCGCCCGGAACTGCGCGGATGTCGGGTCGGGGTGCGGCGAGTGCGGCAGGGGGTTCCAGGCGATGGACTGCGTGGTGTGCAGAACGCGGAGTTCACCGAGGGGATCTCCCCCGGGGGCGTACACCATCAGGGTCCGGTCGAGGTGGTTCACCAGCAGCCAGCCTGCGAGGGGCGTCGTGGGGGCGGCGCTGTCACGGGCGGTGGGAGCCGAGGTGTAGGTGGCTCCGGTCGTGGAGTTCACGGCGTCCAGCCGGACCCGGGCGTCCTGGAGGATGCGCGGTGGGAGTTGGATGAAGCGCTGGTTGCCGATTGCGTTCGGGAACAGGGGGCGCTGCTGGTGGTCGGGCGGTGTGACGCTGGTGGCGCGTACGGGGGTGAACTGTTCGATGTGGTTCTGCCGGTCGTTGACGATGTCGACGGTGCGGCCGAAGCGGTCGATGATTCGCAGGTCGTGGAAGAAGAACTGGCCGGCGCGGACGGGCTGGAACACTTCGGCGTCGGTGTGGTCGTAGTCGCCGGGGATCGGCCGGGTGCCGCTGTCGCCGAGGAGGTCGGCCATGTCCGCGGGGGGTAGCAGCCGCGGGCCGCCGCCTTGCAGGAGCAGCCAGTCGTTGAATCCGTCGAGGGTCTGCGACAGCAGGTCCAGCTGGCCCATGTCCTCGCGCAGGGTGGCGATGCCCATACTGCTCGCCTGCGGGTAGGTCTCCAGGTAGCGGGCCAGCTGCGCGCGCACGACGTGCCGTGTGGTGGGGGTCAGGAAGGAGCGTCCGCGGAAGATGCGGCGGCGTGCGGAGCTTTCGTCCGTCGCGGTCGAGCCGGTGCCCTTCCACTGGTAGGTGGTGCCGTCGAACTCCCAGTTGTCCGCCCCGTCGCTGTGGTACGGCGTGGGTACGTAGCGCAGGTCCCACTGGATGTACAGGGGCAGCCAGGGCTGGCGCCACGGCGCGGTGTGCTGGGCGATCCGGCCGGTGGTGTTCCGGTCCGGTTCGGCGATCGCGTTGTGCAGCGCGGTCGGGCCGGGGTCCGTGGCCGTGGTCCAGGCGGCCTGGTCGAGCAGGGCGAACTCCTGGATCAGGGGGAGGCAGATGTCCGGCAGCCGGGTGAGGTTGGGCCGAGCCGGGTCGGTGGGGCGGTTGACGGGGCCGGCGCCGATCCTGACGGACTCCAGCAGGTCCGAGGCCAGTCGGCAGGGCAGGGGCGTGTCGCGGGTGAGGTCTTCGAAGGTTCCCGCGCCGTCGACCACGATCACCGGGTCGGTGGGGCTGTGGAAGGCAGGCACGGCGTCCCGGATCAGCCGCGTGCCCTCGGGTAGCCGTTTGTCGGCGAGGTAGGCGGCGATCGCCTCTTCCAGGTCCTCGGGCGTCGTGCCGTGGGGAAGCTGCGCCGCCAGTGTGGCGGCCTGTTCGTGTGTGGTTCTGGTTCGGGAGGCGAGGCTGTTCGGGTCGGTGAGGGACAGTTGCGCGTCGGCGGCGGTGTCGAACTGGGGAGGGTGCTGGCCTTCGACGATGCTGCGGGTGCGTAGCCAGTACAGGCTCCAGGTGCGCCACTGGAGGTGCTCCAGTTCGGCGAGGAGCCGGTCGTACTGCGCCTGCCGCGCGTTCAGCTCCTGCAGCCAGTCCGGGGTGGCGTCGCGGCGGGTGGAGCGTCGGCCGGGTTCCGGTCCCTGTGCCGGTCGCTCCGCCAGGCGCCAGGTGTAGCCGCCGGTACGGCCGGCGAACCACGTCGTGCGCAGGGACTCGGTCAGGTCGTCGGGGCCCTCGGAGGTGTCGAAGGTGTCGATGGTGCCGTGGCAGAGAGCGGAGAGCAGGTCGCCGGTCTCCGCCGAGCGGGTCTGGTTGGCGGCGAGCGCGGCGGCGGCCTCGGCGGTGCTGTGCCCGACGGCGACGGTGATGTCGGCGATCTCCGGCTTGTCGGAGGGCGGCTGGAAGTCGTTGTACTGCCATGTGATGCCGAGCGCGGTACCCGAGTACAGCGAGCGTTCCAGGTCCTGCGGCACACCGCCGGGCAGCGCCCAGTTCAGGGCGCTGAGAACCGCCTCGGGTGAGGTGTCGTCGGGCGGGAGCAGGCCGGGGATCGAGATCGCCTGCTGGAGCAGGTCGATCGGGTCCTCGGAGTACCAGCCGACCACCAGATAGGACAGCCGGTTGTCCGGCGGGTGGAGGTCGACCTCGGCCGACAGGTCGCTCAGGTCGTCGTGGAAGGAGAAGACGTCGCGGTTGTAGGGGTGGTAGGCGGCGAAGTCGGGCAGTCCGGGTCCGACCGCGGTGAGGAAGGGCTCTCGGCGCGGCGGCTCGTGCCAGGGCTCGTCGTCGCTCAGCCGCTGGTGGCGGCCGAGGAACTCGCGCCCCTCGCTGGGCAGTTCGCGCGGGAGGTACCGGTTGGTGCCGTAGGGCAGGGTGCCGTCGAAGTCCGCCGCGGTGTAGTCGGCCTCGCGGTAGTCGCTGTGCACGATCCAGCCGACGGCCCGCGCGTCCTGGCGGGACTGGGGGGCGGGCTGGTGCGGTGCGTCGAAGTAGCGCACCACCAGCCAGCGGTTGGGTACCAGGGGCCAGGTGGTTTCCTCGGTGTCCGGGTCGTAGTGCCCCGCGGTGAGGGCCTCGGGCAGCTGCCACATGAGGTGGACGCCGCGGAAGTCCTCCAGCCGCTCTTCCTGCTGCCCGCGGCCCGGGGAGGGGACCAGGCTGAGGCCGTCCTCCAGCATGCCCGCGTAGTCGGCGTTCCAGCGGGTGAAGGGACCGCCGGCCGTGTGCACCATGTGGTTGTAGACCAGGGCGTGCAGCCGGATCGGCACGATCAGGTCGGTGTCGCTCATCTGTCGTAGACCTTTCAGGCGTCCTGGTCGATCGGCTCGGACCGGGCGGAGCCGGTGGGTGTCAGGTGCTGCTCGATCGGCGCGTTGACGAGTTCGAGGGCGAACTGCGCGGGGTGCAGGTCGGTCAAGGGTGGGAAAGCCGCGGCGAGTTGTTTGGCCAGCCCGTCGTCGCCGCGCAGCCGTAGTACGTCCGCCGGTCCGTCGGCGTGGGCGGGGCGCAGGAAGCGGGAGAACACGGTGTCCGTGCCGCTGGGGAAGTGCTGTCCGGGCAGCGTCGCGCCCAGCGGTGGGGTGGTGCCTGCGGTGAGCTGGCGCAGGTTGATGACCTCGCGGCCGTCCAGGGTGAGGTCGATGCCGAAGTGGATGCCCTCGCTGGGCTCGCGGATCGTCACCTCGTCCGGGACGCCGTCGAACAGGCAGAGCATCATGTCCGGCGCGGGGTGGTCGCGGCGTACCTCGGTCAGTGCCCGGCCTGCCTGGGTCGCGGCGATCCGCATCTGCGGCCAGGCAGGGACCAGGGCGGAGCGAAGCAGCATGCCCGCCTGTGGGTAGGTGTCGCCTCGCGCGGTGGTGGTGGCCCGGCGCAGTGCCTGGTCGCAGGAGACGTCCAGGGTGGTGCTGGTGGCGATGTCGCGTGCCCCGGCGAGCAGTGCGTCGATCCAGGTCGGGTCGATGCGGAACAGTCGCAGGCTCTCCTGGGGCAGCATCCGGAAGTCCGGGAGCAGGTAGGAGAACGGCACCAGGCGCAGCTTGCCGAGTTCGTCGAGGCGTTCGGTGAGGCTGTCGGCGTGGCGGCCGGCGGTCGCGAGCAGGGCCGCCTGCTGGGGCTCGGCGGCCAGGGAAGCCCGTGCGGCGGCATGGCTCAGCCGCGGTCGTGTCGTGGTGGTGCGCGCCGCCGGGTCCTGCGGGAGCTGCGGTGCGCGCAGGGCGTCGACCAGGGTCTTGCCGCCGCGGTCGCGGGCCAGGCGGGCCAGTGCGCTCAGGCCGGGTCGCCCGTCCGGGTCGGTGAGAGCGGCCTGTGCGCGGGGCGGGTCGGTGGCGGCGGCCATCAGGCGCGTGGCGGTGTTCGCCAGTTCGCGCCGGGTGCGGGTCATCCCGGCCGCGTAGCTGGGGTCGGCGATGCCGATGGCGCGGCCCAGCGTCCAGGCGGCGGCGTAGGAGACGTCGAAGACGCCGTGGTCCTGGTCGTAGATCAGTGCGTGGTCGGCGGTGGTGCGGGGCGTGTCGGTGCCGATGCCCGGTGCCAGCTGGGCCGTGAGCGGGGTGAACGGTCCGCGGTACCAGGCGTAGCTCTGCTCTCCGGTGATCAGCCGGTGCGGGACGGGGACGTAACCGTGGTGCAGGCGGTCCAACGCGTACTGCTCGTCGAGGGTCGGGGAGGCGGGGGCGGCGCTCGGACGCGGCATCCGCAGCGCGAGGTTCTCCGGGTCCGTGTTGCCGGGCTTGATGAGGTCGGCCAGGATGCCCTGCGCGTCGAAGGCCGCCGTGGGGTCGTTGCGGAAGGACCAGGACCACAGCGAGCACAGCCGGACCGTCTCGGTGCCGTCGGGCAGACTGCCGTCCAGGTGGCGGTCGAAGCCCTCCAAGGAGACCAGGTGCACGGCGTAGTCGCCGGCGGCCCGGGGGAAGCGGTTCGCGGTGACGACGCTGAAGGTTCCCTTCTCCAGGATCTCCCCGTCGGCCAGCAGCGCAGGTTCGGCCACGTCGCGCACGTGCGCCAGGTAGTAGAGCTCCTCCTCGGTCGGCAGGATCGCGGTGAACAGCGAGGCCGGCACGTCGATGCTCTGGCAGTACCCGTCCAGCGTGGTGTCGGGCAGATCGGTCAGGGCCGGCCCCAGCACCGCGGGGGTCAGTGGCGGCGATCAGTTCCCGGACCGTGCGCTGCGTGGTCAGGGCCATCGCCTGCGGGTCCCCGGGCAGTTCGCCGGCCCGGAAGAGCAGCAGGGCCAGCCACGGCGCGCGCCGGTCTGCCAACGACCACTTCGGTTCGCGTTCCCACGGCAGGTACTCCCTGGTCAGCGTGATGTGCGGCAGGACCAGGTGGAAGTCGCCGTCCGCCGCGCGCGCTGGATAGACGGCCTGGACGGTGGCGCCGTCCAGCACGAACTGCGGTGCCCGGATCTCGAAGTCGTGCTCGGTCCCCAGCAGGGGATCGCTGTCGTCGATCGGGGTCGCGCCGTCGCAGAGCCGGTGTTCCACGGTGACCGTGTACGTGCCCGCGGTGGCCCGTGGGCTCATGTGGTCGACGAAGGTGATGTTCAGGTCCGGCTGTGCGCCGCCCAGCGCGGCGGCGGCTTGAGGGGAGAGCGGTCGGGTGGCCATGGTCAGTCCGCCATCGTCGTCGCAGGGAGCACCAGCGGTGCGTCGGTCAGGGTCGTCTCGGCTCGCTGCGCGTAGGCGGTCAGGGAAATGTCCTCGGACTCCAAGGGCAGGCCGAGGCCGAACCGGTCCAGCACGGTGCGCACCTCGCCGCGGCGGGCCCGCGCGTCCTGGGCGCTCACCGTCCGCGCGATGAGCCGGGGGCTGCCGGCATCCTGGGCCGGGATCGGGCCCGCCGGCGCCGGGTCGCGCAACGGGATGTGTCCGTAAGGCAGTTGCTCCGCGCCCAGCGCGGCCGAGGTGATCGGGCCCACCTCGTCGCCCCGGGTGGGCGGCGGTACCTGGATCAGCAGTCCGGCGAGCCTGTCGGCGATCATGCCCTCGTCCAGGCCGGGCTTGCCCGGCTTGCCCCACAGGGCGCTCGGGACGTCGCGCCTGGTCGGGATGATCTCCCAGCCGTAGCCCTGCCAGTCGAAGTAGTCCTTGCTGAAGTTGCGGCGGATGGTCACCCGGTGCTCGGAGGTGAGGTTCGTCAGTCGCATCGGGCGAATGTCCACCGCGGTGCCATCGGCCGGAAGTTCCGTGTCGTTGACGTACAGCGCCGAGGCGGGGATCGCCGTCTCGGTCGCGAGGACGAATCCGGCAGAGGTGATGAGGGTCGGTGCCTCGACGGCGCGGCGCGCGGCCAGCTCGGTCGAATCGACGTCGGCGAGCAGCCCGGCCAGTGGGGTCATGGCGACCGGGTCGGGCAGCTGGGCCCGGAACTCCTCCCAGTTCGAGGTCGGCAGCGGCCGCCGGCCGGCGCCGAAGTTGAAGCTGAAGGAGACGAACCAGACGTGGACGGTGACCCGTCCGCCGAGCTGCGGGGTCCACAGGTCGATGTCGACGCCGACCTCGATCTTGACCCGTACCTTGACGAAGGCGACCTTGATGGTGAACGCGACGCCGATCCGTACGCCCAGCGAGAGTTCGAGATGGAACGGGTTCCACTGGATCAGCACGTCCAGGTGGGCGGTGAACCAGGCCGAGAGCAGACCCTTGTCGTAGGTCGCCTCCAGCCGGCCGCCGAGCATGAGTGCGTTGGGGGTGAGTGCGGTGTAGCCCTGGGCGCTGACCCGCAGCTTGTCGTCCGGGGACCAGACGAAGCCCAGCCTGGCCGGCACCGGGTAGTGGGCGGGCACCTGGTACGAGGGGTGGTAGCCGCCGGCGCTGATGACGAAGTCACCGCGCCGGGGCCCGCCGGTCCAGACGTAGACGGCGATCCCGCCGGTGAGCTGGACGGACTCGCTGAACACGAACGAGCCGTCGGCGATCGCGACGTCCATCGACAGCAGGCCCTCGGCCTGCGCGTAGGCGAGCTTGAGGTCGATGTTGAGCCGGGCATGGACCTTCGTCGCCGTCGAGGCGTTGCGCGGGAACGTCACGCTGGTACGGCCGAGCAGCATCACCGTCAGGCTGTCGCCGAACTCGACCAGGGCCAGTGCGCGGCTCTCGATGAACCTGAACGAGGTGAACCGCACGCCCACCGCGCCCCAGTACTGGTCGGGCACCGGCCTGATCCACCCGTCCGGGCCCATCAGCTCGTTCAGCATCTCCTGCGGGGTGGTCCCACCGGAGGCGTCCAGGCGGGACATGAGCGGGAAGGACCCGAGCTCGTCGATGGCCGGTACGCGCACCGAGCTGTTGATGCCGAAGCCGCCCGACAGCCCGGTGACGGTGAAGGCCGGCGGCCCGAACAGCGCCACGCCGCCGGCTCCGCTCGCCTCCCCGAACAGGAACAGCGTGGACCGGCCCCCACGACTGCGGGCGTAACTGCCGAGCGCCGCCATCGCGAAGAAGCCGGTCTCCGCGGTCACCACGCCGGTGATCAGGGCGGAGTAGTCCGGATCGGGGCGGTTCTCGAACATGCCTACGATCCGCAGCGGAGGCTTCTCGATCAGCAGCGCCGCGCCCAGGAGGACGGGGGTGACGGAGAAGCTGCCGGCGTCGACGGCGATCCCCAGGCCCAGCAGGCTGAACTCGGCCGGGCCGACCGCCAGCGCCGCCTCCAGGGCCAGGAAGACCCGGTCCCCGCTGTGTCCGAGGACGGCACGCTTGATCAGCAGCGGGCCGATGGCGAGATCCAGCTCCCGGCTCGCGCCGTCGAACTCTTCCAAGGCGGCGGGCACGGCGACGGTCCCCGACCCGCGAGGCGGCCAGACCGCCAGCGCCAGCGGGGGCTGAGGGTCGCCGCCGACCGCGTAGTCCACTGCCAGGACCAGGCCGGGTACCGCGGCCACGCCCTCCTCCGCGAAGCGAGGCAGCGCATAACGCTCGGAGCCGTCACCGAGCGACTCGGTGGCTGCGAGCATGCCGTTGGCCTCCACCGCCGCCGCCGGGCCCCACCCGGTGGAGGCGAGCGCGAAGCCCGCCCGGCTGAGCACCAGGTCGAACTCCGCAGGCACCAGGTCGCCGACCAGGGGAAGCTGGGAGGCCGAGGCGGAGATCGAAGCCCCGCCGACCGCCGCGCACAGGCGGCGCTGCGGCGACGAGGGGTCGGGCAGGGTGACGACGGCCCAGCCCGTGCAACCGGCCACCGCACCCAACGCCAGCCGCCTGGTGCCGGGCTCGTACCAGAGCGCCACCGCGGTGAGCGTCGGCAGCAGCGCCTGCGGAGTGTCCGGGGGCGAAGCGAGCCCGAAGGACGACATGACATCAAGGGCACCGACCTGCCCCGCGCCGCTGTCCCAGCGGGCCGCCAGCCAGCGGCCGTCCTCACCGGTGGCCGCGTCGACCGCGAACAGCATCTCGCGGAGTCCACCGTCGGCGGCGGCGAGCGGGATCGCGAGCGTGCCGGAGAGCCGGGTGGCGGAGCCGGCGCGGTCGGCCTCGCACCGCAGGTCCAGTACGGCCGGAGCCTGGGCCAACTCCAGGGCCGAACGCAGACCGATCGCGATCCGGCCCTGGTCGTCGAACTGGACGGACAACTGCTCGACACTCAGACCGGTGAGAAACCCGGGGGCCGTGATGCCCAGGGCCTGGAACAGCTCCGCGGCCGGGATGTTCTGCGCGAGGCCGCTGAACGACCACCCACCCGCGGTCGAGTGGGTTCCGGTGACCGTCATGGTGACGCCCTGTGCCAGTGTCACCTGGCCGGCGGCCCCGGTCGTCAGCGAGGGTGAGCCGAAGGGGTCCTCGACACTGAATACGGCCGCCAGGTGGTCGACGGTCACCTGGCCGGGAACGACCTCCCAGGACGTGCCCAGGCCGACGGTCATCGACGCCTCGGTCCAGTCGAAGGACACCGGTGCCCTCGACGAGCCGGGCGAGTCGCCGGGGGCGTCGGAGCCGATGGTGGAACGGGCTTCGCGAGGCACGAAGGCGATGGCCAGGCCGGTCAGTGCCAGGGCCGCCGCGCTGCCCAGGTCCGGCGGGATCTGCAGGTCACCGGGCCCCAGGCCCGCGAAGGCCAGCAGATCGTCCGGGCTGTCGAGCGGGACGCCGGGGAAGGTGCCGGTGACGAACCAGGTCTGGTCCGACCCCAGCGGCAGATAACCCCAGACGTAGGGCCGGGGATCGGCCTCGGCGGCGGGGAACAGCAGCTCGACACCGAAGCCGACCCGGGCGGCGTTCCCGCTGTCGGAACTCGGCTCGACTCCGAAGACCAGGTGCAACGGGCCGAGTCCCACCCGTGCCAGCGCCTCCGGAACCTGGGCCACTTCGACCGGCAACCCGGGACCATCCGGTAGCAGCACCACGTCGATCCGCACCCCTGCGACGTACTCGCCCTGCCCGTCGGGCAGGAACACGACGCGGGCGTCCGAGGCGGCCTGTCCCAGCAGCACGACCTTGCCGCAGACGCTCAGCGCGTCCACGTCCACCAGGACGCCGCTGACCACGTCCAGCAGGCCGTCCGGCAGGAAACGAGTGAAGAGCTCGGCCATGTCGGCGAAGTCGAGGTCGGCCGGCCCGATCCGGAACGAGCCGTCGCCCTGCGCCTTCTCCAGAGCGGTACGCAGAGTTGAGATGGAAAGTGGCACAGCAGGGCTCCCTCTCCGCCCACGGCGCATCGGCGCGGGTACTGGCGCGGTCGTAAGACGAGCTCGAACTGTCCAGGCGGACTGACGAGCAGCCATCGGCTCCCAGGCGCACGGCATCCGGATGCCGTGCTGGCTCCAGCGGATGATGGCAGAGCGAATAACGCCGCTCCAGGCGACGCGGCCAATCCAGCGATCTCGGCCGCTATATGTTCGCATTCGCACCAGGCCTGCACCTCAAGCGATCACGTGCTGATCGCTATGGAGCAGCCCTGCTGGTTGAAGCGTGGTCACTTCACATCTTGCCGCTACCGGCCAGCCAGGAGTCCGGTCGCCGGTGACCAGGATGCCGGTTGCGAAACCTCGTTCCTGCAGCACATGCCTGGTGGCCAGGGTTCAGTTGTGCTCGCGTACGCCCCTGGCACGCGCCCCGAACGAGCGGCTTAAGGTGCGGCATCTGCTCTGCGGGACTGGAGAGTTGGGGGAGCGCCATGGAGGGTAGCGAGCCGAAGGGCGTGCGCGAGGTGCTGCAGCAGCTCGCGCAGTCGTCGAACGTCGCGGTCCACTCCAGCGACAAGCTGTTGGGCGAGGTCGAAGCCGTCGCGGCGAAGGACGACGAGGAGCGGGAGCAGAACGAACTCGACGTGCTGCGCCGCAAGCCGGGCCTGCGCCCCGTGCCGTCCAGGGAAATCGGCGCAGGCGTCCAGTTGACGCCGTGGGACGTGCTGCACACCCTCGGGCGTGCGACCGCACTCGCGCGGCGCGGTGCCGGTCGGGGGCTCACGGAGCACTGGGGCTGCCTCAAGTGCAGCCAGGCGCTGGAGGGAACGCTCGGGACCTTCATGGCTCTGTCGGCCGAGGGCCGTGACACGGCGGACTACTACAAGGCACTGCAGTCGGACGAACTCGGCGTCGGGTTCGCGCTGGCCGTGGCCAAGCAGGTCCTGGCCAGGCGTTTCCCGGACCACAGCGTGTCCATCGCCCCCGCCGACGCAGCCCTGCGGGCGGGCTTCGCGGTGACCGGCCGGGACAGCGGAGTCTCCGTCGGATACCGCTATCGCCCCCAGTACTTCGCGGAGGTGTGGAAGCCCGGCAGACCTTCGCGGGTCTTTCCGATCGCTTGCAAGGGCAACCACAGCGGCGCCTCCGCCTCCCACACCCAACTCGCCTCGGCAGCGGTCCACGCCGACGCCGTGCACATCGGCGATTGGACGGACACACCGGCCCTGATCTTCAGCACCGAACTCCCCGTCGACGGGCCGATGACCGTCCACGTGCTGCACGCGCCCGGCAACGGCGGCAAACTCACCCACCCGGCCGGCGAAGCCCGAGACCTGGACAGCGAACTCGACCAGGACAACATCTTCCCCGGGATCCTGCCGCCCGCACAGGAGGGCCGGACCCCTGAACCCGTTCCGGGCTTCCACATCGAAGCGGACCACTTCGCCTGGTTCCAGCACGCCCTCGCCCGCACCGGGGTCGTGTCCCGCTTGATGGTGTAGCCGATCATTCGGTGGGCGTATCGGGTAGTGTGGGGCCGCTTTGGGGGAGCTTGGCCGGGTAGAGCTGGTCCATGCTGCCTTCGGGCAGGTAGCGGCGGGGGAAGGCGATCCACTCGTCGTGGAGTTCGAAGAGCACGGCGGTGACCAGCCGCAGGAGTGCGTCGTCGTTGGGGAAGACCTGGACAACGTCGGTCCGCCGCTTGATCTCGCGGTTGATCCGTTCTAGCGGGTTTGTGGACTGGATCTTCTTCCAATGTCGTTCCGGGAAGGCGGCGAAGGCGGTCAGGTCGTCTTTTGCTTCCAGCAGCATGGCCTTGACCTTCGGGAACTGTGTGCCGAGCATGTCGGCCACGGTGTCGAGCTGGGTGCGGACCGCGCCGGCGGTGGGCTGGGCGAAGATCGTGCGGATCGTCGCGGCGACCATCTCGCCGGCCTCCTTGTTGATCACACTGAACACGTTGCGCAGGAAGTGAACCCTGCAGCGCTGGTAGGCGGCCCCGATCGTGACTTTGCGGATGGCCTTGACCAGCCCCAGGTGGTGGTCGCCGATCACCAACCGGACCCCGGCCAGGCCGCGTTCGCGCAAGGAGCGCAGGAACTCGGTCCAGAACAGTTCGGTCTCACTGTCGCCGACCATCACTCCCAGCACCTCACGGCCGCCGTCCTCGGTGATTCCGGTGGCCACGACCACGGCCCGGGAGACGATCTGGTGCTCGACCCGCGCTTTGCAGTAGGTCGCGTCCAGGTAGACGTACGGGAAGCGGACATGATCCAGCGGGCGGCCACGGAACGCGGTCAGCTGCCCGTCAAGGTCCTGGCAGATCCTGGAGACCTCGCTCTTGGAGATACCCGTATCCGCACCCAGTGCCTTGACCAGGTCGTCCACCGAGCGGGTGGACACGCCGTGGACGTAGGCCTCCATGATGACCGCGTAGAGGGCCTGGTCGATACGGCGGCGCCGCTCAAGCAGGGCAGGGAAGAAGCTGCCCGCCCGCAGCTTGGGGATCGCCAGGTCCAGGTCGCCGGCCGCGGTGGTCAGTGTCTTGTCGCGGTGTCCGTTGCGAAACGCGGTGCGGGTGTCGGCGTGTTCGTTCCACTGGGCGCCGATCCGGGACGTCGCCTCGGCCTCGATCAGCTCCTGGAGCATCCGCTCGGCCACCCCGCGGACGAGTTCGAGCCCGTCTGCCGAACGTAGTGACTCCAGCAGGCGTAGTAAGTCAGACTGGGACAGGGCCACCGCGCGTCTCCTTCGTTGAACTGGCCGTTCACCTCGGAGAGTTGCACGGTGGCTGACTCATGCTCAGGGAGTGCAGGGTCCTTGCGGGTGTGCGCCCCGGGAGCGAGCCCGCGCACACCTCACCCGTGATCGGCTACACCACACAGTGGGACGCCATCCGCACCGGCGCGGCCGGCCTGACGGCCTTCGCCGGCGACGCGGCAGCGACCGTGCCCTACCTCACCGGTCGGCAGGGCCGCAAGCGGTACGAGGGCATCTCGCACGCCGCGATCGGCAGCGTCCAGGATGCGGACCACGAACTTCTCGGCATCCCGTTCGTCGGCACCGACCATGTCCTGCGCCTCAACCGCACCCGGGTGGAGGCCTTCTCGGGCGTGGCGGAGGACCTCTTCGAACTCCTCGCCGAACGCCGTCTCACCCGCTACCGCGAGGAGGCCCACGCCCGCTGCTCCTCGTGGCCGACCGCCACCTGGGACGACGACTGGGACGGTCCCGTCTCCATCCACCCGGACGGATCCGTCCTCGCCCTGCGTGTGCTCCCGGAGCGGGACTGCTGACGGCAGGGCTGTGCCCGCTCCGAACCCAGAGTTTCGTGAATCAGTGCTCGGACGCCCACCGCTTTACCCGCTCGATCACACCATCCGGATCGGGAACGGTCGAATGGACGGTGAACTCGGCGTACCCGGGGTCGTCGATCGGCAGCGCGGGCAACGGATGCTCGCGCAGCCGCGCAACGAGGTATCCCGCAGCCAGCAGGTCACGGGACTTCTCCTCGTCGACATCGGTCTTGTCCGTGTGCCAGTAGGAGCCGTCGTACTCCACGGCGAGCCTCCGGCTGCCGGAGAGTTCGACCGTGATGTCGACGTGCCAGACGCTGCGTCGGACGAACGCGTCGTGGCGTACGGCCTGACCGGACGACGCCCTGCCGAAGGCGCGCTCCGCGGCCTCGTGGTGGGCGAGCTCGATCTGGGACTTGCCGTGTTCCCTGCACTCGGGGCATCCGCTACCGACGGCGCGGGAGGCCAGGGGCGCCTGCCACACGTGCGTGGGGCTGGTGGCGCAGACCCATGTCGGGACGAAGGCCGTCTGACCGCTGGGACGCACGTGCCAGGCGGAGAGCGGGTTCACCGACGACCACTCGGCGGCGAGTTCCGGGAAGTGGAAGGCGAGTGAGTCGAGGATCGTACGGCACTCGGGGCAGCGCAGGCGCTGCCCCTTGTCCCGCTGTTCCGGCGTGTCCTGCCACTCGTGGCCGCAGCCGGGGTCCTGCCACCACACGGTTCTGCGCGACTTGGGGGAGAGTTTGGCCAGGCTGATGCGGCCGTTGCGGCTCGGGTGCCACTGGGAGGCGATCTCCGGGCTGATCCTGAACGGGGCCGGATCGGCTTCGACGGCATCCAGGCCGGCGGTGCGCGTCTCCTGGCTCCGGCAGGAGGGGCAGCCCGAGTGCAGATAGGTGTACGGGGATATGCGCGGGTGGTGGCCCCGCGGACAGCGGAACCGTCGCAGCGGCCCGAGCTCGGCCACGGTGACGGTGCGGGGGTCCTCGTCGTCGGCCCACGCCGCGAGCAGTTCGGGTACCTCGGAGACGGGCGTCACCTGGTAGCGCTCGTACTCCGCCTGCCATTCGGCGCGGCGTTTCGGTTCGCACGTCGGGCACGTCGCCCGGTGGATCATGTCGTGGACCCGGGCGGTGAACTGCAGGCCGCAATCGGGGCAGCGCCAGGCCGCCTCCCGGCGGGCTGTGACGGTGACGGTCTCCCACTGTGCGAGGTCGTTCGTCCCGTGGTCCCACCAGTCGAGGACGGGGAGCCCGGAGTCCTTGAGCAGGGCCCGCTGCTTCTGCCCGGGCGGGTTGGGCGTCTGTCGTGCGCGGCTCGGGTTGGTCTGGCACCGGCAGCCGAACGCGATGTCCCCCATCCGTTCGGCGGCGAGGTGGTTGCAGTACCGGCACCGGACGTGATGAGGATCGTCGTGGTACGATGGGTCGGTCAGTGCTGCCAGGTAGTCGTAGCCGTGCTTCTCCGCGTGCTCCCTCGCCTCAGCCGCGGGGACCGGCGTCAGATCCGCGTACGAGCCGTGGCGCCGTCGTTCGTCCTGCGCCCACTGGCGCCAGTGGCACGCTCGGCAGGTCGCCTCGTTCTCCGCGTTCTTGGAGAGGGTGTACTCGAAGCGGTAGTGGGCCTCACAGCCGCACGTCAGGCACCGGGTCAGGCGCCACGCCGTCGGCTTGGCGAACGGCTCCAACGGCTCCAGTCCGCCGACGCGGAGGATGCCGGTGATGTGATCGTCGCACCAGGCATCGCGCGAACGCGTCCGGTACGCGGTCGGCTGCGAACAACCAGGATCCGAACACAGCTGAACCGGGTTCCCGGGCGATATAGGGCTCACCTGCGGGATTCTTTCATGGTCACTTGCTGTTCCCCGGGGCGGGGCCTGTGCGGTACGTCTACGATCCTTGGGTTCTCCCCTCCCTGGCGGGCCATGCTGCAGATCCTCAGCGGTCGCGCTCCGTGGACCGGCGACGAGCTGTACGACTGGAGTCGCCCTGGCGACTGAGCGCCCTCGAATCCACTGCCGTGATCGGCCAAGATCCCTGACTGCCTACACTGACCCGATGCCCCGCTTCATGATCAACATGCGCACCATGCCGAGGGCCGCAGCGCTGTCCGTCGCGGGCGTGCTCCTCGGCATGGCCACGGCGTGCGGCACCGGTCTGCCGCCCGACGCTGCGCCGAACCCGCCCTCCGTGTCGGCCTCGTCATCCGCACTGCCGTTGTCCGTCCCGTCGCTGTCGCCCGCGCCGATGGCGGCTTCCACTCCGCCGGCCCCGGCCCCGGCCCGGACGTCCTCGCCGGCCGCACCCCTGGCCGGCACCGCGCCAGCACCGACCAGGGGCAGCGCGACAGGGAAGCCGACAGAGACGGGCCCGGACGGCGACTCCCCTGGGCGCCACGACGGGAGCAACTACGACAACCTCTCCCCAGAGGGCAAGGAAGCGCACGACACCGAGAACTGCGCCCAGATACCCGGCAAGAAGAAGGGAAGCTGCAACGAACCCCACCGCAAGTGCCGCGAGGCCGGCGCCACCGCAACCTCCTCGAAGGGCCTGGCCCTCACCTGCCGGAGCTCTCCCAAGGACGGGCGCCTGCGCTGGCTCACCGCGGGGGAATGACTCCGACGCCGTCCGGACGGACAGGAGATCACCGGCCAGGCCGGGCCGCTTGCCGTCGTCCGCATGACGCATGTGGGAACAGCGTTCTCGGCTGACCTTGTCGGTGCCCTCATCTAGGCTCGCAAGCCGAGACCGATAGGAGGAGACACGTGCTCGACTGTGCTCTGACCGCAGATGTTCCGCTCGGCCCGTTCGAGGGCACGCCCGTCACCGTCCATTCGACCAAGGGCAAGAACGCCAAGCTCCACGCCGCGACGACGTGCACCCAACTGCGTGCCCGTGACATCACGACAGCCCACGTCCCGTTGAATGCGGAGACGATCGGCCGGATGTGCTCGCGCTGCGCGCAGTGGGGCGCGTGGGCGCGACCGGAAACCGGCCTGGGCGTCTTCCTCAAGGAACTCGGTGGGATCGGCCTGCTGTACGAGCTGCGATCCCACACCGGGCCGGACGAGGACACCTGGTGGGACGAGAACGAGGTCCAGGCTGCCGCAGACCTGCTGCGCTCCGAGCCCGCAGCCGACCCTGACAACGAGGAAGCGGACGGCTACGACGAAGAGGCGCGCGACGACGCCGAGCATCTGCGGGACAGTGTGTTCTCCGCCTGGCGGGATGCGGCGAGGAGCCTGCACCGGGCCCAGGCCGCTGCCGCGATGTTCCCCTGGCTCGCTGACTGGGCGGAGCCGAAACTGGCCGTGAAGAAGGAGTACCTGGAGACGCTGCGTGTGCAGGCTGCACGGTTCGTCGACCCGGACGGACTCCTGAACGGCGCGGCAGCGGCACTCCTGGACAAGCCGGACCTGCCCGCCGACGATCCGGCGCTGACGGCGATCGGTACGCGGGAGGAGATCAACAGGGGACTGAAGGCACTGTGGCGGGACTGGCAGCGCGAGGCCGAAGCCGGCTGGGGCCGGCCGAGTGAGCGCTCGTACATCTCCTACACGCTCACCCACGGTATGCGCTCCAACCGCAAGGGCTACGCACAGGCATGTTCCGCCGCTGACGAGCTGGTCGCGTCCTGGGAGGACCTGGTGCGTGCCGCAGCTGCCGACGCCGAGCCCGCGCCGACCTTGCTGGTGACCGCGCACCTGTCGGAGGTCGCCGACGACTCCTCGCACCGGGACGAGCGGGGATTCCTCAGCGAACTCGACAACTGGACCACCGGCGTTCTCCTCACCTACCTCGCCACCGCCGACTGGGCCCGGCGCACCTTCACCCTGCGGGTCCCGCCCCTCATCGCCGACCGACTTCTCGACACCCGCGCCTCCCTCCTCGACTGCGAACCCCACACCACCGCCACGACCGAAACGACGACCGGTACCGGGGCCGAAACGGCCGTGGCCCACATCAGGCCGGGGATCTTCGACGACACCCCCGTCCGTGACCGCCAGCCGTTCGCCGCTGGCCACGTGCGCGCGCTGCGCGCCGTCTCGGCGGGTGACGACCAGCTGTACCTGGTCTTCTCCCCGGACGGAGGACCGGAGGTCTTGCCACTGGCGGTCGTGGAGAGGCGGCTGGCCGCCGGGTGGCGCGGAACCGTCATCGCCGGGGCCTCGGACCTGCCGGCGAGCGTCATCGAACCGTGGATCCAGGAAGTCGGGCCTCGTCCCGACGAAGACGAAGGGGAGAGCATCTGGCCCGCCCCCGTTCGCGATCCGCACGATCCGGGGTTCGGAGAGGACCTCGGTCTCGCAGACGGCGCCCGCACCACCGCTCGCCTGAGGTACTGGAGGGAGAACCCTGAACAGGAGTTGCGATGCCTGGCCTTGGCACGCGGTGCGGCGGACCTGCGCACTCTCGACGGCGGCCCCGACCGCGACGGTCGCCGCCGCACCGTGTCCAGCGCGGTGTGGCACGGCCTGCTGGTCAGCGCCCGCCGTATTCGCCTCCAACCGTTTGAGCAGCCCGGCACCGACCGGTGGCACCGCGGCAGCGGAATCCCGCTGGGCGTCCTCGCCGATGTACAGGTCTACACCACCGATGCCGATCCTGGCTGGCAGCGCAAGGGCCACTCACCGTTCTGCTCACACTCCGGAGAACGCGGCGTCACCGAGCACGACGACCTGCTGCGCGTCGCGGACCTCCTCGCCCGCGACGACTTCGACTGGTGCAGCAAATGCTACGGCTTCGCGGTACGGCGACTGACCGACACCCAGCTGTCCTACTACCGGGCGGCCCACCGCCTTCACGATGTCGCCCATCAGCTCGACCGGGACCCAGGCGCCACACACGGGACCGACTGGGAGGCGCTGGCCGCTCAGCTGAGCGAGCTGTCCGACTGGCACCCGATCGGCGAGAAGTACTGGGACGCCCCGGAGTCGTGGCGCTGGAGCGAGATCATCCGCGACCTCCGACGGCGCCTTGAGGCAGCTCGCCACCAGACCTCCTGACGAAGAGCCCGACTGCACGGGGGTGGCCTGCGGGCGACTACGGCGCTCGCAGGCCACCCCCCGTGCAGTCGGGCTGGCCCGAGACGGGCGGCCGATTGTGCGTAGGGCAGCCGACAGGGCGCTGACTGCCGGCTGGCGGTCTCCCCATTTCTTGACGCGGTGATTCCATGATGGTGTCATTGAATCGTGCTGTATTCCGTGCCTGAGCTCGAAGATGCCGACCTGACTGTCCTTGCGGAGATCGAGGACATGCGGGATCGGCTGCGCCTGCATCTGCGCACGCCCCGCCGATGGGAGGGGCAACTGCGGCGCAACCTGACCGCGCGGGCGATCGCCGGGTCGAACACGATCGAGGGCTACGCGGCGAGCGTGTCGGACGTCGAGGACATCATGGTCGGAGAGGCTCCGATCGAGGCGAGCGACACCGTCGCGGTCGAGATCGAGGGCTATCGGCAGGCGATGACCTACATCCAGCGCCTTGCCGAGGCCGGTGAGGATTTCGCGTACAGCAAGGGGTTGCTCAACGCGCTGCACTTCATGATGCAGGGCCACCACCTGGTCAAGCGCCCCGGCTGGTGGCGCACCGGATCGGTGTACGTCACGTCGGCCGAGGATCCCACCATCGCGGCCTACACCGCGCCGGACGCCGGCCTGGTTCCGGTGCTCACCGGTGAGCTGGTGGAGTGGCTGAACGACGGTGACCTCGACGCGCCCGGACTCGTGCGGGCGTCGATGGCGCACCTCAACCTGGTCGCGATCCACCCGTGGTCGGACGGCAACGGGCGGATGTCCCGCGCTCTGCACACCCTGGTCCTCGCCCGCGAGGGGATCATGGCGCCGGAGTTCTCCAGCATCGAGGAGTGGCTCGGCCGGGCGCGCAACACCTACCGCTACTACGACGTCCTCGGTGAGGTCGGCGGCCCCGTCTGGACCCCCGAGCGGGAGACTCTCCGGTGGGTTCGGTTCTGTCTGCGGGCCCACCATCAGCAGGCCCAGAGCGTCGAGCGGCAGGTGAACAGCACCCGCGAGGTCTGGACCGCACTCGACGGAGCCGTCGAGCAGCGCGGTTGGCCCGACCGCATGCTCTACGCCCTTTACCCAGCGGCCATGGGCAACCGTGTGCGGAGGGCCACGTACCAGGCCGACGCCGAACTGAGCGAGCAGCAGGCTCAGCGCGACATCCGCGAACTGGTCCGTGCCGGCTGGCTCGCCGCGAAGGGCGAGGCCCAGGGCCGCTACTACCTCGCTGGCCCAGACCTTCCCGAGGAGATCACGCGCGGAGTCCGTGAGCCCCGGCCGTTGCGCGACCCCTACGCGTGACCCGGCAGGGCGGAGCTGAAGCTGCCTCACCAGACCGGCCTTTCCCACACCCCGCCGCCCGCCATCACCGGCACTCGGTTGTCATGCGGCCAGTGCATCTCGGCGCAGCCCGGGACTGTCACCGGGAACCGGGTGGCTTGGGCCACGCCGTTCCGTCTGCAGCAGCCGTGAGGATGTCTCCGAGGCGGAGCCAGGCGGTGGGGCCGGAGTTGCTGATCGGGCTGTCGGCGAATCGCTGCCATGCCTGGTGGTCGTCTCCGAGGGCCGCTTCCACCAGGGCGATCACTCTGGGATGCGTGCTGTCGTAGCGGTGACCGCGGGCCTTCAGTGCCGTCCAGGCGGGCAGGGCCAGAACGGTCTCGTCGGGGCAGTCGGGCAGGGCGAGGACCTCCCTGGCCCACGCTTCGCGGTTGGTGGGGTTGCCGCCCAGTCTGAGGCGCAGGTCACGGGTGAGCGTGCGGACGGCGTGCTGCGGGTCGGAGTGGCGGGCGAGGACCGAGGCGAACGGCGGATCGCTGCGGTGGCCGTGCCAGGCGACGGACAGCAGTGCCTTCTCCACGAGCGCGTCGTCACCGGCGTGCCGGTCCAGGTACGCGTCGAGTACCTCCGCGGTGACGGCGGACAGGCTCCGGACCGTGACTTCTTCGGGGTTGCCGAGGGCCGTGCGACGGGTCGCGGGCGGCTGCGGGGCGGGGTCGGCGACGATCCGCGTGATCGCGTCCAGGAGTTCGTCGAACTGCCGCCGGTCCTCCTGGGACTTGTAGTCGTACGACTGTGGACCGGACCGGCCGCGGCGGGCGTCGCGGATCACCAGCCGGACTGTCGCTTCGACGGCCGGTGTGAGCTCGGGCAGGTGGACCAGCATGTCGCGAACCCAGCGCAGGTCGGACGCCGTGCTGATCCCGTAGAGGTCCTTCGGCTTCCAAGTCCGCAGGGCCTGCACGGCCGTTTCGGCGAAGTGCCGCCCCAAGTCGGCGAGTTCGTCCGGCTGGCTTCGCCAGGTATGGGGATCGCCGTAGGCAGGCTTGGCCTCGGCGGGGTTCAGGACGAGGCGCCACCGTCCGTCGGCCGCGTGGCTCACCCAGGCCACGGCGGAATCGGTGCCCCAGTCGGTGTCGAAGCCGTCGTCCCGCAGGTACAGGAACTCGATGTCCTTTCGATCGGTCTCGTCCAGGGCGGAGAGCTCGGCGGCGAAGCGCTGCCGGGCCTCCTCCTTCGAGGGGCCGTCCTGGAGGAAGCTGCAGATCCGGGTCGTGAGCATGGCGGCGTCGAACCTGGAGAGGTCATCCAGCGCGATCTGCCTGAGGAGTTGCGGCTCGACCGTCCACGGCACGCTGCCGAGGAGTTGGTCGCGGATGACCCGGTTCGCCATGGTGCCGGCGGTCCTGTCGATGAGCCGGGAGTGCCGGTCAGGGTGTTGTTCGAGCACAGCCGACCACATGTGGCCCCACGCGTCAAACGCTGCCCTGATCCGGTCGGACCAGGCGCCGGAATCCTCGTCCTTCAGACGCGTGCGGTCGAGGCCGTCGGGCAGGAGAGCGACGGCGGCCTCGAACACGGCGTCGTGGAGGCGTCCCGTACGCAGAACCACCTGTGCGGGCGTTGGCTCCTTGAGCAGTTCGGGCGTCATGTGCACTGGTTGCGGCACCCGCCTGCGCAGTTCGTCGGCGACGGCCGCGCAGAGGTCGGCTGGCCGGTCGGCGGTGCCGAGGGAGCCGAGCCGGCGGTCGGAGCAGCGGCGCAACGCGTCGGCCCGCAGAACCGGATCGCAGTCGGGGTGGATGAGTGCGAGGACCACCAGCGACGTCGACCCGGTGAGGTACTCGTACTCGCTCTCGCTCTGCCGCAGCCCGTTCGCTACCGCGGCCTCCAGTAGCCAGGCGGGTGCCGAGTCCCGGTACGGCCTGGAGAGTAGCGCCGTGAGGAGTGGTCCGCCCTGCTGGCCGTCGGCCACGCCACGGGCCTGTTCGGCTACCATCCGGGCCGCCGCGGACCCGGGCTCGGCACCGGCCGCGACAGTGGCCAGGAACTCCACAGGCAGCCTGGTCTTCTCGGTGGCCATTCCTGCTTCCCTCTCCCCGGTGACTCGTCAGAGCCCATCCTGCTCCATCGGTCGGACAATCCGGGAACGAGCGACCAGAGGAGGGGCGGGACTGTCACGGCTTCACCGGGGACAACCCTCGGTGACTCGGGTACGGTGTCGGACAGGATCAGGTCCGGACCGCTGACGGCATCGGCGAAACCAGCCTCGGCCGATGCACTTTTCCACCGTCCGGAGGCACGTCAGCAGCGTGCCCACCAGCGGAACTCCACTCTCTTTCGCGCGCCCGTACCGGGACGCGCCTTCCACCGCACCGGAGTTCCCCGCATGCCCGAGCACCATCTCAACGCCGCACCCCGCGACTTCCACTGCGAACACACCCCCAGCAAGAGCCGCGTCCTCGCACTCCTCTCCCACGACGACGGCCCCGACTCGCTTCAGGCTGTCCTCACCTGCCGCGACGCCGAACTCGCCCACCGCGCAGCCGAACTGCTGCGCCGGAGCCTGCGCCGGGCGCCCGGCGCTCTGCCTGCGGAGTCCGTCGATGGCCTGTGCGGGCAGTTGCCGGACGCCCCGGCGTCCTCACTCCGACAGGCGGTGGCCCACATCGCCGCCGGTACCTGGCCGGCCACCGCCGGAACACACATCACCTGGCCGGAAGAGGCCGAGGTCGAGGGGGCGGGCGAGGACGGCGAATCCGACAGCGAGGACGGCGGCGACAACGACGAAGCCCCGGAACCCGACGGCTCCGCACCAGGCGAGCTGCGGCTTCGTGACCTGCCGGGCCACGTCGTTCGGATCACCACGCTCCGCGAGTTCCACGTCCGCGACTGGCAGGCCCTGCTGGACGCGGCCGGCGAGCAGGGCTGGGAGCCGATGCCCGCCGACCAACTCGACGACGGTGACCCGCACGACGTGGTCGGCGCGGTCATGTGGCTTGCCGAGCCGCCCGTCGACGTCGACGGGGCGGACAGCCTCACCGACCAATGTCAGGGCTCGCTGCTCCAGCGGAGCAACGGCGACGAGGTAGCCGCCTGGAGCACGGAACCCGTCGTAGCGGACTTCGGCCCTGGCCGACAAGACGCCAAGGCCGAGCAGTCCGCCGAGAGTGGCCCCGGCAAGGAACTCCCCGACTTCGCCACGCTCTTCACCGTGGAGACCCCACACTGCGAGGACCCGGAGTGCGAGGACGAGCGCTGCCTGTGGCAGCTGACCCCCCGCACGGCCGACATCCTCCACGCCGCCCTGTCACTCCTGGCCGACGAGGCGTACGAGGACGCGGAGGAACTCGGCGACGGACGCCTCGTACCGGATGAGCGCGAAGGCAACTGGGGCGTGTTCCCGCGCCTGCCGAAACTGACCTTCGCCACCGACCTCCAGTGGCGTCGCCGCTTCGCCCGCGCCGCCGACGACCTCGCCGACGACCTCGCATACGGCCGTCGGCCGCGGCCGACCTGTACAGCCGAGGAACTCGCCCTGCACCTCGCCATCGCCGACGCCGGCGACAGCGCCGACGAGATCGAGGACGACCCCGACGACACCGAGCACAGCACCCTGCCGGTCCACCGCGACGACTACGACTTCGACGCTTGCACGGACATGTTCTTCCAGGACACCGACGTCCTCATGCTCTACAGCGCCCGCTTCGACGGCATCGAGGACCCCGACGGCGACGCCAACCGTCAGCTGGGGGTGGGCGACCTGCGCGCGCAGGCATGGTTCGAGCCGTTCGGGAACGTCAAGGTACGCGACCCCCACCGCGGATTCCGGCGCTGAATGGCCGGGTCCGAATAGGGCGGCGGGCCGAGGTGCGCAAGTATCTCCGCCCGCTGCCAGCGGCGGGCGGAGGAGCTGTCAGGGACTTCCCGGTTTCGATACGATGCTCGGCCCCTTCCCGGCGTGGCGGCGCAGGGCGGTGGAGCGGCGTCCGAGCCTGGCGCTGGGCCTTGGGACCGTTTTGGGATCAGCCGGTTTGGCCGCTTGTGGACACATGCGGACGTCTCTGGCCGTTATCACAGCTGGGCCCCCGTCCGCCCGCATGAACCACGCGAGCAGCGCTTGCAAGCTAACTCTGCTGCTTGGAAACCAAGTTGATCGCCTACTCGGGGCCCGTCGAGCAGGCGGCCGGTCGGCACGCTAGCGCTGCACACCAGGCTCCGTCAGCGCTCCTCCTGCCGGTCCGTTCCGAAAGGCCCCGGGCGTCGGCTTCACCGAAAGACTCCAGGATTTGGCGACACGACCATGATCACCCGAAAAGATGAACTTCGGTCATGTGGGCCGATCCCTCTTATGCGATATCTGCGCAGGTCAAGTGGCATTTCAGTCGACTCGCGGGTGAGGCTTTCACCTACCCGCTCCTGTGCGGCGTCGTCGAAATTCATGCATGATCCTCACCAGCACATCAGTGCGCTCTGTCAAGGACACTCGGTAAAGTGTGATGGAGGGATGTGGCGGTGTACGACGCTGCCCTGGGCCAGCAGAGGATGAAAATCCTCTCCGCAGCCATCCGCGCAGGTTACGCATGGACGGTTCGGCATCGCGAACCACGTGCCTGGCGGGAAATCATGAGCATGGCCGGGGTGGTCAACGCCCTGTGCCCCCAGCAGGAAATCCTGACGCCGGCTGAATTCGTCAGGTCGCTTTCCTGCCCTCTGGGAAAGCTGGCACCGGATGTCTTCGACGGTGATCCGCTGGGACAGTTGACCGTCCTGGAGTGGGACGAGCTCAGTGACGACGTCTGGTCCGACGGGTGCACGTCCGTCATGGAACTCCTGCAGAAGGGCGACAGGGGCCGTGGCTGGCTGCCGAGTTGGGCTTGGATGCGCCAAGAGGGCGTGGAGAACGAGGCGTTCGCGGGGATCCGAGAAGGAGCCAACGAGCACTCGTACCGGGCCCGTCGCCGGTTCGTTGTCGAATATCCGGCCGGTGGTGCAGGGGAGATCCTCGACTTGTGTGCGGAGGCCGGCATCGACCCACCTGTCCAGTACGTCGATTTGCCGGCCGACCGCGTGTACGGCGGGCGTTGGTGGTGGGCCTGCCCGAAATGCCGGTGGCCGATGCGGGTGGACGGCCACCGGGTGCGGTGCACCTACCTGTACCACCAGGCTCACTACACTGTGCGTTCCGAACCACTCACGGGTGGCCGTCCCCAATTGCTCCGCAGAGACTCCCAGGTGCCACGGCCCCCAGGAGCGCGCGAACGACGGCAGCAGGGGCCGGAACGCACGGTGTGCGTCGACTTCGCGGTATGGCGGTTCATCGTCGTACCAGGTGTCGAGGAGCTCGCGCTGTACCGCCGCTGGTACGGCAAGCCGCTGTTGGACGTCACGCTGTGGCCCGGGCTGGACATCTACGACCTGGAATTCGCCGTCGAGTCCCTGGGCTGGACTTTGTCGATCGACCTCAAGGATGTGGCGAGCGCTACGGCCCTGGCCGAGAAGGTTCGTCAGAAACCACTCGCCGCCAACACCATCGTGCTGCCCGATCACCGCGGTCCCGGGCAGAAAGCGGAACTGCAGAAACTTCTGCCCGGATACACCGTCTGGCTCGTCGAGGACGTGAACAAAGAGATCAGCAAGCAGTTGACTCGAGCGAAGCGACAGACGAAATGACCGACCTCTCTTCTCAGCGGACTGAGCGCGAGGAGCGCGGGCTGCCCCGGCTCATCGCCTGTGCCCTGGCCTGCTCACTGGCCCACTTCCCGCCGCCAGACGGCGGCAGCGTCGACGCGGCCCATTTCCTGCTCAGCGGAAAGTACGACCTCTGGCCCGGATACCGGGAACTGCCTTTCGATGACCAGCGGCGCCTGGCACGGCTACTGCGGCACCGGCACAACGCCCTCGCGGACAAGGCGGTCTTCCAGGACCGCGTTGCTGACCAGTTCGCCCAGGACAGGGTGCCCGGTACGCGCCTCGAACCCGACGGGCGGCACGTCCGGTTCCACCACGGTGTTGCACCGCGGGAGTTCGCCGATCGGCTGTTGGACGAACTCGACCGTGTCGCAGAGGAGGCGTTCCGCCCCCAGTCCATCGCCAAGGTCGGCGAGCACACCCACAACCTGCAGGTGCCGATGGCCGGTGGACTCACCACGCCGGCGCTGGCCACCTACACCTTCCTGGCCGAACACGTCCCCGCGCACCGCCCGCCCGCAGCCGTCCTACGGACGTCTCCCGATCTCCCCCACGTCGCTCTCGACATTCAGGGCTTCCTCGCCCTGAACCGTACCCTCGACCAGGAAACCGGCTCGGCCTACCGAGAGGGAGCACTGGGTCCGTTCTTCTCCCGGATGCGGGACCGGATCGGCCGCGCGGTGGGGGAAGAGCTGGTCCTACGGGCGGGGGACATCCAGGTCCTCAGCGCGCCGACCGGGTCCGGAAAGAGCGTCATGATGGCCGGCATCGCGGCCTGGGCCGTCCAGCAGGGCCACACTCTCGCCCTGGTCGTCAGCACCAACGCGGACGTGCTGAAACTGACCCGGCAGATCGAGGAGGAACTGGTTGCGGCCGACCTTCTCAAGGGGTCCCGGTCGACACCGGAACAGGTGGTCGTACCGCTGATGTCACCCGACGGGCTGGTGCGCGAGTTGGAGCGCACCATTCGCAACTCCACGGACACCGCGTACGTGGACTGGGTGTTCGAACGGCTCGGCTACTCCTGCCAGCTCCCGGTCCTGGCGGCGGTCGACGACGAAGTGGACGCCTGGACGCCCGGCGGGGAACCTTGCCGCAGACTCGCACCGGTACGGCCGCCGCGCCAGAACGAGTACCGCACGATGCCCGAGCCCAAGGTGTGCCCCTTCCGGCACAAGTGCGGCAAGTTCCGCCTGACGCGCGCGGCCACCACCGCGAGCATCCTCGTCACCACCCACTCCAACCTGCACGCGGGCAACGTCCATATTCCGCTGGAGTCGGAGGACGGCGTCGTGAGCGAGCACGTCTCCGTCGAGGAGTTCGTGCTCCGGCGCTGTCAGACCGTCCTCATCGACGAACTCGACGCCTTCCAGTCCACCGTGTTCGAGCGCAACGGCCGGAACCTGGTGCTGGCCTGGGGCGACCGGCCGCACGACCGACCGCTGATCGAGCTGGACAACCAACTCGTCGCGGCCTTCCACCGGTTGCCCGCGGCACTGGAGGAACGGGCCCGCAAGAACGTCTCGGAGAGCCGCGCGCTCGCCGAGACCTACACCATGCACCTCGCCCGCGGTGACCTGGGACAGACCGACCGCCTCTCCGAAGGAGCTGCGGCCCGTCCGAACCGCCGACGACGCAGTGACGCCGCCCGCCGGTGGATCGTGCCGACCAAGTGGGACTCCTGGCTCGCGGCGAAGCTCGCCCCGTTCCTCGACAACGATCCCCAACAGATCGGCGCCGCAGAACCCGTCCGGACGGGCATCAGTCACACCTTCACCCTGGAGACGGTGTGGGATCCCGCCATCGACACCCACCTGTTGCCCGACCACCTGCAGGGCTTCGCGGGGATCCTCCGCAGTGTCACCAGCAAGCAGCACGAGGCGGGCTCCCTCGACCACGCCAGGGACCGCCTCGACGGCCTGCTGAGGACCTGGGTGCCCGCACCGAAGACCCGGCTCGACGTGGTCGACCGCCTCGTCCGGCGGATGTTCCTCGTCCCGCTCCGCGACCTGCTGCACCGTTTCGTCTACGACGCGCCCCAGCTCAAGCTGGCCGGCGTGGCGGCTGCGGAGGAGATCGCCTCCGCCCTGGGCGGTTACGACCATTGGCGCGCCGTCCCGCACGGTCCGCTCGGCCGTCAGGTCTTCGCCTTCACCGAGGACGTCAACCCGCTCGCCCCGCAGGACACCAGGTTGAGTGCCGTGGCCTTCGGTGGGGACCCGCACCGGTATCTCCTCGACCTCGGGCAGAACACGGCGCTGGCGCACTCCGGCCACCGCCGGATCGTGCTCGGGCTGTCCGCCACCGCCTACGTACCCGGCGCGCACCGTCATCACGTCCACACCAGGCCCACCTACGTCGTCCCCGACGACGGCGAACCGATCGAAGTCGACCTCAGGCCTGTCCCGGGGATCGGGTCGGAAGAACTCCTGCGGATCTCCGGGCTCTCGGGCACGAAACGGCGTGAAGCGACCCACGAGCTCGGCGCCAAACTGTGGAGCGAACTGAAGCGGGAGCTCGATCAACTCGCCTCCGCGGGCAATCCGGTCGGGATCCAGGACGCCATCCTGCTCGCGACCACCTCCTACATCAGCTGCCTGGACCTCGCCGACGGTCTCACCTCGGCGGGCGCCCCGCCCGGCCTCGTCGCCGTCGCCGTCCGTCCCGACCCCGAGCGCGTTGCCGACGCTGAGGGGCCGTACCGTCCGTGGACCGAGATCCCCGCCGACCGCCTGGAGGACTTCGGCGCGATGGCGGGCGCCCGGATTCTTGTCGCTCCGCTGCAACGGGCCGAGCGGAGCCTGAACATCCTGTCCCCGGGTGAGCGTCGTTCCCGCGTCGGGGCCATCTGGCTCGCCGTCCGGCCTATGTCCATCGTCGACGAACCCAGCGAACTGCTCGCCCACATCGGTGCCCGCACCTTCGACGAGCACCGGCCGCACGACCTCCCGTGGAAGGCGCTGGAGGGCGCAGAGCAGACCGCGAGTGGTTACTTCAACGAACTGCTGGCCAGCGAGCGGTACTTCCGGGCGCTCCCGTCCCGTGCCAAGATCGCGGTCGCCGCAGAACTCGTCGCCTCCCTCACCCAACTCGTGGGACGTGCCCGTCGCGGCGGCACACCGGGCAGGCTCCGCCTGGTCGACGCGGCCTTCATCGACACCAGCGGGAACTCCGACCTGCCGTCCATCCTGCGTGCGCTCCGCAGCAAGTGGATCGCCAGCGGGGAATTCGACACCGTCGTCAACACCAACCGTGCGGCGCTGGAGGGGTTCTTCACCTTCGCCGACCAGCAGCACCGCCGCCGATCGAACCTGGACACCGAATGCTGAACACCCTCGCCTTCACCATGGATCCGAAGAAGCTGGGCAAGGTCGTGCTGTACGCGCTCAGCGAGGACTTCGCCCAGGCCTGGAGCCTGCTGCCCAGCTACCGCGACCACGAGGGCGCCAAGCCCGTCCGTCCGGCATACGCCTCGCTGGCCACCGCGCTGTCCGCCGTGACCAACCAACCGGTCGTCATCATGCCCGACACCCTCGGCAAACCGGACGACGAGACCCGCACCCCGACGATGCTCGCCACCACCAAGATCATCGAACCTCGGCTCCTGAGCCGTGCCGTCCGTGCCTGGGAACGCCACATCCGCAAGGACGACGATGCCAACACCCTGGCGCCGCTGCTCGACCAGTGCACACCGACCCGGGCGAACCTGGCCTCCTTCATCGACCATGCCGCCACAGGCCGACCCCGAGCACCTCAGTGGTTCTTCCGCGTCGCCGCCTGGAACATCGCTGCCGAGCTCGCACGCCACCCCCTGCCCCTTCCGCTCCCACACCGTCCCTCTCCCGCAGCACCACCCGAGGAGGGCGGTCCGGCAGGCGAACCGGACGGTCAGCAGCCCGAGCCGCCGGTTGGTGCCGAGGGCGACCAGCCAGTCAAACAGCCGCAGTTGACGTGGCTGATGGACACCAACGGCAGCCTGCTCGGCTGGAACCACCTACTGACCAACACCGCCGGCCGGCGCCAGACCGAGGGCGTGGCCATGCACAAACTCGACTTCCGCGTCATCACACTGCCGGGCGAGCCCCTCATCACCGTCCACGTCCTGCCCACGTTCAGCCGTCTCGCCACCCACTGGGCGGGCACTCGGACCGCGTTCGTCCACCGCGGCACCAAGACCATCCTCCGGGTCCCCGTGGGCCATCGCCGCACGGAAGAGGGCTGGGAGCCGTACATCCGCGGCTTCGCCGCCCGGGTCGTCGGAAATTGCGACTTGAAACCCGTCACCCTGTGCGACAACAAGGGGCTGAGCCACAAGAACCGACCCATCCGCGTACTGATCCCGGGGCCGACCGAACATCCGCTCGGCAAGGGCACCGGCACCCGCTTCAACCTCGCTCTCGCCCGCCACATCGACACCGTCCTGGGCCCCAAGCTCGGCCTGCGGCAGGTGCCGTACGTCCGGACGGAACACCAGGTCGCCCGCAATGCCAAGGGCCCGGTCCAGCGCGAGGACCTCGACCACGCCCTCGCAGGCACCGGACACGACCACATCCGCATCGTCGCCCTCTACGACCACGAGCACACCCGCCGACGCATGATCGACGCCCTCGTCCCCTACACGGACTCCCCCGACCTCGTGGACGACTGGGAGGACGAGAGCGACTGCAAACTCACCGCGTGCACCAGCGTGTGGTTCCGACGACTGCCGGCCCTGATCGCCACCAGTCGCCCCGATTGGAACCGTGAACTCGCCTTCCTCGACGCTCTTCCGGGCCCCACCCTCAACGGAGTGTGGGTCGAGACCGTGTGGAATCCCAAGAAGAGCAGCCGCCGGGACCGCGGCGCGGACTACGACCCCAAGCGGGACCTGCGTCGGCGCTTCCACCAGCGCGGGATGGTCTCCCAGTTCATCGCGTTCAGGGAACCCCCCAAGGCCAAGGAGGAAGCTGCCGGGGAAACCGCCACCACGGTGCCCGCCGCCGAACCGGAACTCCTCGACTCCGTACCCGGGCTCGCCACCGAAACCCTGGAGAACAAGACGGCGGACTCGGACCGGACCGAAGCGGGCAAGTCTGGCGATTCACGAGGCCCCCGCCTGGACTTCCCAGCAGTCAACGGACTCCGCGACCTGCTGCTCCGACTCGGGGCGGTCGACCGGAGGCTGGCGGATGCGGTACCGCTGGACCACCCCGCTGTGCTCGTCGGGCTGCACCTTCGGCAGCAGCGAACCAGCACCCGCACAATCGGCTCCGCCGACCAGACCCAGATGGTCGAGGTGCTGACCGCCCTCCACACCCACCCCGACCCCACCGTGCCGTGGCGATTGGAGATGTACAGCCGTCGCCAGCACGCCTGGCTCCCGATCGCCGAGGCGGAATCCACCTTCGGGTCCGGTCCGATCGGCGTAGCCGGTCACGCCAGGCACGAGGACGGCGCCCAGCTCGTCCGCGAGGAGATCCGCTCCGCGCTGCGAGTCCTGCCGGGCGTGGCCCCCGTCGTGATCTTCACCGACGCCGAAGCCTGCCGAACCATCTGGCCCGGTCTCCAGAACGCCCGCCTCGGCACCGGCCCGCTCCCCGGCGACAGCCTCCGCGAGGACGGCCGCGCGGCAGCGGACGTCTGCATCAACACCTCGTACGGCGAAGTCCCCACCCCCGTCGACCGCGTCGGCAGGCGACGCCCGGATCCGCACAAACCCGCCGCCCCCGACGAATGGCTGTACCGGCGCACCACCACCGCCGGAGTCACCAGTTGGTACCTCGCCCAGGCATCACGCACCTACAACGGTTTCGGGCAGACCGGCACCAACGGAAGCCAGCACACCCGTTTCACCATCCCCGAAGCGCTGAAAGCACAACTGCTGGCCAAGGACTGGAGCAGCTTCACCGCCATCCAGATCACGGTTCCCGCTGCCGGACCCTACGTTCCAGAAACCCTGGCGGCCCTGACGGCCGCGCTGTGCCACCAGTCCCTGGCCTGGGACTCCCGCACCCGCCACCCGGTCGCCCTCCACATCGCCGGCAGCGTGGACCGGAACCATGCCGAGTACCGCGGAGCCACACTCGCCGAAGAGAACCCGGGCTCGGAGGAGCAACAAGACAGCTGACGTGGCCTTCGTCGGAGCATGCTCGCGGGTGTGGAGGACTTCCTCCACACCCGCGTTCAGTTCCTCTGCCCGCCACATGATCGCTCGTGTCACCCCTGACCCAGCCGACTGGGAACGCCTTACTCGGAGAGCGGTCGCAGAACAGCGAGTGGCCCTTACTGCGGCTCGCCGCGCCGTTGCCCGCGCGGCGGACAAAGGCATCCTGCCGGGGGCTGCTTCGATCGTCTTCCCCGACGCCGAGAGGCTCGCGGACAACAGCCGCCTGCTGCCCCGACACGCTCGACGACGACATGTTCGCCTGGCTCACTGTGGCCATCTTCGAGAGGAATCCCTGCGGCGTGATGCCCGGCTGACGGTCTCAGCGGCGGTCACCCTGCCGGACTGGGCAGCACAGGACTCGCTCGAACTCCTCCAGCCGGACTCGGCGTAGGGTGCGGCCGAGGAGGCTCGCTCCGGCGACTCGGACCTCGCCGATCCTCGGCCGGGCACGAGGGCCTGA
Source organism: Kitasatospora sp. NPDC094016 (assembly GCF_040304045.1). Taxonomy (NCBI): domain Bacteria; kingdom Bacillati; phylum Actinomycetota; class Actinomycetes; order Kitasatosporales; family Streptomycetaceae; genus Kitasatospora; species Kitasatospora sp. NPDC094016. Next base: position 85,820 of record NZ_JBEOUK010000036.1, read on the forward strand.
TGCGAGGGTGCCGAATGGCTCACGCCGCATGTCCGAGGCCGGGACCAGTCGCGGGGTCGGCCGGGCTCGCCACGTGGGCGTCCGCCCAGTCGAGGGCAAAGGCGAGCGCTGTGGCGGCTTCGTCGGCAGAGTCCTTGAGGGGGTGGCCGTAGAGGGCTGGCGTGATGCCCGCAACCCCGGGCCGTTGGCCTGTGCCGGGCAGTCGAACGGCTCTGGCCAGCGGGTTCGACACCATCAGTGTCCGCGGTGGAAGGTAGGGGATTGGCGGCGTCCGCCGGGTGGCGGTCGGCGCGAGGCCCGGCCCGGTGGCGAGGAGCGGCAGTGAGCGATCGAAGCGCTATCGAGTGGACGGAAGCGACTTGGAATCCGACCACCGGCTGCGACCGTGTGTCCGCCGGCTGCGACAACTGCTACGCCCTGACCCTGGCCAAGCGGCTGAAGGCGATGGGCGCCGCCAAGTACCAGACGGACGGCGACTCGCGAACGTCCGGCCCTGGCTTCGGACTTGCGCTGCACCCGGACGCCCTCGACGTCCCGAGGCGCTGGCACAGCCCCCGGGTCGTGTTCGTGAACTCCATGAGCGATCTCTTCCACGCCCGGGTGCCGCTGCCTTTCGTCCGGGACGTGTTCCAGGTCATCGCCGACACCCCCCAGCACACCTACCAGGTGCTGACGAAGCGATCCGTGCGGCTGCGCCGGGTCGCCGACCGGCTGGAGTGGCCGGACAACCTCTGGATGGGGGTGTCGGTCGAGGACGAGAGTCAGCTCGGTCGTGTCGACGACTTGCGGGCCGTCCCGGCCGCGGTCCGGTTCCTCTCGCTGGAGCCGTTGCTCGGACCGCTGCCGTGCCTGGATCTCGACGGAATCGGGTGGGTGATCGTCGGCGGCGAGTCCGGCCCTCACCACCGTCCGATGGACCCCGCGTGGGTCACGGGAATCCGCGACGCCTGCCAGGCGGCCGGCGTGCCGTTCTTCTTCAAGCAGTGGGGCGGCCGCAACCCCAAGGCCCGCGGCCGCGACCTCAACGGCCGGACTTGGGACGAGATGCCCGCACGGGAGCCGATCACCGCCTCCTGATCCAGTGCGCCGTGCACGCCCCCTGGTCGCGCCGTGACGATTGTGTGATCCTGCCACCGGCAGCGACGGCTCACCGTATCGGGGAGACAGATGGTGGCACCGAAGGACGTCATCTGGCCACGCGATCCGCACACCGCCGCCAAGCACGCCCTGCTGCGGCGCTACCTCCAGGCCTGGGCACCGATCATGCTCAGCCACAACGAAGTCGTCACCTACGCCGAAGGGTTCGCAGGCCCCGGCATCTACCGGGACGGCGAGCCAGGCTCACCCGTCATCGCCCACCAGGTCTTCTCCGGAGCGCTTCGGCGCAGCCCCGGGAAGGTGAAGATGGTGCTGGTCGAGGAGAACGGCCGGCGCAAGACCGAGCTGGAACGCCGCATCGCGGCAGCCGTCGGCTCGTCCGGCAGCCGAGGCGACCGGCTCGACGTACACATAGCCCAGGGCCAGTGCCACCCCGACCTGCTGCAGCAACTGGACCGCACCGGCAGTCGACACCACCCCATGTTCGTCCTCCTCGACGGCTTCGGCGGCCCGGACGTCCCCTTCCCCCTGCTGCAACGGATCGCCACCCAACGCCGCAGCGAGGTGATGGTCACCTTCCAACCCGCCTTCCTCGTACGGTTCTCCGAGAAGGCCGAGCACCACCGCTCAGCCGGGAACGCCTTCTTCGGCGGCACCCAATGGCACGACGTCTTCCAGCAGCCGCCATCCCGGAAAGCCGCCTACCTGCGCGACCGCTACCGCGAGTCCCTCGGACGCGCTGGCTTCCAGCACACCCTCGTCTTCGAGATGATCGACGAAGCCGGCCACCTCCTCTACCTGATCTTCGGCACCCGCCACGAACGAGGCGTGGAGAAGATGAAAGACGCCATGTGGGTCGTCGACACCACCTCCGGTGTCCGCTACCGCGACCCCAAGGACCCCAACCAGCAAGCCCTCGACCTCCAACTCGAACCGGACACCGGACCGCTGCGCCGCATCCTGCTCGACCACCTGAGCACCGTGGCGACAGCCCGCAGCGTCGACCAGCTCAAGAAGTTCGCCCTCCTGGAGACCGTCTACCGCCCGACCCAGGTCATACCACTCCTCAAACGGATGCGTGACCAGGAGGAGATCAACGTCTCCCCGGGTCGGATCACCGGCACCAGTACCGTCAGCGCCTTGCGCCAAGGCGCGTTGTTCTGACGCTTCGAGGAAGCGGCAGGCATCGCCCCCAAGCGGGTGCCGACGCCGTGAAGCCCCCAGGGCGATCCCAGGCGCCTCGCCTCGCTGCCGCACGAGCTACGTCGCCGTGCGACCAAAGCAACGGCCACGGAGACCAGAGGCTCGTACCCGGCCGATCAGCGGCCGGGTACGAGGGCCTGACACCCGACTGCCTACGCCGCCTGTCCGAAGTGGTGGCCGAGCGATGGACCGGGCTGGTCGGCCACCTCGGCGTCCGCCCGGTCGAGCGCGGAGGCGAGCGCTGCGACGGCTTCGTCGGCGGAGTCCTTGAGGAGGTGGCCGTAGAGGTTGATGGTGATGGCGAGGGTGGAGTGGCGCAGGGTCTTGGAGACGACGGCGACGGGGATGCCTTTGGCGATCATGATGCTGGCGGCGGTGTGGCGCAGGTCGTGAAGGCCGATCCTGGGGAGGTCGAGTTCGGCGGTGCGCTTGCGGAGCTGGTCGAGGACCCACTGGGGGCGAAGCGGCGAGCCGTCCGGTGTGGCGAAGACGAGGCCTTCGAGGCGTCCTTCGGGGTGGGCGTTCATCTGGATCGCGGCTTGGCGGTGGAGGGCGGCC
>NZ_JBEOUK010000037.1:0-88214 GCF_040304045.1 Kitasatospora sp. NPDC094016
GACAGCTACCTCGCAGGCCTCCACCTCCGTGGCGCGATGATCTGGATCAAGGACCTCACCCGGACCCGTTGATCACGACCGAATACGCGCCCTAGGTCGTCCCGCACTTTTGCCGCGGTGCACAACTCACTGCCCTTGTGCACCAGTTCGACGCGCCATTCGAGGCCTGCCGTTGTTCCGCGTTCGACGGTGGAGAGCACGTCGAACGGCGGACTCGGAGAGGAGGCCCCGGCAGCGCAGGCGGTCAGTAAGGTAAACGCTGTGATCAGCCCGGCACAGCCGGACATGACCTTCGACACCAGGCCGTTCCCGTGGATGCCCACACGAGATCGGTTCCTTCCTCTCGGTCTGCCCGGCCGGGTGGACCGCCCGGCGGACCGGCAAGCCGTGAGGGCCGGATGGTCCGCCCGTACCGGCCGGTTCAGGAGTCGAACCCTGCGCCGGAACACTTGGCGGGGAAGCCGTTGTTCTCATTGCTGTCCTGCCCGTACCAGCGGACGTAGTACGTGGTTCCGGGCGAGGTTGCCCCGTAGAAGGTCTGGTACTGGTAGGCCCCGTCGGCCGCCCAGCTCTTCGTGGACCGGATCTTCGTTCCATCGGATCGGACGAGTTGCACATAGAACAACGTGGCGCTCCAACCGCCGCAGGCAAATCCGCCGAGTGTCACGTTGTTACTCCCGGCGGTGCCGTCGCGGCCGGCGTGATAGCTGCCCAGCCCCCATTCGTTCCACGCACCGCCCGCCTGTGCGGGCGCCGCGGAACCCAGCGCACCGAGAAGTGCGCCGCTGATGATGACGGCAGTAGAAGCCGTCCGACCGTGAAATCGCATGGAATTCCCTTCGATGATGGAGGGAGCGGAAGGTCTCGTCCTCGGTTCGATCCCGGAATGCTTCGCGGGTTTTACGGACCCGCCAAGTTGCCCGACGAGCCGGTGGATGTCCCACCGTGAGGCATGTCGGATTGTCCGTCCACCAGAAGTCGGCAACACCCAGGTGAGCGGCGGACAACCCGATTCGGCCGCGGACAAAGCAGGGGGCGCGGGGTGGGTGTTGGAGGTCCGCAGGGGCGGCTCAAAGGGGAAGACCGAGCAGGCGGATGCCCTGGCCCGGTTCGTGCGGGAGGTGGCATCTGGGGTCACCGTTCGCGAGCTCGCTCAGCGGCACCAGACCGGCAAGACCAGTTGGAGCGAGTACCGCTCCGGAGAGAAGGACATCCCGTGGCACCTGCTCAAGCAGGTGGTCCACCATCATGTGGCGGACCCACGGGCTCGGGCGGTGCTGGCGGAGTGCGCTGCCCACACCACTCGTTCTGAAACGATCAGTTAGGCTGACCGGACCTCAACCAACCCACCACCGAGGGATGTTGGATGATCAGGCGCCGTTCACTGCTGGCACTCGCGGGCCTCGGCGGCGCCGCAGTCCTGCTGCCCGCCGGGCCCGCCCAGACCGCTCAGGCCGCTCAGGCCACCCGGTCGCGCACCATCGACCTGCCCGCCCCCACCACCGGTCACCCGGTCGGCACGACCACCCTGCACCTGGTCGACCGCGACCGGCCGGACCCGTTCGTGCCCGCCGCCGGCCCGCGTGAGCTGATGGTGCAGCTCTGGTACCCGGCCCGCGCCGCCGCCGGCCGCCCCCGCGCGCCGTACACCACACCCCGGGTCGCCGCCGCCATCGATCAGCGGCTGCCGCTGGATCCGGGCACCATCGCGGCCGTCCGCTCCACCGCCCGCACCGACGCCCCCGCGCTCCCCGGCCCGCTCCCGCTGCTGCTGCTCGGCCACGGCCGCACCGGCTTGCGCAGCAACTGCACTGCGCTGGCCGAGGAGTTGGCCGCCCACGGCTACCTCGTCGCGTCGGTCGACCACACCTACGACGCCCTCGCCGTCGAGTTCCCGGACGGCCGGCTGGTGCGCACCGTGCTGGAGGACGAGCCGGCCGACTGGGAGGCCGCCGAGCGCCGCGAGATCGCCGCCCGGGTCGCCGACCTGCGCTTCGTCACCACCGAACTGACCGAGCGCCAGGGCCGTTTCCGCGTCGACGGCGGCCGGATCGGCGCGCTCGGCCACTCGATGGGCGGCTCGGCGGCCGCCGAGGCGATGCGCCAGGACGAGCGGTTCCGGATCGGCCTCAACCTGGACGGCGGCCTGTTCGGCTCGCCCGTTCCCGACCTCGGCCTGGACCGGCCCTTCCTCCTGCTCACCTCCCTCGCCGACCACGAGACCTGGCAGCGCTGGCGCAGCCACCAGCACGCCTGGGGGCGGCAGTTGCGCACCCTCGGCGCCGGCCACCTCAGCTTCACCGACCTGCCGCACGCCGCCCTCCCCGGCAACCTGCCGGGCCACCTCCCCGCCGACACCTACGCCGCGCTGCTCGGCACCATCGACCCGGCCAGGGCGACCGCGCTCACCCGCGCCTACACCCTGGCGTTCGCCGACCACTTCCTCCGCGGCCGCCCCGCTCCCCTCCTCGACGGCCCGTCACCGCGCTTCCCGGAGGTCGAACTCCGCTGGAGCCACGACTGACGCCCGACCGGGGCCACGGCCTCGGGCGTCAGGCCCGCCGGGTCGCCCGCAGCGAGTTGCCGTCCCGCCGCACCCGGAGGAAGAGCACCGTCAGCGCCACGACGGTGAGCGCCACCAGGATCCCGGCCTCGACGAGCTGGATCGGCACGAAGTGCCCGACGGGGTGGTACTCGATCCAGTTGCTCGTGGCGCCTTCGCAGCCCCTCGTCCGGTCGCCGTCCCAGCAGAACTGGTCCGAGGCCCACCGACCGTCCTGGAGCACGACCCCGCGGTCGATCAGCCACGCGTTGGTGGGCTGCCCGAAGTAGACGCCGTGCGGGACCATCTCCTTGACCGACGGATGGAAGGAGGCGCGGCCCCACCGGAGCAGGCCGTGGACGACCGCCACCAGGACGCCGGTGACCAGGACCGAGGCCACTGTGCGCCGCAGCAGTTGCCCGACCAGTAGACCCAGCGCCAGCGCGAACAGCGACCAGGCGACCGGCACCACCCCGAGGGCGGGATAGGTGAGGCCCTGGAACGGCGGATCGAAGGCGAACGGGCGGCCGCCGATGTCCGCGCGCCACACCCAGGTCGCCAGGACGGCGAGCACCGCACTCGCGGTCAGCACGACCATCCCGGGCAGGGCGATCCGCGCGGTGAGCCAGCGCAGCGGGCTGACGGACTGGGTCCAGGCGAGGCGGACGGTTCCGCGCTCGTACTCCTGGGCGAGCATCGGGGCGCCGAGGAACATGCCGATCAGCAGGGGGAACGCGACCAGGGCCGGCTGGAGCCACGTGGTGTACAGGTAGGTGCGGCGGGTGATGGGCGAGACCATGCCCTGGCAGCCGGCGTTGGACCAGCTGGCCACGTCGGAGCACTCGGCCTGACGCAGATCCGACATCAGCGGCTGGACGGAGAAGTGCAGCCAGAGCAGGGTGGCCGACGCGGTGACGACCAGGGCGGCGATCGCCCACAGCGCGGTGCGGCTCTGACGCCAGCTCAGCCAGAGCAGGCCGCCCGGGCGGGACGCGGTCCGCGGCTCGCGCGGTGGCGCCGCGGTGGTGGCGCGGTCGGCCAGGACGTTGGTGCTCATGCGGCGATCCCGTTCTCGGTCGTCTGGGCCTGCGTGCCCGGCCTGGCGGCGGCCCGGGCGCTGCCGGGCGGGGTCCGGAGGTAGCCGAGCAGCAGTTCCTCCAGGCTCGGCCGGCCGCTCTCCCACGGGCCGTCGACCGGATCGCCGGTGCGGACCAGCGCGTCGGTCCGGCGGCCGGTGGCACGCTGTTCGACCAGGACGTCCTCGGGGAGCGCGCTGTCGGCCGGGCCGGTGAGCAGTTGGTGTCCGTCCAGCAGGTCCTCCACGTCGCCGCACAGCCGGATCCGCCCGGACTGCACCAGCAGCAGGTAGTCGATGACGCCGTCCAGCTCGGGGATGATGTGCGAGGAGACCACGATGGTGGTGCCGCGCTCGGCGGCCTCGGCCATCAGGGTGCCCATCAGCTGGTGCCGGGCGAGCGGGTCGAGGTCGGACATCGGTTCGTCGAGCAGCAGCAGGTCGGGGCGCTTGCCGAGGGCGAGCGCCAGGGCGACCCGGGTGCGCTGGCCGCCGGAGAGCGAGCCGATCTTCGCCCTCATCCTCAACTCACCCTGATCGATGATCTGTTGAGCGAGGCCCTGGTCCCAGGACGGGTTCAGTTCCCGGCCGAGCCGCAGGGTCTCGGCCACCGTGAAGCCGGGGTACAGCGGCTTGTCCTGGGCCACGTACGCGACCCGGGCGCGCAGGTCCTCGGTGGTGGCGGGCTCACCGAACACCCGCAGCTCCCCCTCGGTGGGGGTGAGCAGACGGGCGGCGATGCCGAGCAGGGTGCTCTTGCCCGCACCGTTGGGGCCGGCCACCCCGCAGATCCGCCCGGCCGGGACGGCGAAGGTGCAGTCGCGCAGCGCCCACTCTCCCCGGTAGCGCTTGCCCAGGCCGTCGGCCGCGAGCGCCGCCGGAGCCCCCGGTGCCGCCGCTGCCGGTGGTGTGTTCATCGGGTCGTCCACCCGGTCCCCCCACTGTCCTCTAACTCGGTGTTTCCGGGGAGACCCCGGTGTCGAATCGCTGCTCCAGGACGGAGGCCATCAGCGCGGCGATGTCCTCACGCTCCAGTCCGACCTCGCGGGCCCGGTCCACCCAGCCGACCAGGTCCGCGCGCAGCGGCCCGTCGGCGGCCGCCTCCGGCCGGGCGAGCGAGCGCCGGACGAAGGTGCCGAGCCCCGGCCTGGGCTCGACCAGGCCCTCGCGTTCCAGTTCGCGGTAGGCCTTCAGCACGGTGTTGGGGTTGATCGCGGTCAGCTCGACGACCTCCCGCGCGGTCGGCAGCTTGTCCCCCGGCTGGAGCAGGCCGAGCCGCAAGGCCTGCTTGGTCTGCTGAACGATCTGCTGGTAGGTGGAGACGCCACTGCGCCGCTCGATGCGGTACTCGATCACACGCGATTCGACCTTTCACTAGTCCAATAGTGGAATAGTGACCCACTGCGGCGCCCGGGTCAAGCCCGACCGGGGGCCCGGCGATGCGGACGGTCAGGGCCGCCGCAGCAACAGGAGGGAGTCCTGGTCGACGACCCGCCGGTAGCCGCGCTGCTCGTACTCGACCAGCATCCGGGCGGTGTCGGCGGTCGCGCACGGGGCCTGCACGCTCGGGTCCGTCCGGTCCACGGCCACCCACTCGGGCCCCGGCCCGGTCGGCGCCCGGCAGACCAGGGTGACGGTGGCCCGGCCGGTCAGCTGCGCGGCGAGGCGGTTGGAGGCGGCGACGGTCGCGCCGTCGGGTATCGAGCCGAGCAGCGCCCGGGTGTGCGCGAGCCGGGGCGAGGTGCGCCACGCCTCGGGCATCACCACCTCGTGCAGCGGATAGACCGGCACCGTCACGGCCGCCACCAGGGCGCTGACGGCGAGCGCGCGCCGCGCCCGACGCGGGTCGGTACGGGTCAGGGCGTCCACCAGCCCGGCGAGCACCAGCGGCATCAGCACCGCGCTGTAGTGGTAACTGACGCCCCAGTAGTGCGGGTTGGCCGAGAGCAGCCGCCAGCCCAGGGTGGGCACGCAGAGCAGGAGCAGCGGCGAGCGCAGTCCGAGGAAGCCCGCGGTCGCGGCGAGCAGGAAGAGCAGCAGCCACTTGACCGGGGGCCAGCCGATCCGGGCCGCCAGCGCCCAGGGCGAGGGCTGCCCGCCGCCGTCCAGCTGCTGCCAGTAGTCGAACCCGCCGTGCGGATTGAACGAGGGCAGCACCACCGTCACGGTGAGCACGGTGGCCGCGAGCCCGGCGCCCGCGAGCACGAGCCCCGGCAGCGGGCCGCACCGGCCGCGCCCGCCCCGGCGGGCCCGCCAGGCGATCAGCAGACCGACGGCGGCCACGGTCAGGCCGAGGTCCTCCTTGACCAGCAGCAGCGGCAGCGCCCAGAGCGCCGCGGCCAGGTGGCGCCGCCGGCCGAGCGCGGTGGCCGCGAAGGCCAACAGCGGTACGGCGAAGGCGATTTCGTGGAAGTCGTCGCTGGCGGCCCGGACGATCCCCCAGGACGCCCCGGTCACGCATCCGATCACCAGCGCGACCCTCGGCCCGCCCACCTCGTACGCCCACCGGGTGAGCGGCACGACCGCCAGCGCCATCAGCAGCGCCTGGGCGACCAGCAGGGTGACGGCCCCCGGGAACACCCGGTAGACCGGAGCGAGCACGGCGATCAGCGGGTGGAAGTGGTCCCCGAGCAGGTGGTAGCCGGGCCCCTTGAGCGGCACGATCGGCGCCTGTCCGTGCGCGTACGCGCGGATGGCCTGCTCGAAGATGCCCAGGTCGTAGGCCTTGCTCAGGCCGCGCCGGTAGCGGTTGACGGCGACGCAGGTGTAGAGCGCGGCGAACCCGGCGGCCAGGCCCCAGGGCAGGACGGCTGGTCGACGCGGCGGACGGAACAGGCGCATCGGCAAAGTACCCTTTCACTATTCGATTAGTGGAAGAGTGGTGGAAGGGCACACCGTCGTCAACCCCGGTCCGGCCGCGCCGACCGGGCCTCCGACCTGCCCGGATGCGGTCCGCCAGGTGGGTGATGCGGAGCTTGTGGGACCCGTGGAGCCCGCCGACCCAGTGGGACTCAGGGCCGCGCGGCCTCCGGGTCGCGGCCGAAGAAGCCGGCGAGCCGGTCGTACGGCGGGGCGTCCTCCGGCACGGCGACCTCGGGACCGAAGGCGTGCTGCTCCTCCTCGGCGCCGCGGTACTCGGGCGTGAGGGCGCCGCGGGCCCAGGCCAGAGCGGCGAGGGCCACCTCATGGTCCAGGCCGTCGGTGGACTGGCCGGTGGCATGGGCCAAGTCCCAGTCGTGGACGGCGAATTCGGCGATCTGCTGGTCCACCGGGAAGCGGGCCGGCAGGGCGCCGACACCGGGGACCTCCAGCGTGCCGGTGAGGTCGCCCGCCGCCCGCCAGGCGTCGACCAGCTCCTCGGCGCCGGCCTCGAAGGCGTGCAGCCAGTCCTCCTCCACCCGTTCGAAGGGCTGCGACCAGTCCGGCTGCCCGCCCTCGGCCCGGACGGTGAACTGCCGCAGGTCGAACAGCAGATGGCTGACCAGGTCGCCGACGTCCCAGGAGCGGCAGGCCGTCGGGTGCCCGGCCAGCTCGACGCCGACGCCGTCGATCAGCCCGGCGGTCTGCGCGAGGGCCCGGGCGAGCAGCTCGATCGGGTCTTCCGCTGCGGTCATGGCACACCTCTCGGTCGGGAGCGCGTCGCCGGCGTGGCCGGGTGCGGTCGGGAGCACCGCTCGGACCGGGCGATCGTAAACGCGTCCGCCGACGACCGCCCGCCACGACACCGGCCCGGTGGTCGGACCACCGGGCCGGTCTCCGTACTGCGACGTACTGCGACGTGCTGCGACGTGCTGTGAGCCGTCCGGCCCGGACCGTCAGGCGGCCCCGGCCGTCAGGCCGCGAACCCGCCGTCCACCGCGAGCTCCGCGCCCGTGACGTACCGGCCGTCCTCGCCCGCCAGGTAGGCGACGGCGGCGGCGACGTCCGTGCCCGTGCCGAAGCGGCCGAGTGCGGTCAGGCTGCTCTGGGGCTCGGCGGCCTCACCGTCCATCGGGTTCATGTCGGTGTCGATCGGGCCGGGGTGGACCACGTTCGCGGTGATCCCGCGCGGGCCGAGCTCCCTGGCCAGCGCCTTGGTCAGGCCGATCATCGCCGCCTTGCTGAGCGAGTAGACGGTGGCGCCGGGGAAGGCGACCCGCTTGGCGACGCAGCTGCCGATGGTGACGATCCGCCCGCCGTCGGCCAGGTGCGCGGAGGCGGCCTGGGCGAACAGGAACGGCGCCCGGACGTTCACCTCCAGGACCCGGTCGACGTCGTCGAGCGCCAGGTCGCCGATCGGGCCGAGGACACCGACGCCCGCGTTGTTCACCAGGACGTCCAGCCGCCCGAACCGCTCCGCGACCTGCGCGACCACGGACTGCACCGCCTGCGGGTCGGCGCAGTCCGCGCGGACCGCCCAGCCGCGGCGCCCCATCGCGGTGATCTTCGCCGCGACCTCCTCGGCCCGCTCGGCCCCACCCTGGTAGGTCAGGGCGACGTCGGCACCGTCCTCGGCCAGCCGCAGCGCGACCGCCGCCCCGATCCCCCGGCTGCCACCGGTCACCAGGGCCACCTTGCCGTCGAGCTTCGCCGCACCGTTCATCGTCATATCTCCAGAACTCCTCATTCGGATGTGATCCGACTCGTTCCGATCAGAACCACCGGTTCCGATCTCGGACATGACTCGATCCTGGGCCTCGGCGCCGGAAAGCTCCGGCGGTATTCAGACATCGCGTTCAATCTTCAACTATCTCCCGAAGCCGCTGCTCGCGCGACCTCACGCCCGCTCGCACGCCCCCTCCCTCACGCCCGATCCCGGAAACGCACCGGCCCCGGAAACGCGCCGGGCCGAGCGACCGACCCCGGGGAGGGGCGGCCGCTCGGCGCGGGGGCGAGGAGGTGTCAGACGGTCAGGGTCTGGCCCGGGAAGATGAGATCCGGGTCGCCGCCGATGGTGCGGGCGTTCTTGTCGTACAGGTTGCCGGTGTCGGTGCCGAACTTGGCCGCGATGCCGCTCAGCGTGTCGCCACTCTTGACGGTGTAACCGCCACCGGAGGTGTTCTTCTCCGAGGACGGCGCCGACTGCGCCGGCTTGGCCGACTGCTGCGGCTTCGACGCCTCCTGCTGCTTCGGCGCCGGCTTGCTCTTCGGCGCCTGCGGGACCTGCGGCGCCTGGGTCCTGGGCGTCTTGGCCTTGGGCGCCGGCTTGGCGGCCGGCTTCGAGGGTGCGGTGTCGGCGGTGTCGGTGGTGTCGACGGCGGCCGGGGCGCCGCCCTTGCTCAGACCGGCCTTCTTGGAGCAGACCGGCCACGCGCCGGGCCCCTGCGAGGCGAGGACCTTCTCGGCGACCGTGATCTGCTGCGCCTTGCTGGCCTGGTGGGCCTGGGGGGCGTAGGCGGTGCCGCCGTACGCCCTCCAGGTGCTGGGGGTGAACTGCAGTCCGCCGGAGAATCCGTTGCCGTTGCTGATGCTCCAGTTGCCGCCGCTCTCGCACTGGGCGACGGAGTCCCAGCTGGAGGCCGGGGCGGCGGAGGCCGAGGTGGCCGTGACGAGGCCGGCCACCGGCAGGGCCGCGACGGCGGCTCCCGCGACGACCGCCATCCGCACGCGGTTGCGCTTGGTGGCGGTGGTGTCGGTGGCAGCGGCGGTCTCGTGACGGGAAGTCATATAAGTCCTCTCGGCAAGCCCCGGGCGGGCAGGCGGAACCAGACCCATGACGGGCCGACGGTCGCGCTCACCTCGCTCGACGGGCGGCCGGACACGTCTGGGACGCGCCGTGCCGCCCCGGCCACCTCCACTCGCCGACGACCTGTTCGAGCTGGTCGCGTCGGCGGGCACGGCCCTCGCGCCGGGGGTCAGGTCGGCGGGCCGTGCGTCGGGGTGAACCCGGGTGGTGCTCGTTGCACCGCCAATGAAGCTACGGGCCACCTCGGGGTGCAGCAAGCAATTCTTGGTCTCCGCAGGTCAGTTGACTGTTACCGGCGGTATCGATCAAGGAGACGTGCCCAGTTCGACCGGGTTTGACCGCATTCTCAAGATCAACTGATCAACTTTCACGCCCCCCTTCACCTCTGTCCACCTGTGAGGCCGAGCACACCATCCACCCACCGCGACCACGAGCTGACGCACCGTCACCACCGAAGCCGGAGTTCCCCGTTCCGACGGGCCGTTTGGTGGCATCCGCCACACCCGACACGCTCCGCGACCGGCCGGACGCTCTCAGTCCCGGGCGCCGAGCTCCGCGTCCCGCGCCAACAGCGCCGCCTGCACCCGGTTCTCACAGCCCAACTTGGCCAGGATCCGGCTGACGTACGTCTTCACCGTCGCCTCGCTCATGTGGATCCGCGCCCCCGCGTCCGCGTTGGACAGCCCCTCGCCGAGCAGTTCCAGCACCTCCAGCTCACGCGGCGTCAGCACCTCCAGCCGACGCCGGGCCTCCGCGCCCCGGGCGGCCGCCGAACCGCTGCGCCCGGAGGCCAGCGAGTCGACGATGTGCCGGGTGGCGGCCGGGGACAGGAAGGCGTAGCCGCCGGCCGCCGCGCGCACCGCCTGGATCAGCTCGTGCGGCGCCGTGTCCTTGAGCAGGAATCCGGCGCCGCCCTCGGTCACGGCGCGCAGGACGTTCTCGCGCTCCCCGAAGGTGGTGAGGATCAGCGCTCGCGCGCCGGGCGCGACCCTCGGCAGCTCCGCGAGCGCCGTCAGCCCGTCCATCACCGGCATCTGGATGTCCAGCAGCACCACGTCCACCCGGTGCGCCCGGGCCAGCTCCAGCGCCTCCCGCCCGTCGGCGGCCTCGGCGACCACCTCGATGTCGGCGGCAGAGCCCAGGATCATCCTGATCCCGGCGCGGATGAGCGGCTCGTCGTCGGCGACGAGGACTCGGATCACGGCTGGTCATTCCCCTCGAACGGTGCTGCGGCAGGAACACCATCCTCACATCCGGCCGAACCCCGCGCCCCACCCGGTCGGAGCGGCCAGGGACGTCAGAGCCATCAGGGCGTCAGGGCGGTCAGGGCCGTCAGGACTTCGTGAGGTAGTGCTCCTTCTCCACCAGCACCCCGTCCTTGAAGCAGAACCGCACCACGTTGTCCTGGCCCCAGGTGTCGCTGAGGTCACCGGACAGGTACCAGCGGCAGTGCGAGCCCTCCGGGACCTTGGGCCCGCTGCCCTGGTAGTCGTCGGTGAAGAAGGTGTTCCCCGGCGGCAGCCGGTGCAGCACGTCGGCCTCCGGCGTGCCGACCTCCAGCCCGTCGTACACCGACTTCGGCACCGTCGCGTCGCCGGTGCCCTGGACGAAGGCCACCACGCCCCAGATCAACAGCCCCAGCACGGTCAGGCCGACCGCCCCCACCCCGACGGCGCAGCCGATCGCCGGGCTGCGCCGCCCGTCCTCCGCCCCGGCGACCGGCGGCAGGCCGTCCAGCACCCAGTCGTCGACCCCGGCGATCGCCGCGGCCCCGTCGCCCGCGCCCTCCGCCCCCTCGTACGGCAGCACGCCGGCCAGCCGGAACCCCTGATCCGGCGTCGGCCCGGCGTGCACCATGCCGCCGACCAGCCGGGCTCGCTCGCGCAGGCCGGTCAGCCCCTGGCCGCCGCTGACCGCCGGGCCCGCGCCGGCGCGCACGCCCACGGGCTCCGGCGCGCACGGATTGACCACCTCCACCACCAGCGCGTCCGGCTCGTACCGGAGCGCGACGGTGATCGGCGCGCCGGGGGCGTGCTTGTGCGCGTTGGTGAGCGCCTCCTGCACCATCCGGTACGCCGCGTGGTCCACCGCGGCGGCCAGCGGGCGCGGCTCGCCCTCCCGGGAGAAGGAGACCCGCGCCCCGGCCGCCCGCGAGGAGTCGACCAGCCCCTCGATCCCGTCCACCCCGCCCCGGGCCGGCGCCGCGTCCGTCACCGGCCGCACCGCCGTCGATTCGTCGTGCAGGACGCCGACCACCTCGCGCAGCTCGCGCATCGCCGCGACCGCCGCCTGTCGCAGCACCCCGACCGCCTCGCGCTGTCGGTCGTTGAGCGTACGGTCCACCTCCAGCGCGCCGGAGTGCACGGAGATCAGCGCCAGCTGGTGGCCCAGGCTGTCGTGCATGTCCTGGGCGATCCGGTGCCGCTCGCGCAGCCGGGCCTGGTGCACCACCATGACCCGCTCGCGCACCAGCTGGTCGTTGCGCTCGCGCAGCGCGTCCAGCAGAGCGCGGCGCTGAGCCCGGTAGCGGCCCCACAGCGCGGGCAGCACGGCGACCAGCAGGAAGCCGCCGAGCGAGAGCCCGACGATCAGTTTGGGCGAGGCCGAGCCGGCGTCCTTCAGCACCCCGGTCACCATGAACAGCAACCAGCTCAGCACGAAGGTGCCGACCAGCGCGGTGACCTTGCGCAGCCTCGCCCCGGCCGACCAGCCCGCGCAGACCAGCAGCGGCATCGGCCCGACGGCCCAGCCGGCCGCGGCCGAGGTGAGCACCAGCACGGTCGCCGGGAAGGCCGGCCGCAGCACCCACAGCAGCGCGACCCCCAGCCCCACCAGGACCGGGTGCCCGGCACCGGCGGCCACCTCCAGCAGGGCCGCGGCGCCGCCCATCAGCAGGGCCATCGCGCCCTGGCCCACCACCCGCCGGGGCGGCCAGGGCCCGGGAAACGCCGTCCGTACCGCCTTCTTCCAGGCCCGCGCCATCGCATCCACCCGTCGAGGCTATCGGGCCGCGCCGCCCGGCCGCCGCCACCGTTCGTCGCCCCCGCCCCCGACGAAAGTCGCCGCTCACGGAGCTCGGGGCACCCCTGTGGGCATGCCTGTGGAGACGTCCTCACCGAAGGCCATGAGCAGCAGCGCCACGTCGTCCACCCGGTGCGAGGAGCCGACCTCGCGCAGGATCCGTTCCGCCAGCAGCTCCAGACCGTCCGGCCCCTGCTCCTCACCGCGCCCGAGCGCGGCCCGCAGCAGGTCCACCCCGTGGTCGATCGCCACCGCCGGATCCTCCACCAGCCCGTCCGTGTAGAGCGCGACCACCGTGCCGGGCTCCAGGCGCAGCTCGCTGACCGGGTACTCGGCCCGCTCCTCCACACCCAGCAGCGGCCCGCCCGGCACGTACAGCGCCTCGGCCCACCCGTCCGGGAAGCGCAGCACCGGCGGCAGGTGCCCGGCCCGGGAGATCCGGGCGCGGCCGTCGGCGGGGGTGAGGCGGACCAGGCAGCAGCTGGCGAGCAGTCCGGGGTCGAGGTCGAGGAGGAGCCGGTTGGTGCGGGCGAGCACCTGGTCGGGCGGGTCGTCACCGGTGGCGAAGGCGCGGACGGCGCTGCGCAGCTGGCCCATGGTGGCGGCCGCGCCGACGCTGTGGCCCTCGACGTCGCCGATCACCAGGGTGACGTCCCCGCCGGTGACGATCGCGTCGTACCAGTCGCCGCCGATCTCCATGCCCTGGGTGCCGGGCAGGTAGCGGGCGGCGATCCGGATGCCGGGCACGTCCGGGAGGCGGTGCGGCAGCAGCGCCTGCTGGAGGCCGCGGGCCAGGGCGAACTCGGCGTCGTACAGCCGGGCCCGTTCCAGGGCCTGGGCGATGAAGCCGCCGAGGGCGGTGAGCAGGCCGCGGTCCTCGGCGGTGAAGGGGCGCGGCCGGTCGAAGCCGAGGATGCAGCTGCCGACGGGGTGGCCGGAGGCGATCAGCGGCAGGAAGGCCCAGGCGCCCATCTCGTCGAGCGCGAGGCCGGGGTAGGCGGCGGCGAGTTCGCGGACCGATTCGAAGAAGATCGGGGTGCCGGTGCTCAGCGTCTCCGCGCCGGGGATGCGGGCGGCGACCGGGGTGCCCTCGAAGCCGTCCAGGAAGCCGTCCGGGTAGCCGGTCTGCGAGATCAGGTGCAGGTGCTTGTCGCGCACCCCGTAGATGGCGAGTTCCTGGCCGCCGAAGGCCGGCAGGATCTCCTCGGCCACGGCCCGGCAGACCTCGCGCACGGTGACCGCCTCGGTGAGCGCGCTGGCGAGCTGGAGCAGGTGGTAGGTGCCGCCGATACCGGCGGGGGCGTCCGTCCGGGGGCCGCCGCGGACCGCGGGCGGCGGCGGCGCGGCCCGCGGTTCGGCCGCGCCCGGCGGGGCTTCGGCGGCCACCACCCGGCCGGTGACTCCGTGTGTGTCGGGGTAGAGCGAGAAGGCGAGCCAGCCGTCCGGCGGGCGGGCGGCCAGGAAGGCGGTGGGCTGCTGGGAGAGCAGGGCGGCCCGGTAGCGGTTCTCGAAGAAGGGGTCGGCGAGCCAGGGCAGCACGTCCCACAGGTGGTGGCCGACCAGGTCCTCGCGGCGTGCCTGGAGCAGTGGCTCGGTGGCGCGGTTGGCGTAGCTGACCCGGCCGTCCGGGTCGAGTGAGAAGACGCCCTCGCGCAGTCGCTCGACGGCGGCCGCGGCCGCGGTGAGGGTGCGGGCGTCCAGCACGGCACCGACCAGATGGGTGCGGCCGTCCGAGATCGCCGCGGGCACCCTCGCCCAGAGCTCCACCGGGTGCGGGTGGCCGTCCGGCCCGAGCACCCGGACCCTGGCCGCCAGCACCTCGCCCCGGGCCAGGGCGGTCCGGGCGGCGGCCCGGAACTCGGGCAGGTCACCGGGGGCGATCCGGCCGCCGAGGGCGGCCAGCGTGCCGTCGAACTCGTCGGGTTCGAGACCGAAGATCGCGAGGAACTGCTGGTCGGCGGCCAGCGCCCCGGTGGCGACGTTCCAGTCGAACATCCCGAGCCGGCAGGTCGGCGCGGACGGCGGCGGCAGCTCGACCACGGCCGCGTCGCCGCCCGGCTCCACCGGGTGCCCGGCCGCCGCCAGGCCCGCCAGCCCGGCGGCCAGCCGCCCGGCCACCTCCGCCAGCCGCGCCGGGGCACCCTCCGGGACGCCGTCGTCGGAGGCCGGCCAGAACACGCTGAGCACCCCGAACCGCTCCTTGCCGCCCGCCACCGGCACGCAGGCGGAGGCGAAGTCGTACGGCATGCCGACGGCGAGCTGCGGGAAGCGCCGCATGGTGTCCTCGGTGTCGGCGAGGGTGATG
Organism: Kitasatospora sp. NPDC094016; assembly: GCF_040304045.1. Lineage (NCBI taxonomy): Bacteria > Bacillati > Actinomycetota > Actinomycetes > Kitasatosporales > Streptomycetaceae > Kitasatospora > Kitasatospora sp. NPDC094016. Next base: position 14,609 of record NZ_JBEOUK010000037.1, read on the forward strand.
GTCCGCCCGGTGCGGAAGCTGACGGCGACGGGCAACGGGCCGGCGGCGGCGATCCGCCGGAACGGCCTCATGATCGACAGCGGTACGCCCGCGATCGTGCAGAGCACCAGCGAGCGGCCGTCCCGCGAGCGCAGGTACACCATCGCCCCGTACGCCCCGGTGCCGCCGAGCGCCCCGCGGACGGCACCCGTCAGCAGGTCGTCCCGCTCGGCCGCCGCCGGGGCGGCGTCGGGCTCCAGCGGCCGGTGCGGGCCGGGCGGCGCCGCCCGGTCACGGCCGCCCGCGTGCGGATGGCGCATGCTCTTTTGCTACGCCGGGCCCCGGGGCGTGTCAAGGCGAGCCCCCGGGGGCCTCCGGATGCCCGTCGGCCCCGGTTGCGCCACCATGGGCGGCATGCCGACCGCCTCCGGCCGCACCACCGTGGTCAACCTCAAGGGCCACCGCGACGACCCCTCCTGCGCCGACGTCGTCTACGTCGGCCGCGCCATGCACCGCGGCGGCTGGCACCTGCCCGAATCCCCGCTGCACTGCCCCTACCGGCCCGGCCCCGACCTCACCCGCGAGCAGATGGTCGCCGACTACCGGGCCTACCTCCTCGCCCGCCCGGACCTGCTCGCCCTCGTCCCGCCCCTGCGCGGCCGCCGCCTCGGCTGCTGGTGCGCCCCGCTCCCCTGCCACGCCGACGTCCTCGCCGACCTCGCCGACCGCCCCCCGCACCACTGACGGCCGCACGCCTCACGGCCCGGAGAGACCGGCCTCCACCACGGGTCGGGGATTTCGGGTGGTTCGGGGGCTGTTCGATATCCTCCGGGCGAGTGGTGGCGCGTGGGGCGCCATGGGGGAGGTGGGAGCCGGTATGCAGTCGCCGTCGTCCGAGGGGCCCGTGCGCGAGGCGTCGTGGCAGTGGGACGGCGAGGCGGACGGCGCCGCGCGGGAGCCCGTGGACGTGGTCGGCGGAGGCGGGGACGGGCCGCGGCTGAGCCGGCGCGGGCTGCTGGCGGGGGCCGGGGTGCTGGCGGCGGGTGCGGCGGTGTGGGCGTTCGGCCGTTCGGGTGCGGACCAGCCGGCTCCGCAGCCGAAGCCGCGGCCGACCGCGCTGTCCGGGCCGACCCCGCTGTGGACGTACCGGGGGCCGGAGGCGATGACCCCGGAGCGGCTGGCCGGCCCCCCGACCCGGCCGGTGTTCCTGTCCCGGGCCGGGCTCCAGGTCCTGGACCCGGCCACCGGCGAGGCGGCGCGGCTGCTCACCCTCGACCGGCCGCGCGGGGACTGGCCGAGCGACCTGGAGGTGCTCGGCAAGGTGGTGCTCGGACCGGACCGGCTCTTCACCACCTCCCCGGGCCACCTGGACGCCCGCCACCTCGGCGACCCCGCCGCCGACTGGAGCCTGCCGCTGCCCGACGACCTGCAAGGCTCCGTCGAGCTGTCCGGCTTCGACGACGGCATCCTGTACGGCTACGTCTGGGGCTGGTCACGGGAGAGCTCGACGCCGAACGGCCGGCTCCTCGCCGTCCGGGTCGCGGACCGCTCGATGCTGTGGCACCTCCCCACCGACCGCAACGAGCAGCCGTTCACCCCGGTCACCGCGCCCGGCGGCCACCTCCCGTGCCTGCGCGACCTGGGCAACGGCAGCGAGCTGGTGGTCCGGGACACCGCCGACGGCCGGGAGCTGTGGACGGCCCCCGGCGCCGGGGGCCTGGACTGGTGCGTCGGCGGCCCGGTGCACGTCTACGTCCCCGACGGGGCCGGCGGCGTCCGTGCGCTGCGCCCCGGCGGCGAGCCGGCCTGGACGGTGTCCCCCGGCCGGGGCGAGTCGTGGCGGGCGATGCCCGCGGTCTCCGACGGCCCACGGGTCTACCTGGCCCGCGACAACGGCCTGGTCACCGGGCACGACGCGGTCACCGGCGCACGGCAGTGGTCCTACCGGCTGCCGTTCCTGCTGGACCGCCGCAGCCACCCGCTGGTGGTCGGCGGCACGCTGTTCGTCCCCGGACCGGCGACCGCCGGGGTGTGCGCGATCGACACCGCGAGCGGCACGCCGCGCTGGACGTTCCTCGACTCGGGCCCCGGCAAGGACGTCTGGTCGCTCGCCGTCGACGCGAACCACCTCTACGTCGGTCACGACGACGTCCTGCACGCCCTCCCACTCAGCTGACCGCCCGGCACCGCAGCCACGACGGCACCACAGCCACGACGGCACGACAGGATGGCCTGATGCAGGTACGCCCGATCTCCCCCGACCGGCTGGCCGACGTGCTCGCCGACCGCATCGCCGCACTGTCCGACCCCGGCGGCCGGTGGCTGCGGGTCGCGGTGGACGGCGCGCCCGCCGCCCGCCCCGACCTGCTCGCCGACGCCCTGGTGGAGCCGCTGCTGCTGCGCGGCCGCCCCGCGCTGCGGGTGTCGGCGGCCGGCTTCCTGCGTCCGGCCTCGATCCGGCTGGAGTACGGCCACCAGGACGCGGACGCCTTCCACGACCTCTGGCTGGACGACCGCGCCCTGCTGCGCGAGGTACTGGACCCGCTGGAGCCCGGTGCCAGCGGCCGCGTGCTGCCCTCGCTGCGCGACCCGGTGACGGACCGCTCGACCCGCGCCCCGTACGCCGAACTGCCGCCCGGCGGCGTGCTGTTGCTGGACGGCGCGCTGCTGCTCGGCCGCTGGCTGCCGCTGGAGCTGGCCGTCCACCTCGCGCTCACCCCGACCGCCCTGGCCCGCCGCACGCCCGCAGACCAGCAGTGGACGCTGCCCGCCTTCGCCCGCTACGAGGCGGAGACCGGCCCGGCCGAGGCCGCCGACGTCACCGTCCGGGTGGACGACCCGCGTCATCCGGCCCTGGTCGAGCGGACCTGACACCCGTACCGGCCGGGGCCGGGCCGCGCTGGCAGTAGGGGCACCAGTACGCCGCCCGGTCCTGCGGGGGCGCGCCCTGGCGGGCGGTCCGCACGAGGGTGCCGCAGCGCGGGCAGGGGCGGCCGGCCCGGCCGTAGACCCAGTGCTGGTAACCGCGCCGGGTGTCGCCGGTGGTGACGTGGCCGGGACGCAGCCGGTTGGCGTCGAGGAGCTCCCGGGCCCGCTCCACCAGCCGGTCGGGGCGCGGGAGTTGGCCGACCTCGGTCCACGGGGTGACGCCGGCCAGGTAGCAGAGTTCGGCGGCGTAGACGTTGCCGATGCCGGCGAGGTTGCGCTGGTCCAGCAGCGCCTCGGCGAGCGGGCGGCCGGGGTGGGCGAGCAGCCGGCGGACGGCCTCCACCGGGTCCCAGTCGGCGCCGAGCAGGTCGGGGCCGAGGTGGCCGACGGCGCGTTGCTCGTCGGCGGTGCGCAGCAGGTCGACGACGGGCAGCCGGTAGCCGACGGCGGTGCCCCGCTCGGTGCCGAGGACGGCGCGGATCTGCCAGGCGGGGCCGCCGGACCAGCGCTCGCCGGGCCGGTAGACCTCCCAGCGGCCGTCCATCCGCAGGTGGGTGTGCAGGGTGAGGCCGCCATCGAGGCGGGTGAGCAGGTGCTTGCCGCGCGGGGCGACCTCCAGCACCCGGCGGCCGGCGAGGACGGCGGTGGCGTGCGCGGGCACCCGCAGGTCGGCGCTGGTCAGCACCTGCCCGGCGAGGACCTCGTGCAGCCGGGCCGCCGCGCGGTAGACGGAGTCACCTTCTGGCATGCCTCCATCCTCCACCGCGCGGCGGCCCGGCGGGGCGGTGCGCTACTCGGCCTCGGCCACCTGGCCCTCCCGGACGACGACGACCGGGCAGGGCGCGTGCTCGGTGAGGTGGCGGCTGACGGAGCCGAGCAGCACGCCGGAGAAGCCGCCGAGGCCGCGGCTGCCGACGACGAGCAGCGCGGCGCCCTTGGCGGCCTCCAGCAGGGCCTGGGCGGCGCTGCCGGGCATCACGCTCTCGCTGATCCGCACGCCCGGGTCGTCGCCGACGACCCTGACGACGGTGTCGGAGAGGGTCTTGCCGGCCAGTTCCTCGGGGTTGAAGACCTCGGCGGACGGCACGTTCGGCGCGGCCCAGCCGTAGAACGCCGGGTACTCCCAGGCGGCGATCGCGGTGATGGTCCCGCCGACGGCCCGTGCGTAGTCGACCGCCCAGCGCAGCGCCTGCTCCGAGGCGGGCGAGCCGTCCACGCCGACGACGATCCGGGGGTTGGCACTCATGGCGTTTCTCCTTGGCGCTCAGTTCCTGCTCGGTCCCGACACTCCGAACATAGATCAGATCGGGCTCGTGGTCGGCATTTGCCACGCCGTGATCGGCGTTTTGCATTCAGATCGATGGCAACAGGCCCTACCGATCTGCGGTTCTGCGGTTCTGTGGTTCTGTGGTTCTGTGGTTCTGCGAGGGCGCCCGGGGCGTCGAACAGGCCCTGACGGCTCAACTCCGGTAGGCGGCCCAGGAGTCGGCCATCCGCTGGACCTGGCCGGGGGTGAACTGGCTCATGCAGGAGTCGTAGCTGTAGTCCATGAAGTTGTGGATCGGGTCCAGGCCGGGCCCGGTGCAGGTGTGGCGGCCCTCGGGGCAGCCGTAGGCCGGGGTGCGCTCGGGCGGGGTGTCGTCCACGTAGTCGCCCGGGGGCAGGCAGCCGCCCTGGAAGGTGTGGAAGAGGCCGAGCCAGTGGCCGATCTCGTGGGTGGCGCTGCTGCCCTCGTTGTAGTGGGCGGCGGCGCCGCCCGGCAGGGAGGCGTCGAGGACGACCACGCCGTCGTCGGCGGGGTTCGAGCGGTAGGCACTCGGGAAGGTCGACCAGCCGAGCAGGGACTGGCCGAGCTTGGCGGTGTAGAGGTTGAGGGTGCCGGCGTCACCCTTGCGCAGCGCGCTCTTCATCGCCGCCTCGGCCCCGGAGCCGGGGGTGATGCCGTCGTACCAGGAGGCGTTGTCGGTGTAGTCGGTGCCGGCCAGCTCGAAGTGGAACTGGCTGGGGGTGTTGCCGTCGCCCTGGCCGCCGTAGGTCGCGTTGAGGTGGTCGATCTGGGCGACGACGACGCCCCCGTCGAGCCGGCCGGTGTCACCGGCGTGGATCACGTGGACGAAGACCGGCACCGTCGTCGGGGCGCCGATCCGGGCCTGGGCGGAGGAGAGCCGGGCGAGCCGGTCGTCGAGATCCGCCTGCATCGCCCGGGCCTCGGCGGCGGTGACGGCGTTCGGGTCCCGCCCGGCCTGGCTGCCGGCCGGCTTGCGGGCGGCGGCGTCGGAGTCGGAGCCCGCACAGGCCGCGGTCACGGCGGCCGCGGCGACAGAGCGCGGGGTCGCGGCGGCGGAGTGCGGGGCCGGGGCGGCGAGCTGGCTGAGACCGGCGGCCGCGACCAGCGCGGCAGCCCAGGGGAACAGACGGGGGGCACGCGAGCGCACCCGGGCAGTACGGCGCATCTGCGCTCCTGACAAGGGAGTTGGCGGAGTGTCGGCCGCGCCCCGGGCCCGCCCGGCTCGGCGCGGACCCGCCGAGACTACGACGCGGCGAAGACGATCTCCCGCAGGGCGCGCGCGGCGGCCCGGTCGAGTACCACGGCCGACGCACAGCCCTCCGGCGCCCGTCCGGCCCCGGTGAGCCGGCGCCGCAGCCTGTCGACGGCGGCCCGGTGCCGGAGGAAGGCGTAGCGGGAGACGCTCTGCCCCCGGCTCTGCTGGCCCTCCCGCGCCTCGGCCGGTTCGGCGTCCAGCAGCAGCAGGTGCACCCGGCGGCCCTGCCGGGCGGCGGTGCGGGTCAGCCAGAGCCGCACCCAGGACAGCGAGCCGCAGTCGTGGACGGCGAGCGGCCCGCCGGCCAGCACCGCGCGCCGCAGCCGCCGGTAGTGCGCGATCCGCGCCAGCGGGCGGTAGAAGGCGTACGGGAGGCGGCCGGGCAGTCTGGCCGCGTACTCCTCGCGGACCAGTTGGGAGTCGACCAGCGGGGCGCGCACGCAGCGGCGCATCAGGGTGCTCTTGCCGCTGCCGGGCAGCCCGGAGACGACCAGCAGGTCGCCGGCGGGGTAGTGCAGCGCCACCGGGGCGGGGCCGACCCGCAGGTCGTGCAGGCCGGGCTGCACCCGTAAGGCCTGCGGGGCGGCGGCGGGGCCCTGACCAGGGGGCGGCGGCACCCGGGGTGCCGCCGCCTCCGCCGTTCTCGTCCTGGTCACCGGTCCTCCCCGCGCCGTTCCCTCCCTCGGAGCATTACGCATTCCCAAGAGCGAGTAAAGAGCGGTGGTCGCCGGGCCCGGCCGGCCGGTGCCGGATCAGGGCGTGCCGTGCGGGCGGGTCAGCCGAGCTGGGGGGCGACCCGGGAGGCGATGAGCTCCAGGTGGTCGAGGTCGTCCAGGTCCAGGATCTGCAGGTAGACCCGCTCGCTGCCGACGGCCGCGTACCGGCCGATCTTCTCGGCGACCTCGTCCGGGGTACCGGCCAGGCCGTTGGCCTTCAGCTCGTCCACGTCCCGGCCGATCACGGCCGCCCGGCGGGCCACCTCGGCGTCGTCGCGGCCGACGCAGGCCACCAGGGCGTTGGAGTACACCAGGTCGCCGACCGATCGCCCGGCCTTCTCGACGGCGGCCTTGACCCGGCCGAACTGCGCGGCGCTGTCCTCCACCGAGGCGAACGGCAGGTTGAACTCGTCGGCGAAGCGGGCGGCCAGCGCCGGGGTCCGCTTCGGGCCGAGCCCGCCGACCAGCACCGGGATCCGGTCCTGGGCCGGCTTGGGCAGCGCCGGCGAGTCGGTCAGCGTGTAGTACTCGCCGGCGAAGTCGAAGGTGTCGCCGAGCTTGGTGTTCCACAGGCCGGTGATGATCGCCAGCTGCTCCTCCAGCCGCCCGAACTTCTCCTTCGGGAAGGGGATGCCGTAGGCGGCGTGCTCGGCCTCGTACCAGCCGGCGCCGAGGCCGAACTCGACCCGGCCGCCGCTCATCGCGTCCACCTGGGCGACCTGGATCGCGGTGACGCCGGGCAGGCGGAAGGTGGCGGCGGTCATCAGGGTGCCGAGGCGGATGGAGCGGGTGTCGCGGGCGAGGCCGGCCAGGGTGATCCAGGCGTCGGTCGGCCCGGGCAGGCCGTCGACGTCGCCCATCTTCAGGTAGTGGTCCGAGCGGAAGAAGGCACTGAAGGCGCCCAGGTCCTCGGCGGCCCGGGCGACCGCCAGGAGGGTGTCGTAGCTCGCGCCCTGCTGCGGTTCGGTGAAGATGCGGAGATCCATGCGGACCATTCTGGTGCAGACCACCCGCGGATCCGCGCGGAGAACCGGCCAAGCCGCCGAAGCTCCCGAGGGTGGCCAAGGTCTCAGCACGGAACCGTCACGAGCCGCCGGTCCGGCCGACCCGCTCGCCTACCGTGGACGGATGTTCGCCACCCCCGACGAGTCCTTCCGGCGCTCCCCCGACGAGCCGGCCGGCTGCCCGCTGCCCGGCATCGTCGCCGCGTTCACGCCACGGCTGTCCGAGTTCGCCTTCGAGCCCGGCTTCGTCGCGATGGTCGACCAGCACGTCGCGATGCTGCGCGAACTGCTGTACGCGCAGGGGCCGGAGCTGGCGCCCCGGCCCCTGGACCGTGAGGAACTGTCGGACTACGCGCTCGGCTTCCTGGACGCGCTCACCGAGATCGGCTGGCGGGAGCCGGTGGGGTACGACTACGCGGTGCACCGGCTGACCGCGATCTGCTGGCTGGTGCGCGAGCAGGGCCTGCTGCGGGCCTGAACCCGCTGCGGGTCGCCACGACCCAGGACACGCCCGCCCTAGCTCGGCTGGTCGCCCGGGCGGCCCGGGTCGATGCCGGGCGGCGGCGGGGTGGTGCCCGGAGCGGCCTGGGTGGTCGGCCGGGTCGGCTGGTTGGCCAGCACGTCCGCCCGGCCCGCCTGGTAGGCGCTGCCGCGCAGTTTGGCGCTCTCCTGCTCGGCGTGGCCCAGCCAGCGCTCCCAGCGCTGGCGCATCGGCAGGATCAGGCCGCCGCCGACGCCCACCACCAGCACACCGGCGATCGTGGCGAGCACCGCGATCAGCACCGGTCCGGTGATCGCGGTGGCGATCCCGGCCTGGCCGAGCGCCGCGATCACGCCCAGCGCGACGATGAACGCCCAGGCGATCGTGGCGACCGTCCGACCGTACGAGGCGCCGGCGAGCGCGTTGCGCACGATGTCGCGGACGCCGTTGGCGATGGCCATCGCGACCACCACGATCGCGACCGCCACGATGCCCCTGGGCAGCCAGGCGACGATGCTGTGGATCATCACGCTGATCGGGTTCGGGCCGAAGACGCCGAACGCCAGTTGCAGCACCATCAGCAGGATCGCGTAGTAGACGATCTTGCAGATGATGCCGGTCATGTCGTAGTTCGACCCGCTCAGGTGGCGGGCCATCCCGGCCCGCTCGGCGACCCGCTCCGAGCCGACCTTGCGCAGCACGCGGTCCAGGACCTTGGCGATCGCCTTCGCCACGATCCAGCCGATGACCAGGATCGCCAGGAAGGCGATGAACTGCGGGATGAATTTCGCGATCTTGGACCAGGCGTCGGTGAAACCCGATCCGAAGTCCACGGAGAGTGCGAGCTGCTGAGCCACGGAGTCCTCCACTCGGTGACACGGCGCCACGAGCGGCGCGTGCGGCCCCCCCTTCGTGGATAGCAGCACCCCGCCCGGCCCGCGCGCCCCTGGTCCCCGGGCTGCTCCCCCCGGGTGAAACGGGCCCGTAGACGCCCCGCGTAAAGTGATGTTCAAGGGCAGGGAACGGGGGCGGGACGGGACGGGACGGTGCGGGTGTGAGCAGCGACACGGTGGACGGCGGCGCGACGACCGGCAGCACGGCCGGGCACCCGGCACTGCGCTGGCGGGTACGGCCCGAGGCGCCGCGCGCCGCCGTCCTGGTGCTGCACGGCGGCGAGGAGCACAACCTCTCCCGGCCCGGTCCGGTCAACCTGCCGCTGCTGCGGATGCACGGCTTCCTGCGTTCCCTCGCCAAGGACACCGCCGGCGCCGACGTGGCCGTCGGCACCGTCCGCTACCGCCACCGGGGCTGGAACGGGCAGCGCGCCGACGCCGCGCTGGACGCCCTCGCCGCCCTCGACGAGCTGGCCCGGGAGCTGGGCGAGGTGCCGACCGTCCTGATCGGGCACTCGATGGGCGGGCGCGCGGCCCTGCGGGCCGGCGGTCACCCGGCCGTCACCGGTCTGGTCGCCCTCGCCCCCTGGTGCCCGGCCGAGGACCCGTGCGAGCAACTGGCCGGACGGGACGTCCTGCTGCTGCACGGCGACCGCGACAAGGTCACCCCGCCCGCCGAGACCCGGGCCTTCGCCGCCCGGAGCCGGGCCGCCGGCGCCCGCGTCTGCGGCTACACCGTCACCGGCAGCGGCCACGCCATGCTCCAGCGCATCCCCGACTGGCACCGGGCCACCACCCGCCTGGCCACCGCCCTGCTCGGTCTGCGCCCGCTCCCCGCCGAGACCGTCTCCGCCCTCGCCCTTCCGCCCGCCTCCCCCGAGGCCCTCACCCTCGCCCTGCCCCGCCAGCCGCGCGGCTGATCCCGCGCGGGCCGGCGGTCGCGCGGCGGCACGGGCGTCAGCGGGCCAGGCGGCCGAGGAGGGCGGAGGCCGCGGTGATGCCGAGCACCGTGGCCAGGGTCAGGACGGCGAAGTCGAGCGGGAGGTGGGCGCGGGTGCCGATCAGCAGGCCGCGCAGGGCGTCGACCTGGTAGCTGAGCGGGTTGGCCCGGCTGACCACCTGGAGCCAGCCCGGCATCAGGTCCACCGGGTAGAGGGCGTTGGAGCCGAAGAAGAGCGGCATGGTGATCGCCTGGCCGATGCCCATCAGTCGGTCACGGGTGAGCACGATGCCGGCGATGGTCATCGAGAGGCAGGAGAAGAACGCCGAGCCGAGCAGCACGGCGACCACGACCCCGAGCAGCCGCAGCGGGTTCCAGGTCATCGCGACTCCGAGCAGAGCGGCGATCACCACCACGACGACGGCCTGGATCACCGCCTTCACCCCGGCGGCGAAGGCCTTGCCGGTCACCAGCGCGGCGCGCGGGGTGGGGGTGACCAGAAGTTTGGTGAGCACCCCGGAGTCCCGCTCCCAGATGATCATGATGCCGTAGAAGATCGCGATGAACATGGCGGACTGGGCGATGATCCCGGGGGCCAGGAAGTCCAGGTAGGGGATGCCGCCGGTGGGGATGGCCTTCAGCCGGGTGAAGGTCTCCCCGAAGATCAGCAGCCACAACGCGGGCTGCACCGCTCGGGTGTAGAGCTCGGTGCGGTCGTGGCGCAGCTTCTGCAGCTCGACGGTGCACATCGCCAGCGTCCGGGCGGGCACCAGCCGCCAGCCGGTGCGGGCGCGCGGGGGGACCAGCAGCAGGCCGAGGTCGGGGCGGGCGGCGGTCGCGGTGGCAGAGGCAGTGGCAGTGGCGGCGGGGCCCGGGGGCTCAGCCGACGCGGGAGGCGGTGCGGCGGGTACGGCGGACATCGCTGAACTCTCCTTCCGGGGCCTCGCCGGGGGCCAGCTCGCGGCCCGCGAAGTGGCGGAACACGTCGTCCAGACTGGGGTCGGTGAGCTGCGGGTCCTGGGCGCGGACCACGGTCTTCAGCTCCTCGGTGGTGCCGAGCGCGCGGATCCGGCCGCGGTCCATCAGGGCGATCCGGTCGCAGTAGCGGTCGGCCTCGTCCATGTAGTGGGTGGTGACCAGCACCGTCATCCCGGTGGCCTGGCGGACCGCCTCGACGCACTCCCAGACGCCGGTGCGGGCGATCGGGTCCAGGCCGATGGTCGGCTCGTCCATCACCAGCAGGCGCGGGGCGCTGACCAGGGCCTGGGCGAGCTCCAGCCGGCGGACCATGCCGCCGGAGTAGGTGCCGGCCATCCGGTCGGCCGCGTCGGCGAGGCCGACGGCGGCCAGCGCCTGGGCGACCCGCTCGCGGCGCTCGCCGTGCGACACGTCGAACACGCGGGCGAACAGCGCGACGTTCTCCCGACCGGTCAGCCCGCCGTCCGCGGAGAGCTGCTGCGGCACGTAGCCGAGCAGCCGGCGGACGTTCATCCGCTGCCGGGCGGGGTCGTGGCCGAAGACCCGCACCATGCCGGCGCGGACCGGCAGCAGGGTGGTGATCGCCCGGATCGTGGTGGTCTTGCCCGCGCCGTTGGGGCCGAGCAGGCCGAACACCTCGCCGGTGCGCACCGTCAGGTCGACACCGTCGACGGCCTTGGTGCCGGCGCCCTTCCCGCGCCCGTGGTGGAAGGTGTACTCCAGACCGCGGCAGGCCACCGCCTCGTCACCGCCGTTCTCCGGGAACGTCATCGCTCCTCCTCCCCCGGCTCACCGGGTCGGGTGCGCAGGCCCGTCGCCACCTCGCGCAGCGCGGGCACCGCGGCGGCCAGGGCCGCCCGGGAGTCGGCGGGCAGGCCGGCCACCACCTCCCCCACCAGCGCGGTGCGCCGGGCCCGCCAGACCGCGAGGCGCTCGACGGCCTCGTCGGTGGCGTACAGCAGGGCGGCCCGGCGGTCGGCCGGGTCCACCTCCCGGCGCAGCAGCCGCAGCGCGACCAGCTGGTTGACCAGGGTGGAGACCGAGTTGCCGGCGAGGCACAGCTCCTCGGCCGCGTCGGACACCCGCAGCCCGGGGGTGTCCATCACCAGGCGAAGCAGTTCGATCTGCGCTCCGCGCAGTCTCGGTTCGGTGAGTCCCTGCCGCAGCCGGCGGCGGACCAGGCGCTGGATGCCGACCAGCAGGGCGGAGAGTTCGTCGGCCACGTCGGGATCGGGGGTCGCCAGGGGGTCGGCGGCCGGTGCGGGGGCGAGCGTTTCCGGTGTCGCACTCATACCTCCGATTTTAGCTCTCAGTGAGAGGTATTCGTCCAGAGGGCGGACGGGGTGGACCGGAGGACTGCCGGGCGGGGCGCGGCTGTGCCAGGATCCCGGGTGACCGTGTACGGACACCCGCCCACCCTCACCGCCGGGGACCCTCATGAGAAGACTCGCGCTCCGCGTACTGTCCGCAGCAACGGCTTTGTCCGCGTTGCTCGTTGTGGCGGTGGCCACTCCTGCGACCACCCCTGCGGGGGCCACCTCTCCGGCCGCCGCCACCGACACCGCCGCCCCGGTGCCGCTCAGCGGCGCGCAGTTGGCGGCCTCCTGGGCGGGGCCGCTCAGCACCCGGGGGCGGTACGTCGTCGACGCGTCGGGCGACCGGTTCAAGCTGAAGTCCGGCAACTGGTCCGGCGCGCAGGGCACCTGGCAGGGCAGCGGCTCGACCACCGATCCGGCGAACAACCAGGCCGGCCAGGTCTCGTACAACCTGCCGCTCGGACTCGACCGGGCGCCGCTGCCCGAGATCTTGGCGGGCTTCCACAGCCTCGGGCTGAACAGCGTCCGCCTGCCGTTCGCGGACGCGATGATCCGGGACACCGCCGCCGTCCCGGACGCCGCCGTCGCCGCCAACCCCGGGCTTCGCGGCCGCACCCCGCTGGAGGTGTACGACGCGGTGGTGGCGGCGCTCACCGCCGACGGGTTCGCGGTGATCCTCAACAACCACACCACCGGGTACCGGTTCTGCTGCGGCCTGGACGGCAACGAGCGGTGGAACAGCGGCCAGTCCACCGAGACGTGGGAGCAGGACTGGCTGTTCATGGTGAACCGGTACCGGGCCGACAAGCGCGTGGTCGGCGCCGACCTGCGCAACGAGGTCCGCCGCGACACCTGGGACGACCCCAACTGGGGCCTGGGCGACGCCCACGACGCGTACGCCGCCTTCGAGGAGGCGGGCAACCGGATCCTCCAGGCCGCCCCCGACCTGCTGATCATCATGGAGGGCATCAACTGGCAGGGCGTCCCGCTGGCGGGCCTGCCGCACGGCCGCCCGATGCTCAAGCCGGTGGCCACGCTCTCCCACACCCTGATCGACTCGGGCAAACTGGTGTACTCGGTGCACTTCTACGGGTACACCGGCTCGGCCAACACCGGCGCGGGCAGCGGTCCGGGCGCCACCGGCGATCCCCGCTACCAGGATCTGACGCCAAGTCAACTCGCTGCCGTGGTCGACGAGGAGGCGCTCTTCGTCACCCGCGCCGGGCAGCACTTCACCGCCCCGGTCTGGATCAGCGAGTTCGGCGCGGGCGGGCGGGGCCCGACCGACGCCAAGGAGCAGGACTGGTTCGACCGCTTCACCGCGATCCTGGCCGAGCACGACACCGACTTCGCCGTCTGGCCGCTGGTCGGGTGGCACAACGACGGTGTACCGCAGGACAGTTGGGCACTGCTCCACTACGACCGGGCGGGCCGGCGGCTGAGCGTCGAGGACCCGGGCGACTGGCGCGCCGCGTACTGGAACCGGCTGGTCGCCGCCCCCGGGTACACCGGCCGGGTGCCGGCCGCCGCCCGCTGGAACCTGCTCGACCTCGACCACGCCGACCAGAACGCCTCCCGGCGGATGCTGGCCCTGCCCGACTGGAGCAGCGGAAACCGCAAGGGGAACTGCCCGGACGGCCAGCGTCTGATCGGCCTCGGCCGCGGTGACGGCCGCGGCCTGTGCACCGACGCCGGGCAGCCCGCCACCGGGCCGGACGCCTGGACGACCGTCACGGACGAGCGCTACGTCACCGGCGGCGACTGGGCGCCCGGCTACGACAAGCTCCAGTGCCCGGACGGCCGGTTCGCGGTCGGCTACAGCGTCCACGCCGACGCGATGGCCGCCCTGCTCTGCGCCCCGGCCGCGGCCGCGCCGCCCGCCGCGACCGGCCGGGTGCTCTGGTTCGACCACGGCGACAACCGGCCCCCGGTCACCACCGGCGCCGACTCCGCGGCCAGCGACTGGGCGCCCGGGGCCTACAAGGGGCAGTGCGCCTCGAACGAGTACGTCGCGGGGATCGCCTTCACCTGGCGCTGGCTGCACGCCGGCGTCCCGGACGCGCTGCTCTGCCGCCCGCTGGCCTGACACCGCCGCTGTCGGGGCCCGGCCGGCGGGCCGGGCCCCGGCGGGAACGGTTCAGCTCAGCGCGGCCTGGGACTCCACGACCACGCCGTACAGGTCGCCGATGGTCGCCAGGGCGCTGCGGTGCAGCTGGGCGGCGGTCACCCGGGTACCCGCCGAGGCGAGCGGGCGGGTCGCGCAGGCGTCGGCGACGACGGTCGGCCGGTTGCCGCGCAGGAAGGCACCCGCGGCGGTGAAGGCCACACACATGTGGGTCATGAAGCCCGCGACCACCACGTCCTGGTGGCCGGCCTCGTCGAGCAGGGCGCCCAGGCCGGTACCGACGAAGGCGTCCGGGGCCTGCTTGACGACCACGGCCTCGCCCTCGACCGGCGCCACGGCGGGGTGGATCCGCCCGATCTCGGCACGGACGTCGTACGGGGTGCCCGCGCCACCGTCGTTGATCACGTGGATGACCGTGGCACCCGCCGCACGCGCCCGGGCGAGCAGGGCCGCGGCCGCGTCCAGCGCCTCCCGCCAGCCCTCCAGCTCCATCACGCCGCGCACGTAGGTGTTCTGGTAGTCGATCAGGATCAGCGTGGACGCGGCGAGCGTGGCGGGCGTCTCGTCGAGGCCGTTCAGGGCGCGCAGGGTCGTCGTGGGCATGGGGGGACCACCTTCGGTTCGGTACACGGGTAAGGGCGGGCGGCGACTGCGACGGCCGCGGCGGCCCACCCCCGGAACGCTACGATCGGCCACCGGATGTCGGCAATGCCATCTAACCTGCAGATTCCGACATCGAGAGAGCACGAAGAGAGCGCAGGTGGGGCCGTGGGCGCCGAACAACGACTGATCGTCATCGTCCTGTTCGAGGGCGTCGACCTGCTCGACGTCACCGGACCGCCCGAGGTGTTCTCCCTCGTCCGGCGGGAGACCGGCGACGCGACCGGCTACCGCGTCGTCCTCGCCGCCGCGACCACGGACCCGGTCACCACCGCCGCCGGCGTGCGGATCCTGCCCGACCTCACCTTCGACGAGGCCGCCGCGAGCGCCATCGACACCCTGCTGGTGCCCGGCGCCGTCGAGGTCGACGGCCCGCACCGGGTCCACCCGCGCACCGACCCGGCCGTGGTCGACCGGGTGCGCACCCTCGCCGGGCGCTCACGCCGCATCGCCTCGGTCTGCGTCGGCGCGCACCTGCTCGCCGCCGCCGGGCTCCTCGACGGCAAGCGCGCCACCACCCACTGGTCGACCGCCGCGCAACTGGCCGCCGAGTACCCGGAGATCGAGGTGGACGCCGACCCGATCTTCATCCGCGAGGGCGACGTCTGGACCGGCGCGGGCATCAGCGCCTGCCTCGACCTCTCCCTCGCCCTGGTCGCCGAGGACTTCGGCGAGGAGCTCGCGCTGAGGGTCGCCCGCCAGCTCGTGATGTACCTCAAACGCCCCAGCGGCCAGAGCCAGTTCAGTGTCCCGCTGGAACCCGTCTCCACCACCCGGCGGGTCGAGGAGCTGCGCCACCACGTCCTGCGCAACCTCACCGGCCGGCTCACCGTCCCCGATCTCGCCGCCCACGCCCACGTCAGCGAACGGCAGTTGACCCGGATCTTCAAGGCCGAACTGGGCACCACGCCCAGCGCCTACATCGAGTCGGCCCGGGTCGAGCTCGCCCGCCACCAGCTCGAATCCACCGACGCCACGCTCGAACGCGTCGCCACCGACTGCGGGTTCGGCACCACCGACACCCTGGTCCGGGCCTTCCGCCGCCGACTCGACACCACCCCGACCGAGTACCGCGACCGCTTCCGCACCACCACACCCACGCTCCAGGCCAGAGCGGCAGCCGGACCGTGAACACGGTGCGCCCCGGCCGGCTCGCCGCGTCCACCGTGCCGCCGTGCGCCCGGCCCACCGCCGCCTTCGCGATGGGCCCCGACCGCGCGCTCCCCTGGGCCGCCCGGCGGCCCGGCGTCGAGGCCCTCGCCGTCCTGCCCGACGGGACCAGGCGCTGGACGCCCGGCCTGCCCAGGCACCTCCCGCCCACCGGCCCCGCCGACTGGCGGCCGGCCGCCCCGGCGGCCCGAGCGGGTCCGTTTGTGCGCCAACTGGCTTTCGAACGATGATAGTTCACTCCATCAGGTGAAGAACTCGATCATGACTCATCCGCCCCGACCCGGGTGGCCGATAGTGGGGAGACCGATCGGACGCACACCATCCGGTCCCACCGGAACGCGTGGACCCGCGGACACGCGTGAACCCACGGAAAGAGGTAGCGACACATGCCCACCGAGGCCACCCGGCGGATCGACCTCGTCTTCTCCCTGTTCGACGCCAACCGCAACGGCATCGTCGAGGTCGACGACTTCAACCTGATGACGGCCCGCGTGGTCGCGGCCGCCGCCGATTCGGACGACGCCGCGAAGGCCGCGATCCGCGCCGCCTTCCGGCGCTACTGGACCACCCTGGTCAGCGAGTTGGACACCAACGGCGACGGCGTGATCAGCCGCGAGGAGTTCGGCGGCTTCGTCCTCTCTCCCGAGCGCTTCGGCCCCACCGCCGACGAGTTCGCCGACGCCCTGGCCGCGCTCGGCGACCCGGACGGCGACGGCCTGATCGAGCGCCCGCTGTTCGTGGCGCTGATGACCGCGATCGGCTTCGAGCACGCCAACATCCACGCCCTCTTCGACGCCTTCGGCCCCACCCCCGAGGACCGCATCACGGTGGCCGTCTGGGCCGCCGGGATCCGCGACTACTACGCCCCGGACAAGGCCGGCATCCCCGGCGACCTGCTGGTGGGCCGACCGGCCGCCTGATCTCCCCCGAGGCGCACCTGCCCGGATCGGCTGAGCGACGGCGTCGCCGCCCCGCTCCTGCCTGGCGACGCCGTCCCGCGCTTCACGCACCGGGCCCACGGCGCCCGCGCCACCACCCACGACCGGTCCGCCGGCCAGGTCCTGTCCGGCCGATCGCGCCGGACAGGACCTGGCCGCGGCTTCCCGAAGTCCGAACACCAGGAGGGACCATGGCCACCGCCGCCCGCCCCCGTGCCGGCGTCGACGAGGGCGTCGGACCGACCGCCCTGATGGTCGCCGCCGCCCGCGCGATCGAGACCCACCGCCCCGACGCCCTCGCCCGGGACGCCCACGCCGAGCACTTCGTGCGCGCCGCCCGGGCCTCCGCACACTGGCCGGTCCACCCCCGGGACGTCCCGGGCGGCGAGGCCGATCCGCTCTGGGGGCGGCTCGGCCGCTACTTCGCCCTGCGGACCAGGGCGCTGGACGACCAGTTGCTGTGGTCCGCCCACCTGGGCGTCCGCCAGGTGGTCCTGCTCGGCGCCGGCCTGGACACCCGGGCCTTCCGGCTCGACTGGCCCGCCGACCTCGCCGTCTTCGAGGTCGACCGGCCCGAGGTCCTCGCGTTCAAGCAGCGCGTCCTCGACCGGGCCGGCGCCCGGCCGGCGGCGCGCCGCGTACCGGTGGCCGCCGACCTGCGCGGCGACTGGGCCGACGCCCTCACCGCGGCCGGCTTCCAGTCCGCCGAGCCGACCGCCTGGCTCGCCGAGGGCCTGCTGCCCTACCTGCCCGCCGCCGCCGAACAGCGGCTCGCGGCCGCCGTCGACCGACTCGGCGCCGCCGGAAGCACCTTGGCGTACGAGGCCAGGCTCGGACCGGTGTCCGCGGCGGTCCGCGACAACCCCGTCTACACGGCCGCCCGCGAGCGGCTCGGCGTCGACCTGCCCGCCCTGTTCGACGCCGGGCCCCGCCCCGACACCGCCGCCGATCTCACCGCGCGCGGCTGGTCCACCACCGTCCACACCCCGTTCGACTTCACCCGCCACTACGGCCGCGGCCCCCGGCCCGAACCCCACGACGCCTTCGCCGCCGACCGCTGGGTCTTCGCCACCCGGTGACGCCCCCGCTCCGGGCTGCCCCGGCCGGCTCCGGCCCTCCCGGTGTTCGGTTCTGCGCACAGGCCGCCGCCACACGGGCCCGGTGTGATCCAACGGACACGCCCTAGACTGCGGCCATGCTCAAAGCCGACCGTACCGCCCGGATCCTCGCCCACATCACCGAGGCGGGCAGCGCCGATGTGCACGAGCTGGCCGGTCTCCTCCAGGTGTCACCGGCCACCGTCCGCCGGGACCTCCAGGAACTGCACGACCAGGGCCTGCTGCACCGCACCCGTGGCGGGGCGGTCACCGGTGCCGTCAACCTCGAACTGCCGCTGCGCCACAAGCACGGGACGCGGCAGGCGGAGAAGCGGCGGATCGCGCTGGCGGCCGACCGGCTGGTGCCGGACGGCGCCGTGGTGGGCCTGACCGGCGGCACGACGACGAGCGAGCTGGCCCGGGTGCTGGCCGAGCGCGGCGGGATCACCATCGTGACCAACGCGGTCAACATCGCGGCGGACCTCATCGTCCGGCCGGAGGTCCGCCTGGTGGTGGTCGGCGGCCTGGCCCGGACCACGAGTTACGAGCTGGTGGGGCCGGCCGCCGACCGGATGCTCGCCCAGTACCACCTGGACCTCGCGTTCATCGGGGTGGACGGCCTGACCGCGCAGGACGGCTGCACGACGCACGACGAGATGGAGGCCCAGACCGACCGCGCGTTCCTGCACGCCAGCGCGCGGTCGGTGGTCCTGGCGGACAGCACCAAGATCGGCCGGGTGACCTTCGCCAAGATCTGCCCGCTCGCCGAGGTGCACGACCTCGTCACCGACGACGAGGCCACCCCGGCCCAGGAGAAGGCGATCGCCGCCTGCGGGGTCCGGGTCGCGCGCGTCTGACCTGTTCACGCGGGGTGCCCGGCCGGGGAGGACCGGCCGGGCTCGCTGTCGCCCCGCCAGTTGTCATGCAACGGTCCGATAACGACATCCGGGCGACACCTCGACCCCGCCGGTCCGCCTCGTGAATACTGCCCGACGCCACGCTCTTTCGAATCTGCTCAGAACCAGCGCTCTTCAAGCAACTAGGATCAAGCGGCGTACGAAGGCGGTAACTGCGGTGAACACACGTGTACGGACCCTCTGGGCGGCCTGCGCCGTCGGCGCGCTCGCCCTCACGGCGTGCGGCGGCAGCACTGGCGGCGGGTCCTCCCCGAACGGCGCCGTGACACTCAAACTCGTCGCCGCCGACTACGGCGAGAAGGAGTCCAACAGCTCCAAGGCCTACTGGAACGGCGTCGCCACCGCGTTCACCGCGGCCAACCCCGGCATCAAGGTCGACGTCCAGGTGATGAACTGGAACGACATCGACAAGCAGGTCAAGACGATGATCCAGAGCGGCAACGTCCCCGACGTCCTGCAGACCGGGGGCTACGCCGACAAGGTCGCCGACGACCTCCTCTACAAGGCCGAGGACGTCCTGTCCGCCGGCACCCGGGCCGACCTGATCCCGAGCTTCGCCCAGGCCGGCCGGGTCGACGGCGTGCAGTACGGCATCCCGTTCGTCTCCTCCGCCCGCGCCCTCTTCTACAACAAGGCCGTCTTCCAGCAGGCCGGCATCACCCAGCCGCCCACCACCTGGGACGAGGTGCGCAAGGACGCCGAACTGATCAAGGCCAAGGCACCCGGGGTCACCCCGTACGCGCTGCCGCTCGGCCCGGAGGAGGCCCAGGGCGAGAGCATGATCTGGGAGCTCGGCAACGGCGGCGGCCCCACCGCCGAGGACGGCACGTACGCCATCGACAGCCAGGCCGACGTCGACACCTTCCGCTGGCTCAAGACCAACCTCGTCGACCCCGGCCTGACCTACGCCAACCCGGCCACCACCGACCGCAAGACCGCCTTCGCCGACTTCGCCGCGGGCAAGGCCGCCATGGCCGACGGCCACCCCTCGCTGATCCAGATGGCCAAGGACGGCAAGGTCGACTACGGCGTCGCGCCCATCCCCGGCAGGACCGGCCCGCTCGCCTCCACCCTCGGCGTCGCGGACTGGACGATGGCCTTCAAGAAGAACGGCCACCGCGACCAGATCAGGAAGTTCCTCGACTTCGCGTACTCCAAGGACAACACGCTCGCCTTCGACGAGACCTACAACCTGATGCCGGTCACCCAGAGCACCCTGCGCGAGATGACCGCCAGCGGCAAGCACAAGGACCTCGAACCGTTCTTCGCCCTCCTGCCGAACGCCGTCTTCTACCCGCTCGGCAACACCACCTGGGACGCGGTCTCGGCCGAGCTCAAGAAGAGCATCGGCACCGCCGTCACCGGGGACCCGGCCAAGGTGCTCGGCGACCTGCAGAAGAAGGCCCGGGACGCCGTCGCGAACAAGTAGGGCACGCCCGCCCCGGCCCGCGCCCCGTCCGAAAGGCACCGCCGTGTCCCTCGACTCCCCCACCCCCCGAGCCCCCGGGCCCGGCCGGCCCGCCCGGACGGGCTCCGGCCCCGGCCGGCTCGGACCGCTGCCGTGGATCGCCCCGGCCGTCCTGCTGATCCTGGCCGTCGTCCTGTGGCCCGTCTACGAGATGGTCCGCACCTCGTTCCTGCGCATCAGCACCAGCGGGTTCGTCCGCGGCTCCGCCGGGCTGGACAAGTACCGCAAGCTCTTCGGCGAGGCCGACCTCGGCCGGGTGCTGCTCTCGACGGTGGTCTGGACGGTGGCCGTCGTCGGCCTGACGATGGCGCTCTCGCTCGGCCTGGCCCAGCTGTTCAACCAGCGCTTCCCCGGGCGCAGGTTCGCCCGCTGGGCCCTGATCGCCCCCTGGGCGGCGTCCGTCCTGATGACCGCCATCGGCTTCCGGTGGATGCTCGACCGGACGGCCGGCGTGCTCAACACCGCGCTGACCGACCTCGGCCTGGTCGACGGCCCCCGGGACTGGCTCGGCGACCCGTCGACCGCCTGGCCCTGGATGGTCCTCGTCGCCGTCTTCGTCTCGCTGCCGTTCACCACCTACACCCTGCTCGCCGGCCTGCAGACCGTCCCCGGCGAGCTGTACGAGGCGGCCCGGGTGGACGGCGCCTCCCCGTGGCAGGCCTACCGGAGGATCACCCTGCCGCTGCTGCGCCCGGCCTTCCTGGTCGGCCTCGTGATCAACCTGATCAACGTCTTCAACTCCTTCCCCGTCATCTGGGGCATGACCCAGGGCGGCCCCGGCAGCGCCACGGCCACCAGCACGGTGTTCATGTACCAGCTGAAGAACACCGACATCGGCGAGTCCGCCGCCATGTCGGTGGTCAACTTCGCCCTGGTGGTGCTCATGGTGCTCGTCTTCCTCAAGGTCGGTCGCTGGAACGGGGAGGAGCGTTGACGGCCCGCCCGGCCACCCGCCGGATCCGGCCCCGCACCCTGGTCATGGCGGCGGCCGCCTGGCTGCTGGCGGCGGTCTTCCTGCTCCCGTACCTGGAGATGGCCGTCACCGCGCTGCGCCCCGCCGACGAGCTGCGCGACGCGGGCTACCTGCCGCACCACCCCGCCTGGTCCAACTTCGTCGACGTCTGGCGCGAGTCGACGCTCGGCGCCAACCTCAAGGTCACCCTGCTGGTCGCCGGCGGCTCCACCGTGCTGGCGCTGCTGGTCGCGCTGCCCGCCGCCTACTGCACCGCGCGGTTCAGGTACCGGGGCCGCAAGCTCTTCCTGCTGCTCGTGCTGGTCACCCAGATGTTCCAGCCGACCTCGCTGCTGGTGGGCCTCTACCGCGAGTTCTACCAGCTGGACATGCTCAACTCGGTCTGGACGCTGATCCTCTGCAACGCCGCCTTCAACCTGGCCTTCGCCGTCTGGATCCTCACCGCCTACATCGGCTCGATCCCGGTCGAGTTGGAGGAGGCCGCGCTGCTCGACGGCCTCGGCCGGCTCGGGGCGCTGCGCCGGGTGGTGCTGCCGCTGGCCATGCCGGGCGTGGTCACCGCGGTGATCTTCACCTTCATCTCGGCCTGGAACGAGTTCGTGATGGGCCTGACCCTGTCGACGGCCCCGGAGAGCCAGCCGCTGACCGTCGGCATCAACGGCTTCATCGGCAACTACACCGTGGAGTGGAACTACCTGTTCGCCGGATCGGTCGTCGCGATCGTGCCGGTCGTGGTGCTGTTCGCCGTCATCGAGCGCCACGTGGTCTCCGGGCTGACCGCCGGATCGGTCAAGTAGCCCCGGCCGTCCGGGGCGTCGGGAACGGCGACCCTGCCATTGACATGGACCGGCCACAACTGTGAATGTTGCTTGTATTCCCCCATGTTCAAGCAGCTTCGCGCAGTAAGTGAACATCTCTTGCTCATCCGACGGGAGAACACACCGTGCGCTTGGTACGACCTCGCCTCCGCCGGGCCGCCCTCACCGTGGCCCTCACCAGCATCGCCGCCGTGGCCGGGCCCACCCTGCCGGCCCGCGCCGCCACCCCCGGCTCCGCCGTCCTCGACGGCAGCCACCAGAGCACCACCTGGCAGAGCCCCACGTACGCCAAGGGCACCCTCGGCGGCGCCTCCTCCTGCCCGTCCGCCGCCCAGGACCCGGACGGCACGGTCTGCGGCCGCTTCGACCTGACCGTCGACGCGCCCGCCGGCTACTGGGACGACAACCCCGAGGGCGGCGTCCCGCTCTCGATCCAGTGGCAGAACCCCACCGACGACTTCGACCTCTACATCTACGACGCCAACGGCAAGGAGGTCGCCGAGAGCGCGGGCACCGCCAACCCCGAGGCGACCGTCATCCCGAAGGCCTCGGGCACCTACCACGTCCTGGTCGTCCCCTACGACGTGCACGGCGGCTCCTTCACCGGCCGCGCCTACCTGCCGCAGACCGCCGACGCGGGAAACCTCACCTCCTTCTCCGGCGGCCAGGGCAGCTACGACATCGCCGCCGGCACCCTCAAGGCCAAGGTCGACTTCCTCGCCGACGACCAGTTGCGGCTGCGCGCCGCCCCGGACGGCGTGCTCACCGACCCGGCCGGCAGCACGATCATCCGCAAGCAGCCCGAACTCCAGCGCAGCACCTCGTCGTTCGACGCCGGCGACTACTACGGCATCCGCTCCAAGGGCCAGGTGCTGAGGGTCTACAAGCACCCCCTGAGGTTCGGCCTGTACAAGGCCGACAACCGCACCGCCGTCTGGCAGGAGGACGCCCCGCTGCGCTGGTCCACCAGCGGGCTGCGGCAGAGCCTGGTCCGCGGCGCCGACGAGCAGTTCTTCGGCGGCGGCGAGCAGAACGGTTCCTTCTCCCACCGGGACAAGACCGTCCACGTCGCCAACAGCACCAACTGGAACGAGGGCGGCTACAACAACTCGCAGCCGTTCTACATCTCCACCGCCGGCTACGGCGTCTTCCGCAACACCTTCGCGCCGGGCACCTACGACTTCGGCTCGCCCGTGCGCACCGGACAGCAGGAACGGCGCCTGGACGCCTACTACTTCACCGGTGACGTCAAGTCGGTGATCGGCAAGTACACCACCCTGGTCGGCAAGCCCTTCATGCCGCCCGTCTACGGTCTGGAGCCCGGCGACTCCGACTGCTACCTGCACAACGCCAACCGCGGCGAACGCCACACCACCGAGGCGCTCAAGGTCGCCGACGGCTACGTGCAGAACCAGATGCCGCTCGGCTGGATGCTCGTCAACGACGGCTACGGCTGCGGCTACGAGAACCTCGCCCAGACCGGCGAGGGCCTGCGCAAGGACCACGCCCAGCTCGGGCTCTGGACCCAGAACGGCCTGCCCGACCAGGCCGCCGAGGTCAAGGCCGGCGCGCTGGTGCGCAAGCTCGACGTCGCCTGGGTCGGCAACGGCTACGACTTCGCGCTGAACGCCTGCGACCAGGCCAAGGCCGGCATCGAGGACGGCAGCAACGCCCGCGGCTTCGTCTGGCTGCCCGTCTCCTGGGCCGGCGCCCAGCGCTGCGGCGTCCTGTGGAGCGGCGACCAGAGCCTGTCCTGGGACTACATCCGCTGGCAGATCCCCACCTACGCCGGCGCCACCATGTCCGGCATCGCCTACAACACCGGCGACGTCGGCTCCATCTACCGCCGCGACCCGAAGATGTACACCCGCGACCTCCAGTGGAAGTCCTTCCTCCCGGCCATCATGACCATGGACGGCTGGGCCAGGGACATGGCCGGCAAGGAGCAGCGCGACCAGCAGCCCTGGCTGGACGGCGAGCCCTACACCTCGATCAACCGCAAGTACCTCCAGCTGAAGGAGCGGCTGCTGCCGTACATGTACACGCTGTCGGCGGAGGCCACCAGGACGGGCATCGGCGCGGTGCGTCCGCTCGCCCTGGAGTACCCGGACGACCCGGCGGCCCTCGGCCCGAACGCCACGTACGAGTTCCTGGCCGGGCCGGACTTCCTCGTCGCACCGGTCTACTCGGACACCTCGGTGCGCGACGGCATCTACCTGCCCAAGGGCACCTGGACCGACTACTGGACCGGGCGCACCTACCAGGGCCCCACCACGATCAACGGCTACTCCGCGCCGCTGGACACCCTGCCGCTGTTCGTCAAGGGCGGCTCGATCGTGCCGATGTGGCCCGAGGGCACGCTGTCCTGGGAGAACCGGGACCGCACCCGGCTCGACTACGACCTCTACCCGCAGGGCGACTCCTCCTACACCCTGTACGAGGACGACGGCGTCACCCGCGGCTTCGCCGCCGGCGCCTCGGCCACCCAGCGGGTGGACGTCCGCGCCCACGGGCCGGTCACCGTCGTCAAGGTCGGTGCCAGCGTGGGGAGTTACACCGGAAAGCCGGCCGAGCGGGGGTACCGCTTCACCGTGCACGGCAAGCCCACCCCGCGCCTGGTCGTCACGCAGGGCGGACCGCTGCCCCGGCTGGACTCCGCGGCGGCGCTCGACTCGGCCGCCTCGGGCTGGTACTACGACGCCGCGACCGGGGTCACTCAGGTCAAAACGCCCACCGTCGCCACCGACCACGGCTTCTCCGTCGAACTGATCCACGGCGGCCGCTGACCGGCCGGACGCCGCAGGGCCCCCTCGCGAACCGCTGCAAGGGGGCCCTGCGGCGTTCCGGGGCCGTCGTGTCCGGGGCCGTCGTGTCCGGGGCATTTCCCGGCCCGGCTCCGTCCCGTAGCGTGGCGGGGGTGAACGCGAACTCGTCCACCCCCGCCCGGTACGACGCCGTGATCGTCGGCGGCGGCCACAACGGGCTGGTGGCCGCCGCCTACCTCGCCCGGGCCGGACGCCGGGTCCTACTGCTGGAACGGCTGCCCCGGGTCGGCGGGGCCGCCGTCTCCGCCCGGGCGTTCCCGGGCGTGGACGCCCGGCTGTCGCGCTACTCCTACCTGGTCAGCCTGCTGCCGCGGAAGATCGTCCAGGAACTGGGCCTGCGGCTCGACCTGCGGCGCCGCCGGATCGCCTCGTACACGCCGACCGTCCGGGACGGGAAGCCCACCGGCCTGCTGGTGGACGCCGCCGACCCCGGCCGGACCGCGGAGGCGTTCCGGGCGCTCACCGGAACCGACCGGGAGTGGGAGGCCTGGCAGCGCTTCTACGGCATGACCGGGCAGGTCGCCCGACGGGTCTTCCCGACCCTCACCGAGCCGCTGCCCGAACGTGCCGAACTGCGCCGGCGGATCGCCGACGACGACGCCTGGACCACCCTGTTCGAACGGCCGCTCGGCGAGACGATCGAACGGACCTTCAGCGACGACCTGGTTCGCGGGATCGCCCTGACGGACGCGCTGATCGGCACCTTCACCCACGCCCACGACCCCTCGCTCCGGCAGAACCGCTGCTTCCTCTACCACGTGATCGGCAACGGGACGGGCGACTGGGACGTCCCGGTCGGCGGCATGGGCGCGGTGACGGACGCGCTGGCCGGGGCGGCCCTGGCCGCCGGCGCCGAGATCCGCACCGGGTGCGAGGTCACCGCCATCGCCACCGACGGCCACGGCGACGCCGAGGTGACGTACCGCCACCAAGGCGGCGAGGCCACCGCGGCGGGCCGCCGGGTGCTGGTCAACGCCGCCCCGGCCACCCTGGCCCGACTCCTCGGCGAGGAGCCCGGGCCCGCGCCCGAGGGCGCCCAGCTGAAGGTCAACCTGGTGCTGCGCCGGCTGCCGCGGCTCCGGGACACCGGCGCGGACCCCCGGGAGGCCTTCGCGGGCACCTTCCACATCGCCGAGGGCTACCGGCAGTTGGAGGCCGCCTACGCCGAGGCGGCGGCCGGCGGGATGCCCTCCGCGCCCCCGTCGGAGATCTACTGCCACACCCTCACCGACCCCACCATCCTGGGCCCCGAAGCCGTCCGCCAGGGCCTCCAGACGCTGACCCTGTTCGGCCTGCACATGCCCGCCCGGCTGTTCACCGACCCGGCCGCCAAGGAGCGCGCCCTGGCGGCCAGTCTGGCCCAACTGGACGAGGTGCTGGCCGAACCGATCGCCGACTGCCTCGCGCCGGACGCCACCGGCCGGCCCTGCGTGGAGGCCAAAACCCCGCTCGATCTGGAACGGGAGATCGGCCTGCCCGGCGGCCACATCTTCCACCGGGACCTCTCCTTCCCGTTCGCGACCGGGCCGGTGGACGGCCCCGCCGCCCGCTGGGGCGTGGCGACGGCCCACCCGAACGTCCTGCTGTGCGGCGCGGGCGCCGTCCGCGGCGGCGGAGTCAGCGGCATCCCCGGCCACAACGCCGCCCGGGCCGCCCTCGAAGCCCTGTCCGACTAGGCCCTGTCAGCCCTGTTCGGCGTCGGCCTCGGCGGTGGTCCTCAGGTCGTGCAGCCACCCGTCGAGGCCCTGGCGCAGGATCGCGGTGGCGGCGGGGACGTCCGCGTCGACCTGGGGGCCGGTGTGGGTCTCCTCGGTGCTCACCCGGACGCCGCCCCTGACCCGGGTGAAGTTCCACACGTGGACGCCGTCGATGTGCAGCCCCTCGGCGACGGCGGGGCCGGTCCAGCGGAGGCAGGACTCCCGCTGGAGCTGCTGGACGGTCGAGACGATCTCCAGGCTGGTGGCGGTGGTCGCGGGGTTGGGCGGGAGCGGGGTCGTCCACCGGAACGCCGAGCCCGGGCGCAGGCGGCCGTCGTCGAGGCGCTCCGCGCTCGTGACGGGGCCCTGCCAGGACGGCCAGCGCTCCACGTCGGTCTGCAGCTTCCAGATGGTGTGCAGCGGCGCGTGGATCACCGTCTCGGCCCGGTAGCGGACCTGGGCCCGGGGGTCGACGCCCTGGCCGTGGCAGGTCAGGGAGGTGGCGGGGTGCGAGTTGGCGGCCCCGGCGGGCGCCGCCGCGGCGCCGAGGAGGCTGACGACGAGCGGGACGGCGAACAGGGCGGCGCGGACGCCGGTGCTGCGGGTGCCGGACATGGGTTCCCCTTGGTCGGGTGTCAGTTGGTGGGCGGGCGTTGCCCGTCGAGCTGCGAACGCGGCTGTCATGGCCCCGCGCTCGATAGATGCTTGCGCGTTCGTTATAAGCTATAACGCAGACTCGCGAGAGGTCAACAGCTTTCGTGACACCCTCTAACCAGAGGCCCGGACGGCGAGCGGCGGAGCGCCCCCAAACTCTCCTTATGGGACGGAACGTGTCGAACTCCGGACCCTACGTGACCATCACCCCCGCCCCGGACGGCGCGACACCGAGCCGCCGGGCCATAAGTCCTGCTTGGCGAGGGGCCTATGAACCGTCGTTGGACGCGGCGGCGCGATCGGCTCGATGTTGGCCGCATGACGTCTCCCGCCGCGTCCGACGCGGCCGCCGTGAACCAGAGCAGCACCCCGCACGAGATCGCCGTGGTGGGCGCAGGCGCCGCCGGCACCCTCACGGCGCTGCGCCTGCTCCACCACGCGGCCGCCGGGAGACCCGCACCGGCCCGGATCCGGCTCATCGACCCCGGGCCCGCGGGCCCGGGGCTGGCGTTCGGCACCGACGCGCCGCACCACCTGCTGAACGTCCGGGCCGGCCAGATGAGCGCCCACCGGGACGACCCCGGCCACTTCGTGCGCTGGCTCGGCGACCGCGGCGGCGAGCACGACTTCGTCCCCCGGCGCCTCTTCGGCCGCTACCTCGCCGAGAGCCTGGCGGCGGCGGCCGACCGCCCCGGCACCCCCGACCTGGTCCGGGTGCCCGACCGCGTCGTCGGGCTCACCCACCGACCGTCGGCGACCACCCCGCCGCTGCGCCTGTGGCTGCGCGACGGGCCGCCGCTCGACGTCGACGCGGCGGTGCTGGCCCTGGGCAACTTCGCACCCGGCCACACCTGGGCACCGCCGGGGCTGCGCGACTCCGGGCGGTTCCTGGCCGACCCCTGGGCACCCGGCGCCCTGGCGGCCGTCCCCGAGAACCGCGACGTCCTGCTCGTCGGCACCGGCCTGACCATGGTCGACATGGCGCTCAGCCTGCAACGCCCCGGACGCGTCGTCCACGCCCTGTCCCGGAACGGCCTGGTCCCCCGACCGCACGCCGCCACCCCGCTCACCACCCCGGACGCACCGGCCGTCCCGCGGCTCGACGCCCGTGCGGGGCTGCCCGCGCTGCGCCGGGCGGTGCTGTGCCAGATCGCCCGCTGCCGCCGCGTCCACGGCGACTGGCGGGCCGGGGTCGACAGCCTCCGCCCCCTCACCAGCGCCCTGTGGCAGCAGCTCCCGCCCGCCGACCAGGCCCGGCTGCTGGCCCGGGACCTCCGGCTCTGGGAGACCCACCGCCACCGGATCCCGCCGGTCAGCGCCAGGGCCCTGCGCGCCGCCGTCGACGCGGGTCTGGTCAGCATCGGCCGGGGCACCGTGTCCGACGCCAAGACCACCGCGGACGGCCCCGGCGAGGTGGCCGAGGTCATCGACGTGTGGCTGGACGACGGCCGCGCGCTGCGGGTGGGGGCGCTGCTGAACTGCACCGGCTCCGAGGCCGAACTCACCCGGGTCGACGACCCGCTGATCACCGACCTGCTCACCACCGGCCTCGGCTCCCCCGCCCCCGTCGGCGGCGGCTTCGACACCGCCGCCGACGGCCGCCTCCTCCCCACCGGCGGCCGGGCGCCGGCGCCGCTGTGGACGCTGGGGTCGCTGCGGCGCGGCAACCTGCTGGAGACCACCGCCATCCCGGAGATCCGCTGCCAGGCCGACGACCTCGCCCTGCTGCTGGGCCACGGCGCGGCGGGAACGCCGAGCGGGCCGGGAGCGCCGAACGGAGCGGTACCGGCCCGCTGAGCGGACACGCACGTCAGCGGCCCGCGGCGCGACCGGACGCGCCGCGGGCCGCGGTCGTACCCGGCCGGGCCCGGTCAGGCCTGGCCGGTCGTCGAGAGCACCACCACCTTCGTCACCGAGCCGTCGTCCCCGACGACGTCGCGCAGGTGCCGGAAGCCCAGCCGCCGGGACATCGCCAGGCTCGGGGCGTTCTCCGCACCCACCATGCCGTAGACCTCCTTGAGCCCCAACTCATCGGCGGCGTAACGGACCAGACCGCGGACCACCTCGGTGCCCAGGCCCCGGCCCCAGAACTCCGGGGCGAGGGCGGTGACCAGCTCGTGGCCGTCGACGTTCCCGGTCTTCTTCACCTCGGCGTGGCCCGCGTACCTCCCGTCCAGCCACAGGCCCCACACGTCGAAGAGCTGCTGCGGGTACACGTCGGTCAGGATCGCGCGGAACAGCGCGCGGATCTGCGGCTCGGGCACCAGGTCCTGGCCCATCCAGCTGCACACGTCAGCGTCGCGGAGGAGGGAGACGAAGGCGTCCTCGTCCTCGGCCCGGTAGGGGATGAACTCCAGGTGTTCGGTGCGCAGCGAAGGGGTCACGGTCAGCTCCTCGGGGTTGTCGTGGGACGGGCGTGCTGCGGCCGGTCAGGATCCGGCGTTCTCCATGCGCTCGCGCAGGCTCCGCGGCCGCATGTCGGTCCACACCTCGTCGACGTAGGCGGTGCACTCCGCCTCGCTGCCCTCCTGGCCGACGGGCTGCCAGCCGGCGGGCACGTCGAGGTCGACCGGCCAGAGGGAGTACTGCTCCTCGTCGTTGCGCAGCACCTGGTAGCGGGTGTTCTCGTCCATGTCGTACTCCTTCGTCGTTGCCGGGTTTCCAGCGGTGGTCTGACAGCGGTGGTCTGACAGCAGGGGGTTCAGCGGCGGGTGGGCGTCGGCGGGTGGGCGGCCGTCACCGTCCTCCCCGGGCGTGCCGGGCGATGTACCGCAGCGCCACGGCGAACTCCTCGGCCGCCCGGCGCACCGTCGCCGTGTCGTGGAGGGCGGGGCGGTGGTGCCAGGTGAAGGCGAGGCGCCCGTGCTGCGCCGCGCCCACCACCTCCACCGGGTGCGAGCCGCCGTCGCGGGGGTCGTGGTCCTGCCCGAAGGAGCCGTGCTCGGCGCGGACCAGGCCGTCGCCGGCGGTCTCGGGCCGCGCGTCCCACTGGCCGAGGTAGTTGAAGACCACCTGGCCGTGCGCGCCGGCGGCGAGGCGCTCGCGGACCTCGGGCGGGCCGAAGGTGCGCAGGGCGCCGAAGCCCAGCCCGTTGCCCGGCACGGCACGCAGCTGGCGGCGGACCGACTTCACCAGGGCCCGCCAGTCGCGGTCCGGGCCGAGGTCCTCGGGGTCGGGGACGTGGAAGGTGACCGGGTGCATGGTGGTGAACCAGCCGACCGTGCGGGACAGGTCCACACCCTCCACGACGTCCTCCCGGCCGTGCCCCTCCAGGTCCAGCCGGATCCGCTCGTGGCCGGTCCAGCGGGCCAGTGCCAGGGCGAGGGCGGTCAGCAGCACGTCGTTGACGCGGGTGCGGTAGGCCGCCGGGGCCGCGCGCAGCAGTGCCTCGGTGTCCTCCTCGTCCAGTTCGACGGTGACCGTCGCGGTCTCGGCCGCACCGGGCTCGACGGTCCCGGGCTCTGCCGCGCCGGGGTCGGCGGCACCGGGGTCGGCGGCACCGGGGTCGGCGGCACCGGGCTCGGCGGGTCGGCCGGGCAGCGCCTCGGTGGCGCTCACCGCCTCGTCCCAGTAGGGAAGTTCGTGGTCCAGGCCGCCGTCGGCGACGTGGGCGGCGAGGCGGAGCGCCCAGTCCCGGTAGGAGGTGCCGCGCTCCCCCAGCGTGATCGCCGTGCCCAGGGCGGCCTGCCGGTAGGCGCTCTCCAGGTCGTCGCGCAGCAGGCGCCAGGAGACGGCGTCGACGACCAGGTGGTGGGCGACCAGCAGCAGGAGCGCCGGGCGGTCCGGGGCGCCGGTGAACAAGGCCGCCCGCAGCAGCGGGCCCCGGGCCAGGTCGAAGCCGCCGTGCAGTTCGTCGGCCGCCTTGGCCATCGCCGCGTCGGCGGCCTCGGCGCTCTGCCCGGTCAGGTCGTACCGGACGAGGAGGTCCTCGGCGGGGGCCGGCGGCGGGTTGAACTGGTGCCAGCCCGTCTCGTCGCGGGTGAAGCGCAGGCGCAGGGCGTCGTGATGTTCGAGCAGGGCGTCCAGCGCGGCCCGCAGTGCCTGCGGGTCGGGGTCGGCGCCGAGTTCGAGCAGGGTCGACTGGTTGAAGTGGTGGTGGGCGGCGCGCGGGGTGGTCAGGAACCACTCCTGGATGGGGGTGAGCGGCACGTCCCCGGTGACCGGGCCGTCGTCCTCCCGGTCGGGGGCGGTACGCACCACCGTGGCCAGTTCGGCCACCGTCTGGTGGGTGAAGAGCTCCCGGGTGGCGAGGTACAGGCCGTCCCGGCGCAGCCTGGACACCACCTGCATGCTGAGGATGGAGTCGCCGCCGAGCAGGAAGAAGTTGTCGTCGGCGCCGACCTCCTCGATGCCCAGGACGTCGGCCCAGATCCGGGCGATCCGGCGTTCGGTGTCGGTGCCCGGCGCCCGGCGCGGACCGGCCGCGGCCTGGGCGGGACCGGGTTCGGGCAGGGCCCGCCGGTCGAGCTTGCCGTTCGGGGTGAGCGGCAGCCGTTCCAGCGGGACGAACACCGACGGCACGAGGTGCGGCGGCAGCGACCCGGCCAGGTGGGCGCGCAGTTCGGCGGCGGGCAGGCCCGCGACGGCCTCGCCGTCGCCGTCGCCCTCCGGTGCGGCACCGCCCGCTACGGCCCCGACCGCCGGGACGACGTAGGCGACCAGCCGGCCGGCCCCGGAGCCCGTACCGCTCCCGGGGGCGTCGGCGCGCACGGTGACGACGGCGTCGCGCACCAGGGGGCTGCGGCGCAGCGCGCTCTCGATCTCGCCCGGTTCGATCCGGAAGCCGCGCAGCTTGATCTGGTCGTCGACCCGGCCGGCGAAGCGCAGTTCGCCGTCGGCGTCCCGGTGGGCGAGGTCGCCGGTGCGGTACATCCGGTCGCCCGGCGCGCCGAACGGGTCGGCGAGGAACCGCTGGGCCGTCAGTCCCGGGCGGCCGAGGTAGCCGCGGGCGAGGCCGGGGCCGGCCAGCCAGAGCTCTCCGGTCACGCCGGGCGGCACCGGCCGCAGGGCGGCGTCCAGGACGTAGCTGCGGGCGGCGCCGCCGGGGCGGCCGATCGGGGGTGCGCCGGTGCCCGGCGACAGCGGGCCCGTCCAGGTGGCGACCACGGTGGCCTCGGTGGGGCCGTAGGAGTTGATCATCCGGCGGCCGGGGGCCCAGGTGTCGACCAGATCGGCCGGGCAGGCCTCCGCCCCGACGACCAGGGTGCGCAGCGCGGGCAGCGTCGCGGCCGTCTCCGGGTCCACGGTGGCCAGGGCCGCCGGGGGGATCAGGGCGTGGGTGATGCGCCGTTCGGCCAGGACCTCGGCCAGCCGCTCGCCGACGAGCGGACCCTCCTCCCCCGTCACCAGGGTGGCCCCGCTGAGCAGGGAGACGCAGAGTTCCAGGACGGAGGCGTCGAAGCTGGGCGAGGCGAACTGGAGCACCCTGGCCCCGGGGCCGGCGGTGTACTGCTCGGCGGCGGCCGCCGCGAAGACGGCGAGGCCGGCGTGGGTCACCAGGACGCCCTTGGGCGTGCCGGTCGATCCGGAGGTGTAGACGACGTAGGCCGGGTGTCCGGGGGTGAGCGGGGTGGCGCGGTCGGCGTCGGTGGGCGGGGTCTGCGGCCCGGCGGCGGACCACACCTCGGCCGGGTCGTCGAGCACCAGGTGGGCGCCCGCGTCGCGCACCATGAACTCCCGCCGGGGGGCCGGGTAGTCCGGGTCCACCGGGAGGAAGGCGCCGCCGGCCTTGGCGACGGCGAGCTGGGCCACCACCGCCGCCGCCGAGCGGGGCAGGGCGAGGGCGACCAGCCGCTCCGGCCCCACGCCGCGCCGGATGAGCCGGTGGGCCAGCCGGTTGGCCGCCCGCTCCACCTCGGCGTAGCTCAGCTCGCGGCCGCCGTCGAGCAGCGCCACCGCGTCGGGGGTGCGGGCGGCCCGGCGCTCGAAGAGTTCGGCCAGGGTCGCCTCGGGGACGGGCCGGAAGGTGCCGCGCGCCCGGTCGAGTTCGGCGGCCAGCTGGTCGTCACCGGCCAGCGGCAGCGCGCCGACGGCGCGATCCGGGTCCTCGGCGACGGCGGTCAGCAGGGTGGCGAGCTGGCCGGCCATCCGCTCGGCCGTGGCCGGGTCGAACAGGTCGGTGTTGTAGGTGATCAGGCCGTGCAGCGCGCCGGAGTCGGCCTCCGCGAACTCCAGGGCGAGGTCGAAGGCCGCCTGCGTGGTGTCGGTCTCGACGTCGGTCACGTGCAGGCCCGGGAGGTCGAGGTCGGCGGCCGGGGTGTTCTGGAGGACGACCAGGGCCTGGAAGAGCGGGCTGCGGCTGGTGTCGCGCACCGGCTGCACCTCGTCGACCACGCGCTCGAACGGCACGTCCTGGTGGGCGAAGGCGTCCCGGACGGTCTGCCGGACCGCGCCGAGGAAGTCGCCGAAGGGCTGCGCGGGTTCCACCCGCGAGCGCAGCACCAGGGTGTTGACGAAGAAGCCGACGAGGCTCTGGGTCTCCGCCTGCTCGCGGCCCGAGGTGACGGTGCCGACGGCGATGTCCTGGTCGCCGCCGAGCCGGGCGAGGTAGGCCTGCGCGGCGGCGACCAGGGTGGTGAACAGGGTGGCGCCGCGCTCCCGGCCGACCCGGGCCAGTCGGCGGGCCGTGTCGGCGGGCAGCTCCAGGCGGGCGGTGGCCCCGTTGGTGGTGCGCACGGCGGGCCGGGGCCGGTCGGTGGGCAGGCGCAGCGTCGAGACGTCGGCCAACTGCTCCTTCCAGTAGGCGAGTTGGTCGGCCCCGGCGGCGCCGACCGTGCGCTGCCAGTGCGCGTAGTCGGCGTACTGCACCGGCAGCGGCGCCAACCGGCCCTCCCCGGATCCGAGTTCGGCGCGGTAGAGGTGGGCCAGATCGGTGAGCAGGACGGCGGTCGACCAGCCGTCGGTGACGATGTGGTGCAGGGTCAGGGCCAGCACGTGGTCGCCCTCGGCCAGCCGCACCAGGGCGGTGCGCAGCAGCGGTCCGCGGCGCAGGTCGAAGGGGCGGGCCCGTTCGGCGGCGAGCAGGCCGCGCAGGGCCTCCGCCCGCGGCTGCGCCGGCCGGCCGGACAGGTCGTGCAGCGGCAGCGGCACGTCCTGCGGCGGGTGGACGAGCTGGACGCCGTGGCCGTCGACGCTGTCGAAGGTGGTGCGCAGCGACTCGTGCCGGGCCGCCAGGGCGCGCAGGGCCGCGCCGAGGGCGTCGGTGTCCAGGGCGCCGCGCAGGCGCAGCGCGAGCGCGGTCACGTACTCGGCGCCGCCGGGCGCGAACTCCTCCAGGAACCAGAGGCGTTGCTGGGCGTACGACATCGGCGCCGCGCCGTCGCGGACGACCGGGAGGACGGGCGGGCGCCCGCCCGGGCGGCCCTGCTCCTCGGTGAGCAGGCGGGCCAGGCCGGCCGGGGTGGGGTGGTCGAGGACGGCGCGGGGGGTGAGGTCGGCGCCGAAGGCCTCGGCCAGGCGGGCGGCGAGCCGGATGCTGAGGATGGAGTCGCCGCCCAGCTCGAAGAAGCCGTCCTCCACGCCGGGCGGCCGGATGCCCAGGACGTCGCCGAAGACCTCGGCGGTGCGGCGTTCGGCCTCGGTGCGCGGCTCGACCCGCGCGCGGCGTCCGCTCCCGTGCTCCTCGTCCGGCGCCGGGAGGGCCGCCCGGTCGACCTTGCCGTTGCGGCTCAGCGGGAGGGCGGCGAGCGGGACGAAGGCGGTGGGGACGAGGTAGTCGGGCAGCGCGCGGGCGGCGAAGGCCCGCAGTTCCTCGGGTTCGGCGCCCGCCGGGCCGACCACGTAGGCCACCAGGCGCCGGGCGCCGGGCCAGTCCTCGCGGGTGACCACGGCGACGTCGGTGACCTGGGGGTGGCGGGCGAGTGCGGCCTCCACCTCGCCGGGTTCGACCCGGAAGCCGCGGATCTTCACCTGGTCGTCCGCGCGGCCCAGGAACTCGACGGTGCCGTCCGGGCGCCGCCTGGCCAGGTCGCCGGTGCGGTACATCCGGGCGCCGGGCGGGCCGGAGGGGTCGGCGAGGAAGCGGGCCGCGGTCTCGCCGGGCCGGCCCAGGTAGCCGCGGGCCACGCCCTCGCCGGCCAGGTACAGTTCGCCCGCGCAGCCCGGCGGGACGGGCCGCAGGCGCCGGTCGAGGACGTGGACGCGGCGGTCGTCCAGGGGGTGGCCGATCGGCAGGGTGTCGGGCACCGCCGCCGCCTGTGCGACGGCGTGGGCGGTGGCGAAGGTCGTGGTCTCGGTGGGCCCGTAGCCGTCCACCACGGTCAGCCCGGGGCAGGCCGCCAGGACGCGGCGCACCGCGGCGGCGGGCACCACGTCCCCTCCGGTCCACAGCGTGCGCAGACCCGCGAAGCAGTCCGGCGCGTCCTGGGCGAGCAGCCGGAAGAGCCCGGCGGTGAGCCACAGCGCCGTCGGCCCGTCCGGTCCGGCGAGCCGCCGCAGCAGGGCGGCGTCCACCGGCCCGTCGGGGGCGACGAGCACGCAGCCGCCGCCCAGCAGCGGCGCCCAGACCTCGAAGGTGGCGGCGTCGAAGGCGACCGGCGAGTGCAGCAGCACACGGGCGCAGCGGCCGTCGGCGAAGCGGCTGTCGGTGGCGAGCGAGGCCACGTCGCGGTGGCGTACCGCCACGGCCTTGGGCACCCCGGTGGAGCCCGAGGTGAACATCACGTACGCCAGCCGGTCGGGGTCGGCGGGCGGCAGGGTCGGCGCCACCGGCCCGGCCGCGCCGGTGCGCACGGCGGCGACCTGCTCGGCGGTGAGCCGCAGGGCGGCGCCGACCTGGTCGAGCAGGGCGCGGCGGCGCTCCTCGGGGGCCCGGAGGTCGACGGGCAGGTAGGCGCCGCCCGCCTTGAGGACGGCCAGCTGGGCGGCGACGAGTTCGGCGGAGCGGTCCATCAGCAGCGCCACCCGGCCTTCGGGGGCCAGGCCGTCGGCCAGCAGCCGGGCCGCCAGGCGGTCGGACCAGTCGTCGAGCTGGCGGTAGGTCAGTTCGCGGTCGCCGTCGCGCACGGCGGGCGCGCCGGGGGTGCGCCGGACCTGCTCCGCGAAGACCTGGAGCGGGCTGCGGGGCGCCGCCGGGCGGGCGGTGCCGTGCCAGGAGGCCAGCTGCTCCCGGTCGGCGGGGGTGAGCTGGTCCAGCTCGGCGAGGTCGCCGTCGAGGCCGTCGGCGAGGGCGGTGAGCAGCAGGACCAGGCGGTCGGCCGCGCCGTGGGCCGTCCGGTGGTCGAAGAGCGCGGGGTCGTAGGCCAGGTCGAAGCCGAGCCGCTCGGCCAGGTGGGCGCGCAGGCACCAGGGGAAGGTGGTGGCGTCGTCGGCGCGCACCTCGACCACCCGCACCCCGGTCCGGTCGGCGGCCGACTCGTCGACGGGGTAGTTCTCGAAGACCGCCATGCTGTCGAACAGCGGCTCCCCGGCGGGCACCTCGCTCAGGGCCTGGACGCGCGGCAGGGCCAGGTGGTCGAAGCGGCGGCCGTCGCTCTGGCGTTCCTGGAGCTCCCGCAGCCAGGGCAGCACGCCGCCCGAGGGGATCGGGACCCTGGTCGGCACGGTGTTGATGAACAGGCCGATCATCGACTCGACGCCGGGCAGTTCGGCCGGGCGCCCGGACACGGTGGTGCCGAAGACCACGTCGTCGCCGCCGCTGTAGCGGGCCAGCAGCAGCGCCCAGGCGCCCTCCACCACGGTGTTGACGGTCAGCCCGGCAGCGGCGGCGTTCTCGCGCAGCCGGCGGGAGAGCGTCTCGTCCAGTTCGCGGTGGGCGGCGGCGCTGGAGCGGGCGCGGTGGGCCCGGGTCGGCGGGCGGTCGTACGGCAGCGGGGTCCGGCCGGTGAATCCGGCCAGCAGGCCGCGCCAGTGGGCCTCGGCCGTCTCCTCGTCCCGGTCGCGCAGCCAGCCCAGGAAGTCCGCGAACGGCCGTCGGACCGGCCGGGGCGCCTGCGGGCCGCCGGTCAGCGCGGCGTACTCCTCGCACACCTCGGTGAGCAGTTGTCCGGTGCTCCAGCCGTCCAGGATCAGGTGGTGGTTGGACCACAGCAGCAGGACCTCGTGGCCGGGCAGCGCGGCCAGGGTCAGCCGGGTGAGCGGCGCGGTGGCGAGGTCCATCCCGGCGGCGCGCTCCTCGGCGAGCAGCCGCTCCGTCCGGTCGGCGCGCTGCCCGGGCGTCAGGTCGTGCCAGTCGAGGTGGCGGACGGGCAGTGCGGCGTGCCGTGCGACCACCTGGACGGGGTGCGGCAGGCCGCGCCAGTGAACACTTGAACGCAGTGCCGGGGTGCGGTCGGCGACCAGCTGCCAGGCCTCGGCGAAGGCCCGCGGGTCGGCGACGCCGGCCAGGCGCACCGCGATCCGGTCGACGTAGGCGCCGTCGGCGTCGACGAGCCCGTGGAAGAGCATGCCGGACTGCAGCGGCGTCAGCGGCAGCACGTCGTCGGTCTCGCGCCCGTCGCCGACGAGCCGGTCCAGCCGGTCCTGGTCGAGGCCGGCGAGCGGGAAGTCCGACGGGGTGCGGCCGCCGGCGTCCGGGCGGGCACAGTGCGCGGCCACCTCGTGCAGCGCGGCGACCGTCTCCTCGGCGAGCCCGCGGACGGTCGCCTCGTCGTAGACGGCGGCGGGGTAGGTCCACGCCAGTTCGAGGCGGCCGTCCTGGACCGCGCCGGTGATGTCCAGCAGGTAGGGGCGGGGCTCGTCGGGGTCGGTGTCGCGACCGGCCGGGGGCAGCGCGCCGCGGACCAGGCCGTCGGCGCCGCCGCGGGTGTCCCACCGGCCGTGGTAGTTGAAGCCGATCTGCGGCGCCGCCGAGCCGGTCAGCGGGCCGTCCGGCCGCAGGTGGCGCAGCGCGCCGTGGCTGAGTCCGCGCAGCGGGACGGCGCGCAGCTGCTCCTTGACCGAGCGCAGGGTGTCGTGCCATCCGGCGTCGGGGTCGACGCGCAGGGCGAGCGGGAACTCGGCGGTGAACCAGCCCACCGTCCGGGAGAGGTCCAGGTCCTCGAAGAGGTCCTCGCGGCCGTGCCCCTCCACCCCGACCAGCACGGTGTCCCGGCCGCACCAGCGGGCCAGGGTGCGGCCCAGGGCGCTGAGCAGGACGTCGTTGACCTGGGTGCGGTAGACCTCGGGGACGCGGCGCAGCAGCGCCTCGGTGGTCCGCTCGTCCAGCGTCACCTGGACGGTGGCGGCGGTGGCGTGGGTGTTCGGGGCGCCGGTGTCAGGGGCCGGGCGGCCGGCGGGCAGGTCGGCCGGGGCCGCGCCGGTGCGCGTCCAGTGGCCGAGGTCGCCGTCCAGGGCGCCGGCGCGGGTGTGCCGCTCCAGCCGGGTCGCCCAGCGGCCGTAGGACGTGCCGGTCGGCGGCAGGGCGACGGGGGCTCCGGCGCGGGCCGTGCGGTACGCCGCTTCGAGGTCGGCCAGCAGGATGCGCCAGGAGACGCCGTCCACGGCCAGGTGGTGGACGGTGAGGACGAGTTGGCCCGGCTGCCGGGGGCCGCGGTCGAAGAACAGGGCGCGCAGCACCCGGCCCCCGACCGGGTCGAGGGAGCGTTGGGCCTCGTCGGCGGCCCGCTGGACCTGTGCTTCCACGTCATGGCCGGTGAGGCCCGGGTCGGTGACGTCGTGGTGGGTGAAGACGCCGTCCGCGCCCTGGGCGAGCACCTCCTGGCGCCAGCCGGCCTCGGTGCGGTGGAAGCGGGTGCGCAGGGCCGCGTGGTGCTCCACCAGGGCCAGCACCGCCCGGCGCAGGGCCGCCGGATCGGTGCCGGGGGCCAGTTCCAGGCGCTGGGTCATGGTGAAGCGCAGGGCGTCGCCGGGGCGGCGGCCGTCGAGGTACCAGTGCTGGATCGGGGTGAGCGGCGCCTCGCCGGGCTCGGCTTCGCCGAGTTCCCGTTGCTCGGTCAGATCTCCCGCACACAGGGCGAGTTCGGCGATGTTCTGGTGCCGGAAGACGTCCTTGGTGGTGAGGGCGAGCCCGGCGGCGCGGGCGCGGGAGACGATCTGGATGCTGAGGATGGAGTCGCCGCCGAGCGCGAAGAAGTTGTCCCGGGTACCGACGCGCTCCACGCCCAGCACCTCGGCCCAGATCGCGGCGAGCCGTTCCTCGGCACCGGGCCGCGGAGCGACGTACGGGGTGGTGCGGTCGGGCTGGGCGGGCGGCGCGGGCAGCGCGCGCCGGTCGGTCTTGCCGCCGGTGGTCCGCGGTATTCGGGCCAGCGGGACGAACGCGGCGGGCACCAGGTGGTCGGGCAGCGTCCGGCGCAGCCAGGTCCGCAGTTCCTCGGCGGGCGGGACGCGGCGGCCGGCGGGCACCGGGTAGCCGACGAGCACCGTACGGCCGGCGTGCTCGCGCGCGGCGACCGCGCAGTCGGCGACGTCCGGGTGGGCGAGCAGGGCGGCCTCCACCTCCCCGGGCTCGATCCGGAACCCGCGGATCTTGACCTGTTCGTCGGCGCGGCCCCGGAACTCCAGTTGCCCGTTCGCGTCCCAGCGGGCCAGGTCGCCGGTGCGGTACATCCGGGCCCCGGGCGGGCCGTAGGGGTCGGCGAGGAAGCGGGCGGCCGTCAGCCCGGGCCGGTTCAGGTAGCCGCGGGCGACCTGCTCCCCCGCCAGGTACAGCTCCCCCGGCATGCCGGGCGGCACCGGCCGCAGGGCGCCGTCGAGCAGGTAGGCGCCCAGGTTGCGGCCGGGGCGGCCGATGACGGGGCGTTCGGGGTGGTCCGCGCACCGGGCGTAGGCGGCGTCGACGGTGCACTCGGTGGGCCCGTACATGTTGTAGGCGGTGACACCGAGGTCCGCGTACGCCGCGCACAGCTCCCGCCAGACGGCGGCGGGGACGGCCTCGCCGCCGACCAGCAGCAGGCGCGGGTGGTGCGGGCCGGGGGCGAGCAGTCCGGCGGCGGTGAGTTCGCGCAGGAAGGAGGGGGTGACGTTGACCAGGTCCAGGCGGCGGTCGACGACCTGGGCGCAGAACGCCTGCGGGTCCAGCCGGACGTCCTCGTCGATCAGGTGGAGCTCCTGGCCCAGTGCGAGCAGCAGCGGGCCCTCCCAGCTGGTGTCGAAGGAGAAGGAGGCGCTCAGCGCGGCCCGCAGCCGCCCGCCGTCGGCGGTGTGCGGCCCGACCAGGCCTTCCTGGTGGTCCCGGCAGAGGTTGACCAGCTGGCGGTGTTCGACGACGACGCCCTTGGGGCGGCCGGTCGAGCCGGAGGTGTGGACGAGGTAGGCGGCGTGCCGCGGCAGCAGGGGGGCGGTCCGCTCGGCGTCGGTCAGGTCGTGGGCGGGCAGGGCCGCCCACGGCACCTCGCGCAGGGCCTGCGCGGTCAGCACCACCCGGGGCCGGGTGTCGTCGAGGAGGAGGGCGGCCCGCTCCTCGGGCAGGTCCGGGTCGACGAAGAGCAGGGCGGCGCCCGCCTTGAGCACCGCGAACAGCGCCACCAGCAGGTCCGAGGTGCGCGGCAGCCGGACCGCGACCACCTGTTCCGGGCCGGCGCCGAGGGCGGCGAGGTGGCGGGCGAGCCGGTTGGCCCGCGCGTTGAGGGCGGCGAAGTCGAGGGTGGCGTCCCGGGCGACCAGGGCGGTGGCGTCCGGGGTGCGGGCGGCCTGCGCCTCGAACAGGGCGGGGAAGGTGGTGTCCGGCGCGGGCAGCGGCGCGCCCCGCCCCTGGCGCAGCACCCGGCGCCGTTCGTCGGCCGTCATCAGCGGCAGCTCCCCGACGGCCGTCTCCGGCGCCTCGGCCACGGCCGCCAGCAGGGTGCCCAGCCGACCGGCCAGGTGCTCGGCGGTCCGCGCGTCGAACAGCCCGGTGTTGTACTCCAGGTAGCCGGTCAGGCCGCCGTCGCGCTCGACGAAGTCGAAGGAGAGGTCGAAGGTGGCGCCGTGGACGGGCGGGGTGACCGGCTCCACCGTCAGGCCCGGCAGCTTCGGCACCTCGGCGCCGAGGTTGTGCAGGGCCACCATGACCTGGAAGAGCGGCGTGCGGCTGGTGTCGCGCTCCGGCTGGAGGGCGTCCACCAGCCGTTCGAAGGGCACCTCCTGGTGGGCGAGGGCCTCCAGGACGGTGCCGTGGGCGGCGGCCAGCAGTTCGCGGAACGACAGCTCCGGCCGGACGGCGCCGCGCAGCACCAGGGTGTTGACGAACATGCCGACCACGTCGTGGAGTTCGCCCTGCTCACGGCCCGAGGTGACGGTGCCCACCGCGATGTCCTGCTGCCCGGACCAGCGGGCGAGCAGGACCTGGCAGGCCGCCAGGAGGGTGGTGTAGAGGGTGCCGTCGACCTCCCGGCCCCGTTCGCGCAGCCGCGCGGTCAGCCCGGCGGGCAGGGTGAAGGCGACCAGCGCGCCGTCCCGGGTGCGGACGGCCGGGCGCGGCCGGTCGGTGGGCAGCTCCAGCGGGGTCAGGCCGTCCAGGGTCCGGCGCCAGTGGGCGAGGTCCGCCTCGGCGAGGTCGGTGCGCGCGCGCTGCCAGGCCGCGTAGTCGGTGTAGCGCACGGGCAGCTCGGGCAGCCGCGGCGGGCGCCCCTCGCGGGCCGCCGCGTACAGCTCGCCCAGGTCGCGGCCCAGGACGCCCATCGACCAGCCGTCGGTGGCGATGTGGTGCACGGCCAGCACGAGCACGTGCTCGTCCGCGGCCGTCCGGACCAGCCG
This sequence comes from Kitasatospora sp. NPDC094016, assembly GCF_040304045.1. Lineage (NCBI taxonomy): Bacteria > Bacillati > Actinomycetota > Actinomycetes > Kitasatosporales > Streptomycetaceae > Kitasatospora > Kitasatospora sp. NPDC094016. Next base: position 56,342 of record NZ_JBEOUK010000037.1, read on the forward strand.
GGCCCGCAGCAGGGGCCCGGTGGCCAGGTCGAACGGGGTGGCGGCGATCCGCTCCAGCAGTGCGTCCAGGGCCGCCGGGGTCGCCCCGGCGAGGTCCTCGCACGGCAGCTCGACCGGCTGCGGCGGGCACACCACCTGCCGGGCGCGGCCGTCCCGCTCGGCGAAGGTGGTCCGCAGCGCCTCGTGCCGGGCGACCAGGGCGTCCAGGGCGGTGCCCAGCGCGGCCCGGTCGAGCGCTCCGCGCAGGCGCAGCACGGACAGCGAGGTGTACTCGGTGCTGCCCGGGTCGAACCGGTCGAGGAACCAGAGCCGCTGCTGGGCGTACGACAGCGGCGGCTCGGCCGCCGGGTCCGCGGCCGGGATGACCAGGGCCGACGGGCCGTCCGCCGCGCCCGGCTCGCCGGGCGAGCCGAGTGCCTCGGCCAGGTCCGCCAGCACCGGGTGGGTGAACAGCAGCCGTGGCGAGAGGTCCGCCGCCCCGAAGGCCGCGCGCAGCCGGGCGGTGACCCGCACGGCGAGGATGGAGTCGCCGCCCAGGGCGAAGAAGTCGTCCTCGGCGCCGATCTCCCCGGTGTCCAGGACCTCCGTCCAGGCCGCGGCGACCAGCCGCTCGGCGCGGGTGCGGGGCGCGGTGCGCTGCCGGCCGGCGGCGAAGCCCTCCGGGCCGGGCGAGGGCAGCGCGCGCCGGTCGAGCTTGCCGTTGGGAGTGAGCGGCAGGGCCGCCAGGGGGACGTACGCGGCGGGCACCAGGTAGGCGGGCAGCAGCCGTTCGAGGTGGGCGCGCAGGTCGGCGGCGGCCGGGGGGTGGGCCGCGCCCGGGCCGGCGACGACGTGGGCGACCAGCCGGCGGGTGCCGGAGGCGTCCTGGTACACGCCCACGGTGGCGGCGCCCACGCCCGGGTGGGTCTGGAGGGCGGCCTCGATCTCGCCGGGTTCGATCCGGTAGCCGCGGATCTTGACCTGCTGGTCGGCGCGGCCCAGGTAGCGAAGGGTGCCGTCGGCCTGTCGGGCGGCCCGGTCGCCGGTGCGGTACATCCGGGTGCCGGGGGCGCCGAAGGGGTCGGCGAGGAAGCGGGTGGCGGTCAGGCCGGGCCGGTTGAGGTAGCCGCGGGCCAGGCCCTCCCCCGCCACGTACAGCTCGCCCACGGCGCCCGGGGGCACCGGGGCCAGGTCGGCGTCGAGGACGTACAGCCGCAGGTCCGGGAGGCCGGTGCCGATCGGTGCGGGGCCGCCGGCGGCGGCGGTCGCGCGCTCCAGCGGGGCCTGGGTGACGTGCACGGTCGTCTCGGTGATGCCGTACATGTTCACCAGGAGCGGCGCGTCCTGCGGGTGGCGGTCGTACCAGTCGGCGAGGCGGCCGGCGTCCAGCGCCTCGCCGCCGAAGACCACCGTGCGCAGCGCCAGCCGGCGGGAGAGCTCGGGGTGTTCGGCGTCGGCGCGGGCCAGCGGGTGGAAGGCGGACGGGGTCTGGTTGAGGACGGTGACGCGTTCGTCCACGAGCAGTCGCAGGAAGTCCTCCGGGGAGCGGGCGGTGTCCTCGGGCACGACGACGAGCCGGCCGCCGTGCAGCAGCGGGCCCCACAGCTCCCAGACCGAGAAGTCGAAGGTGTAGGAGTGGAACAGCGTCCAGACGTCCTCGGCGCCGAAGCCGAACACGCCCCTGGTCTGCTCGAACAGCCGCACCACGTTGGCGTGCGGCACCACGACGCCCTTGGGCCGGCCGGTGGAGCCGGAGGTGAAGATGGCGTAGGCGGGGCTGTCGGGCAGCGGGCGGTGCCCGGCGGCGAGCGGGGCGGCCGGGCCCCGGGCCAGGTCGGCGCGCAGCTGCGGGTCCGACAGGGAGAGGACGGGCACCCCGTGCTCGAAGCTCTCGGACGGCCCGCCGGGCACGTGGGTCAGCAGGGCCACCGGGGCGGCGTCGCCCAGCAGTTGGGCGCGGCGTTCGGCGGGCAGGCCCGGGTCGAGCGGCAGGTAGGCCGCACCGGTCTTGAGGACGGCGAGGACGGCCACGACCAGGTCGGCCGTGCGGGGCAGCGCGAGGGCCACGAACCGCTCGGGCCCGGCGCCGAGTGCGGCCAGCCGGTGGGCGAGCCGGCCGGCCCGCGCGTCCAGGGCGGCGTAGTCGAGGTGCTCGTCGCCGCAGGTGACGGCCTCGGCGTGCGGGGTGCGGGCGGCCTGCGCCTCGAAGAGGTCGACCAGGGTCCGGTCGGGGCGGCCCCGCACGGTGCCGTCCCACGCGGTCAGCTGCCGCCGCTCCCGCGCGGTCGTCCACTCCAGGGCGCGCAGCGGCCGGTCCAGTCCGGCGGCCAGTTCGGTGAGCAGCAGGCAGAGCCGCTCGGCGAGGGTGCGGACCGTCGCGGCGTCGAACAGCTCCGGGTCGTAGGCGAGGTCGAAGCCGACGTGCCCGCCCTGGTAGGCGCGCAGGACGAGCGGGTAGTTGGTGGCGTCCCGGGAGGTGACCTCCACCAGGCGCACCCCGCTGCCGGCCGCGCGGGCGTCGTCGAAGGGGTAGTTCTCGAAGGCGACGATGCTGTCGAACAGCGTGCCTCCGGACGGCACGCCGCTGAAGGCGGTGAGTTCGGCGAGGGAGACCGCGGCGTGGCGCCGGGCCTCGGCCTGGGCCTCCTGGAGGTCGCGCAGCCAGTCGGCGGCGGTGCGGCCGCCGTCGACCAGGACCCTGGTGGGCAGGGTGTTGATGAACATGCCGATCATCGACTCGACGCCGGGCAGTTCGTCGGGGCGTCCGGAGACGGTCGTCCCGAACAGCACGTCCGGCTCGCCGCTGTACCGGGAGAGCAGCAGGGCCCAGGCGCCCTGCACCACGGTGCCGAGGGTGAGCCCGGCCTGCCGGGCGGTGCGGACCAGCCGTTCGGAGGCCTCCGGCGACAGGCCGGCGGTGTGCGCGAGGGCCGAGCGGGCCCGGTGGGCCTCGCGCCGGGCGCGGTCGGCGGGCAGCGGGGTGGCGGTGGCGAAGCCGTCCAGGACGGCCCGCCAGTGCGCGCGGGCGGCCGCGCTGTCCTGCCCGGCCAGCCAGTGCACGTAGTCGGCGAAGGGCCGGCGCACCGCCGGTGTCGGCACGCCCCCGGTGGTGAGGGCCGCGTACTCCTCGAACACGTCGGTGAGCACCTGGGCCAGGCTCCAGCCGTCCAGGATCAGGTGGTGGGAGGTCCACAGCAGGTGCAGGCGGGCCTCGGGCAGCCGGACCAGGGTGAGCCGGGTGAGCGGCGCGGTGGCGAGGTCCAGCCCGTGGGCGAGGTCGTCCGCGCGCAGCCGGGCCAGCCGGTCGGCGCGCTCGCCCGGGTCGACCGCCCGCAGGTCCAGGTGGGTCACCGGCAGCCGGACGCCTCGGCGCACGACCTGGAGGGGGGCGGGGACGCCCTCCCACACCACCGAGGTGCGCAGTGCGGGCGTGCGGTCGGCGACCCGCTGCCAGGCCAGGGCGAAGGCGTGCGGGTCGCCCACCCCCTCCAGCAGCAGGCCGGCCTGGTCCACGTAGACGTCGTCGGGGCCGCCGACCAGGCGGTGGAAGAGCATGCCCTCCTGGAGCGGGGTGAGCGGCAGCAGGTCCTCGACGTCCCGCCCGTCGCCGGCGATCCGGTCCACCCCGGCCTGGTCCAGTCCGGCCAGCGGGTAGTCGCAGGGGGTGCGGCCGCCGGCGCCGGGGCGGGCGCAGTGCTCGACGATGCCGGTCAGCGCCTCGGCCGTGGCCTGCGCCAGCGCGCGGACGGTGGCCGCCTCGTGCGCCTGGTCGCTGTAGTGCCAGGTGAGCTCCAGTTCGCCGTCGGCGACCACGGCGGAGACGTCGAGCAGGTGGTCCAGGGGTTCGTCGGGGGCGAGCTCCCGGCCCGGCGCCTGGCCGGCGGGCGCGAAGTCGCCGGTCCCGGGGGCGGTCCACTGGCCGTGGTAGGTGAAGCAGACCTGCGGCAGCGGACGGTCCCTCAGGGCGCCGGCCGCGGGCGAGCCGAGCCGGGCCAGGGCCTCGTAGCTCAGGCCCCGGCGGGGTACGGCGCGCAGCCGCTCCTTGACCTGCTTGAGGGTGGCGGCCCAGTCGGGGGCGCCGGCCGGGCCGGCCGGGGCGAGGGTGACGGGGTACTGGGTGGTGAACCAGCCGACCGTCCGGGAGAGGTCGACGCCGTCGAGGAGTTCCTCGCGGCCGTGGCCCTCCAGGGCGATGGTCACCCGTTCGGTGCCCGTCCAGTCGGCGAGGGCCCGGCCCAGCGCGCTGAGCAGCACGTCGTTGACCTGGGTCCGGTAGGCCTCGGGGACCCTGCGCAGCAGGGCCTCGGTGGTGGCGCGGTCGAGCCGGGTGCGCAGGGTGCGCACGGAGCCGGCCGTGGGGGTGCCGGGGTGGTCGACGGGCAGCGGGGCGGCCGGCGTCCGGGTCTCGGCGCTCCAGTAGGGCAGGTCGTCGTCGAGGCCCCCGGCCCGGACCAGTTCGGCGAGGTGGTGGGCCCAGTCGGTGAACGGGGTGGGCTCGGGCTCCAGGTGCGGGGCGTCCCCGGCCGCCGCCTGCCGGTAGGCCTGTTCCAGGTCGGCGAGCAGCACCCGCCAGGAGACCCCGTCGACGGCCAGGTGGTGGGCGGTCAGGACGAGTTGGGGCCGGGCGTCGTCGCGGGGCCGGAACAGGACGGCGCGCAGCAGGGTGCCGGTGGCCGGGTCCAGGGCGGCGCGGGCGGCGTCGGCGGCCTCGGCCCGGGCCGCTTCGGAGCCGGTGTCGGCGCCGGGGGCGGGCGGGTCGAGTCTGGTCAGCAGCCCGGTGCCCGGGTCCGCGACCGGCTCCTGGCGCCAGGTGCCCCCGGCGCGGGTGAAGCGGGTGCGCAGCGCCGGGTGGGCGGCCAGGACCGCCCGCAGCGCCTGGTCCAGGGCCGGCTCGTCGAGGTCGCGCGGCAGGTCGAGCAGCATCGACATGGTGAAGTGGCGCAGCGGGCCGTGGGCGGCGAAGAACCACTCCTGGACCGGGGTGAGCGGGGCCGGCCCGTCCGCGCGGCGCGGCCGGGGGGCCGGGGCGGCGGCCGGGCGGGCGGCGGCGACCAGGTCGGCGACGGTCTGGTGGCGGAAGACGTCCTGGGAGCCGATCCGCAGGCCGGCGGCGCGGGCCCGGGAGACGGCCTGGATGCTCAGGATCGAGTCGCCGCCGAGCTCGAAGAAGTTGTCGGTGACGCCGACCCGCGCCACGCCCAGCACCTCGGCCCAGATCCCGGCGAGGGTCTCCTCCTCGGGGGTGCGCGGGGCGACGAACTCCCCTTCTCGTCCCTCGCCTTCGGGGTCGGGGGCGGGCAGCGCCCGGCGGTCCAGCTTCCCGCTGGTGGTGAGCGGCAGGGTGTCGAGCGCGGTGAACGAGGACGGCACCAGGTGGTCGGGCAGCACCCGCCGCAGGGCGGCGCGCAGGTCGGCGGACGGGCGGGCCGCGCCGTCGGCGAAGACCAGGTAGGCCGCCAGCCGGGTGTGGCCGCGCGCGTCGGGCACGGCGGCGACCGCGGCCGCGGCGACCTGCGGCAGATCGAGCAGCGCCGCCTCGATCTCTCCGGGTTCGATCCGGTGGCCGCGCACCTTGACCTGGTCGTCGGCGCGCCCGAGGTACTCCAGGCTCCCGTCGGCCGTCCAGCGGGCCAGGTCGCCGGTGCGGTACATCCGGGCGCCGGGCGGCCCGTACGGGTCGGCGGTGAAGCGGGCGGCGGTCAGCCCCGGCCGGCCGGCGTAGCCGCGGGCGACCTGGGCGCCGGCGAGGTGGAGTTCGCCGCTCACCCCCGGCGGCACCGGCTGGAGCCGGTCGTCGAGGACATAGGCGCGCAGGTTGGGCAGCGGGCGGCCCACCAGCGGCCGGTCACCGCCCGCGATGCGGCAGGCGAGCGCGTCGACCGTGCACTCGGTGGGGCCGTAGTAGTTGTAGGCGGCGACGTCCGGGTGCCCGGCGAGTTCGCGCCAGAGCCGGGGCCCGACGGCCTCGCCGCCGAGCATCAGCACCCGGGGGCGGTGGCGCGGGTCGTCGAGCAGCCCGGCGGGCAGCAGCTGGCGCAGGTAGGAGGGCGTCAGGTCGAGGAAGTCGATGCGGTGGCGCACCACGTACTCGACCAGGGCGGCCGGGTCCATCCGGGTCGTCTCGTCGACCAGGTGCAGCGGGTGGCCGTCGGCCATCAGCAGCACGCCCTCCAGGGAGGTGTCGAAGGAGAACGAGGCGGTCAGCGCCACGCGCAGCGGCCCGCCGCCCGCGTCGGCGACGAAGCCCGCCCGGTGGGCGGCGAGCAGGTTCACCACCGCGCGGTGCGGGACGGCGACGCCCTTGGGGCGGCCGGTGGAGCCGGAGGTGTAGAGCACGTACGCGGTGTTGGAGGGGTGCGGCGGGGCCGTCCGGTCGTCGTCGCCGGGGTCGGTGTCCGGGCCGGTGTCGGGCAGCGCCCGGAGCGCCTGTTCGTCCAGGACCAGGGCCGGGCGGGCGTCGTCGAGCAGGTGGCGCAGGCGCTCGGCCGGCAGGGCCGGGTCCAGGGGCAGGTAGCCGGCGCCGGCCTTCCAGACGGCGAGGATCGCCACGATCATGTCGGCGGTGCGCGGTAGCCGCAGCGCGACCAGCCGTTCGGGGCCGGCGCCGCGGGCGATGAGCTGGTGGGCGAGCCGGTTGGCGCGGGCGTCGAGCGTCGCGTAGTCGAGCCGCTCGGCTCCGGCGACCAGGGCCGGGGCGTGCGGGGTCAGGGCGGCCCTGCGCCGGAACAGCTCGGGGTAGCTGGTGTCCTCGACGGGCAGCGCGGTGGCGTTCCAGTCCCGGGTGACCTGCCGGGTCTCCCGGGGCGAGAGCAGCGGCAGGGTGCCGAGCGGGCGGTCGGGTTCGGCGGCGGCGCCGTCCAGCAGCAGGAGGAGCTGGTCGGCCATCCGGCGTGCGGTGGGCGCGTCGAAGAGGTCGGCGCGGTACTCCAGCAGGCCGGTGAGCGCCTCGCCGTCCGGGACGAACTCGACGCTGAGGTCGAAGGTGGCGGCCTGCCGGGGCACGGCGACCGGGGTGGGCGCCGACCCCGGCGGGGTGGTGGCCTCGGGCGGCGCGGGGTGCAGCAGGACCAGCACGTCGAACAGCGGGTTGCGGCCCGCCTGGCGGGGTGCGCCGACCGCCTCGACGAGCCGTTCGAAGGGCGTGTCGCCGTGCGCGAGCGCGTCGTTGCCGGTCTCGGTGGCGGCCGCGAGCAGGTCGCGGAAGGATCCGGCGGGCTCGACCCGGGTGCGCAGGACGACGGTGTTGACGAAGCAGCCGACGGCCCGTTCCAGCTCGGTGCGGGAGCGCCCGGGCGTCAGGGAGCCGACGGTGACGTCCTGCTGGCCGGACCAGCGGGCCAGCAGCGCCTGGGTGGCGGCGACCAGGGCCGTGTGCAGGGTGCCGTGCCGCTCGGCCGCGAGCTCGCGCAGCCGGGCGGTGAGCGGCGCGGGGACGGTGAAGGCGTGGACGGCGCCGGGGCCGGCCTCCTCGCCGCGGCGCGGGTGGTCCAGCGGCAGCTCCGGCGGCACGGCGCCGGCCAGTTTCGCCTTCCAGTGGGCCAGTTGGCCCTCCAGTCGGGCGCCGGAGAGCTGTTCGCGCTGCCACACCGCGAAGTCCGGGTACTGGACCGCCACCGGCGGCAGGTCCGGGGCGGCGCCGCGGGCCAGGGCCTCGTAGCCGGTGCACAGCTCGTCCAGGACGACGCCCATCGACCAGCCGTCGGTGACGATGTGGTGCGCCGTCACCTGCAGGACGTGCGAGTGGTCCGACTCGCGCACCAGCAGGGCGCGCAGCAGCGGCCCCTGCCGGAGGTCGAAGGGGCGGGAGTACTCCTGGAGCAGGATCGCGTCGAGGCTCTCCCCGCCGGCCGGTTCCCGGACGGGCAGCGGCACCGGCCCGGCCGGCCGCACGGTCTGCACCGGGCGGCCGTCGGCCTCGTCGAAGGTGGTCCGCAGCCCCTCGTGGCGGGCCACGACGGCCGCCAGCGCCCCGGCGAGCGCCGCGCGGTCCAGCGGGCTGGTGAACCGTAGGGCGACCGCGCTGTTGTAGCGGGGGTCGCCGGGGCGCAGCCGGTCCAGGAACCACAGGCGCTGCTGGACGAAGGAGGGCGGCAACGGTCGGCTGCGGTCGGCTTGCGGGATGGACCGGTCGGCGGCGGCCCGGGCGCCGCCGGAGCGCCCGGCCAGCCGCAGGCGCAGCGCTTCGCGCAGGTCGGCGGGCAGGGCCTCGGCGCGGTCTCGCTTCGAAGGCGTCATGGTCGTCGGATCCTCACCGTTCATCACCGTTCGTCACCGTTCGTCATCGTCGGGGCCGCCGGACGCGGCGTCTTCGAGTTCGCTCAGTACCTGGTCCTCCACCAGCTCCGCCAGGGCGGCCACGGTGCGGGAGACCAGGACGTCGCGGGGGGTGAGCGTGACGCCGAAGGCATCGTTGGCGCGGGAGGCGATCAGCAGGGCCCGCATGGAGTCGCCGCCCAGCTGGAAGAAGTCGTCCGTCACGCCCACGGCCGTCCGCAGGGTCTCGGCCCAGATCTCGGCCACGGCCTCCTCGGTGGGCGTGCGGGGCGCCAGCCGGTCGGGCCGCTGCTCCTCCTCGGGGTCGGGGGCGGGCAGCGCGGCGCGGTCGGTCTTGCCGCTCGCGGTGAGCGGGAAGCGGTCGAGGACGGCGAAGGCCGAGGGGACGAGGTGGCCGGGCAGGGAACGGGCGGCCAGGGCGCGCAGTTCGGCTCCGGTCGGCGGTTCGGCGCCGGGGGCCGCGAGCAGGTGGGCGACCAGGCGGGGCAGCCCTGGCTCGTCCTCCCGCACCGTCACCACGGCGTCCAGCACGGCCGGGTGGCGCGCCAGGACGGCCTCGACCTCGCCCGCCTCGATGCGGTGGCCGCGCAGCTTGAGCTGGTGGTCGGTGCGGCCCAGGTAGTGCAGTTCGCCCCGGTGGTCGCGGCGCACCAGGTCGCCGGTGCGGTACATCCGGGTGCCGGGCGGCCCGTACGGGTCGGCGGTGAAGCGGGCGGCGGTCAGGCCCGGCCGGCCGAGGTAGCCGCGGGCCAGGGCCGGTCCGCTCAGCCACAGTTCGCCGGTGACGCCGTCGGGCACCGGCCGGAGCCGGGCGTCCAGGACGTAGGCGCCGGTGCCGGGCAGCGGGCGGCCGATCGGCGGCGCGGCGCCGTCCGGGGTCAGCGGCGCGGACCAGGCGGCGACCACGGTGGCCTCGGTGGGGCCGTAGGAGTTGACCATGCGGTGGTGCGGGGCCCAGCGGGCCACCAGGTCGGCGCCGCACGCTTCGGCGCCGACCACCAGGGTCCTGAGCGCGGGAAGCGTGCCGGGGGTGTGGGCGGGCAGGGTGGCGAGGGCGGCCGGCGGCAGCAGGGTGTGGGTGATCGCCTCCGCCCGGAGCACCTCGGCCAGTCGGGCGCCGAGCAGCGGTCCGGGTGCGGGCACCACCAGCCGGGCGCCGTGCGGCAGGGACATGCACAGTTCGAGCACGGAGGCGTCGAAGCTGGGGGTGGCGAAGGCCAGCACCCGGTCCCCCGGCGCCACTCGGTAGTGCTCGGCCTCGGCGGCGGCGAAGGCGGCCAGCCCGCGGTGGGTGAGGACGACGCCCTTCGGGGTGCCGGTGGAGCCGGAGGTGTAGATGACGTAGGCGGGGTCGTCCAGGTCGAGCGGGCGGATCCGGTCGGGGTCGGCGGGGCGGTGGTCGGGGGCGCCGTCCGGCGGGGCGGCCAGCAGCGCCGCGACCTCCTTGGCGTCCAGGGTGAGTGCGGGCGCGGCGTCGCGCAGCATGAACTCGACACGCTCGTCGGGGTAGTGGGGGTCGATCGGTAGGAACGCGGCGCCGGTCTTCGCCACCGCCAGCTGGGCGAGCACCATGTCCGCCGAGCGCGGCAGCAGGAGGGCCACCACCTCGCCGGGGCCGGCGCCGCGCGCGATGAGCCGGTGCGCCAGGCGGTTGGCGTGCGCCTCGGCCTCGGCGAAGGTCAGCTCCAGCCCGGGGGCGCTCAGCGCCGGGGCGTGCGGCCGGCGGTCCACGGCGGCCTCGACCAGGGCGGGCAGGGCCGCCGGGGGTACCGGGGCGCCCGCCGGGCGGGCCGGGCCGCGCAGCAGCCGCTCGCGTTCCCCGGGCGGAAGCAGGTCGAGGTCGTCCAGACGGGCGGTGCCGTCCGAGCCGGCCAGTGCGGCGAGGGTGTGCAGCAGTTGGGCGGCCAGTTTCCCGGCGGTGTTCCGGTCGATGTACCGGGGGTCGTGGCCGAGTTCGACGGCGAGCCGGTCGCCGGGCGAGACGACCACGGTGAGCGGGTAGTTGGTGGCCTCCCTGGCGTCCAGTTCGCGGATCAGCAGGCCGTGGGCGCCGGCCGTCGCGTCGCCGACCGGGTAGTTCTCGAAGACCACCAGGCTGTCGAACAGCGCCGTCCCGGGGGCCAGCCCGCTCAGGCCGTGCATCGCGGCCAGCGGCAGGTGGTCGAAGCGGCGGTCCTCGGCCTGCTCCTCCTGGAGCGCGCGCAGCCAGGCGGCACAGGGCTGGGCGCCGTCGACGGTGACGCGGGCGGGCAGGGTGGTGATGAACAGGCCGACGATGGCGTCGGAGCCGGCCAGGTCGGCCGGGCGCCCGGAGACGGTGGTGCCGAAGCACACCCGCTGCTCCCCGCTCCACCGCGACAGCAGCAGCGCCCAGGCGCCCTGCACCAGGGTGTTGAGGGTGAGGCGGTGCCGGCGGGCGAACTCCTGGAGCCGGTCCGTCTCGGCCTCGTCCAGGCGGTGCGAGAGCCAGGTGCCGGAGCGGGCCGTGTCGCCCGGGGCGGGCCTGCGGTCGTAGGGCAGCGCGGTGGTGGTGAGGTCGGCCAGGACGCCGCGCCAGTGCTCCGCGGCGGCGCCGGTGTCGCGGGCGGCCAGCCAGCCGACGTAGTCCGCGAAGGGCCGGCGCTCGGGCAGGCCCGGCCGGTCGCCGCGGGCGAGCGCGGCGTGGGCGGCCAGGACGTCGGACAGGACGTGGAAGACGCTCCACCCGTCGAGCAGCACGTGGTGGAAGGTCCACACCACGCGCGCCGCGTCCGGCCCGAGCCGGATCAGGTCGAGCCGCATCAGCGGGGCCCGGTCCAGGGCCAGCGGGCGGGCCCGCTGGTCGGCGAGCAGCCGCTCCAGGCGGGCTTCGCGCTCGGCTTCCGGCAGTGCGCTCCAGTCGTGTTCGGTGACCGGCAGCGTCACGTCCCGGTGGACCACCTGAAGGGGTACGGGCACGTCGCGCAGGACGACGGCGGTGCGCAGCACGGGGGTGCGGTCGACGACGTGCTGCCAGGCGGCGGCCAGCGGCCGCAGGTCGCGGGCGCCGTCCAGCACGAAGGTGATCTGCTCGACGTACAGGCCGTGTTCGGCCTCGTCCAGGCCGTGCAGCACCATGCCGGTCTGGGTGGGGGTGAGCGGCTGGATCTCCGTCACGTCCCGTCCGGTGCCGGCCAGTCGGTCGACGGCGGCCTGGTCCAGGGCGGCCAGCGGGTAGTCGGCGGGGGTGCGGCCGCCCGCGCCGGGCGCGGCGCAGTGGCGGACGATCTCCCGCAGCTCGTCCAGCAGTTCGGCGGCGAGCCGGACGACGGTCGCGCGGTGGTGCACCGCGCGGGAGTACGACCAGGTGAACGCCAGCCTCCCGTCGCTCACCCGGCCGAGCACGTCCAGCAGGTGCGGCCGGTCCGCGGCCCGGTCCATGCCACCGGTGAGCGGGCCGGCCGGGGCGTGCAGCAGGCCGCCGGGGGCGGGGGTCCGGTCCTGCCGGCCCAGGTAGTTGAAGCCGATCTGCGGCAGGTCGGGCAGCCGGGGCTCGACAGTGGCGGCGGGCCGCAGGTGGCGCAGGGCGCCGTAGCCGAGCCCGCCGCGCGGTACGGCGCGCAGGTTCTCCTTGACGGTCTTCAGGGCGGTGCCGGTGTCGGCGCCCAGGGGCACGTCCAGGGCCACGGGGTACAGCGTGGTGAACCAGCCGACGGTCCGGGAGAGGTCGACGCCGTCGAACAGTTCCTCGCGGCCGTGGCCCTCCAGGGCGACCGTCACCCGGTCCCGGCCGGTCCAGCGGGCCAGCACCCGGCCCAGGGCGCAGAGCAGGACGTCGTTGACCCGGGTGCGGTAGACCTCCGGGACGTCCTGGAGCAGCCGGCGGGTGTCCTCGGCGTCCAGGGCGAGGTCCAGCGACTCCTCGGTGGCGGCGGTGTTGGCGCCGTCGAGGTCGGTCGGCAGGGCGGTCGCGGCGCCGTGCTCCAGGCCGTACCAGTGGGTGTGCTCGTCGTCGAAGCCGCCGGCCGCGGTGTGCTCGGCGAGGCGTTCGGCCCAGGCCCGGAAGGAGGTGCTCTTGGGGCCGAGGTCGGGGCGTTCGCCCGCGCTCAGCGCGCGGTGGGCGGTGTCCAGGTCCTCCAGGAGCACGCGCCAGGACACCGCGTCGACCACCAGGTGGTGCGCGGCCAGCAGCAGGACGGGGTGCCGCTCGCCGTCGAAGCGGCACAGCGCGGCCCGCAGCAGCGGCCCTTCGGCCAGGTCGAAGCCCGCGGCCAGGCGCTCGGCCAGCTCGCGCAGCGTCGCCTCGCGCTCCTGCGCCGGGGCGGCGGGCAGGTGGTGCGTGCGCAGTTCCGGCGCCTCGCCGGGCGCGGTGCCGTGCTGGCGCCAGCGCCCGTCGCCGAGCGGCTGGAACCGCAGGCGCAGCGCGTCGTGGTGGTCCAGGACGGCGGCGAGCGCGGCCCGCAGCAGGGGCTCCTCGGTGTCGGGGGCGAGGGTGAAGGAGACCGCCTGGGTGAACTGGGCGGTGTCCCCGCCGAGGGTGTCCAGCAGCCAGTGCTGGACAGGGGTGAGCGGGGCGTCGCCGATCACGGCGCCCTGTTCGGCGGCGACCGCCGGGCTCGGCGACTCCTCGGCGGCGAGGGCGAGTTCGGCCAGGGTCTGGTGGGCGAACAGGTGCCGGGGGGTGAGCGCGAGGCCGGCCCGGCGGGCCGCGGAGACGATCTGGATGCCCAGGATCGAGTCGCCGCCGAGCGCGAAGTAGTTGTCGTCCGCGCCCACGTCGGGCACGCCGAGCACCTCGCGCCAGATCGCGGCGAGGGTCCGTTCGGTCTCGGTGCGCGGCGGTCGCTCGCCGCGTGCGGCCGGGGCGGCCCACACCGGGGCGGGCAGCGCGCGGCGGTCGAGTTTGCCGGTGGCGCCGAGCGGCAGCCGCTCCAGCGGCACCACCAGCGCGGGCACCAGGTGGTCGGGGAGGGTGCTCCCGAGGAAGGCGCGCCACTCGACGGGGCTCGGCAGCCCGCCGTCGCGGGCCACCGCGTAGCCCACCAGGCGCCGGTGGCCGTCGTGGTCGACGACCCGGGCGGCGGCCGCCGACACCTGCGGGTGGCGGGCCAGGGCGGCCTCGACCTCGCCGAGTTCGATCCGGAAGCCGCGCACCTTGACCTGGTCGTCCGCGCGGCCGAGGTAGCAGAGGTCGCCGTCGGCCGTCCACCGCACCAGGTCCCCGGTGCGGTACATCCGGCGCCCGGGCGGGCCGAAGGGGTCGGGCAGGAACCGGGCGGCGGTCAGGCCCGGGCGGCGCAGGTAGCCGCGGGCGACGCCGGTGCCGGCCAGGTACAGCTCCCCCGGCGCGCCGACGGGCACCGGGCGCAGCCGGTCGTCCAGGACGTACGCCCGGGCGCCGCCGACCGGGCGGCCGATCGGCGGGTCGCGGTCGGGGTCGGCGGGGTCGCAGGCGAAGGCGGTGGCGTAGACGGTGGCCTCGGTGGGGCCGTAGATGTTCAGCACCCGGCAGCCGGGGACGGCCTCGCGCAGCCGGCGCACGATGCGGGCGGGCAGGGCCTCGCCGGCCAGGACGACGGTGTCCGCGCCGAGGTGCACGGCGTCCTCCGCGAGGAGGCCGCCCAGGGCGGAGGGCACCGCGCTGAGCAGGCCGGCCCGCCACGGCCCGGGGCGCTCGGCCAGGGCCAGCAGGTCCCGGACGAGTTCCACGCGGCCGCCGGCGAGCAGCGGCGAGAAGATCTCGAACACCGACACGTCGAAGTTGAGCGAGGTGGCGGCCACCACGTGGGCCAGGCCGTGGTCGGCGAACTCGGCGGCGGCCCAGTCGGTCAGGGCCAGGACCGAGGCGTGGGCGACCACAACGCCCTTGGGGCGGCCGGTCGAGCCGGAGGTGTGGATGACGTACGCGGGGTGCTGCGACAGCAGGGCGCCGAGCCGTTCGTCGTCGCGCACGGCGTCGGGGCGGGCGGCGGCGAGCCGTTCGGCGCACCCCGGGTCGTCGAGCACGATCCGGGTGAACGGGCCGGTCGGCAGCCGTCCTCCGGTCTCCGTGTCGGTGACCACGGCGTCGGGCCGCACGTCCGCGAAGAGGAACGCGATCCGCTCGGCCGGGTACCCGGGGTCGACCGGCAGGTAGGCGGCGCCGCTCTTGAGCACCGCCAGCAGCGCCACGACCAGGTCGGCGGTGCGGGGCAGCGCGAGCGCGACGAACCGCTCGGGCCCGGCGCCGGCCGCGATCAGCAGCCGGGCCAGCCGGTTGGCCCGTTCGTCGAGCTCCCGGTAGGTCAGCAGCACGTCGCCGCAGCGGACGGCCGGGGCGTCGGGCGTGCGGGCGGCCTGCCGGGCGAAGGCCTCCGGCACGGTGTCCTGCGGTGCCTCGACCGCCGCCCCGCCGAAGCGGTCGACGAGTGCGCGCCCCCGCGGCGGGTCGAGCAGCGGCAGGTGGGCCGCCGGCCGGTCGAGGCCGTCCGCCATCGCCGTCAGCAGGGTGTGCAGGCCCGCCCCGAGCGCCTCGACGGTGGCGGTGTCGAAGACGGCCGGGTCGTGGTCGAGGCTGACCGCGATGGCGTCGCCGGGAGCGACCACCACGCCGAGCGGGTAGTTGGTCGGCTCCAGGACGTGCTCGGTCTCGACGCCCAGGCCGTGCCTGGTCAGCGCCTGCGCGTCGAACGGGTAGTTCTCGAAGACCACGATGCTGTCGAACAGGGCGGTGCCGCCCGGCAGTTCGCTCCAGTTCTGGAGCTGCGCCAGGGAGACGGCGTCGTAGCGGCGGGCCTCCGACTGGGCGTCCTGGAGCTCCCGCAGCCACTCCAGCAGCGAGCGGCCGGCGTCGATCCGCACCCGGGTGGGCAGCGCGTTGATGAACAGCCCGACCATCGAGGTGACGCCCGGGAGTTCGGCGGGCCGGCCGGAGACGATCGTGCCGAAGACCACGTCGTCCCCGCCGCCGTAGCGGGAGAGCAGCAGTGCCCAGGCGCCCTGGAGCACGGTGTTGACGGTCAGCCCGGCCTGCCGGGCGGTGGTCCGCAGCCGCTCCGACAGGTCGTTGTCGAGGGTCACCCGCACCGATGCGGAGGAGGAGGCGCGGTGCGCCTCGGCCGGGCGCCGGTCGCGGGGCAGTTCGGTGGGGGCGGGGAAGCCGGCCAGCGTGTCGCGCCAGTACCGCTCGACCCGCGCCGGGTCCTGCCCGGACAGCCAGCGCAGGTAGTCGGCGAAGGGGGCGCGCGCGGCCGGGTTCGGCCGGCGCCCGGCGGCCAGGGCGGCGTACCGCTCGCACACCTCGTCGAAGACCTGGGCCGCGCTCCACCCGTCGAGCAGGACGTGGTGGAAGGTCCACACCACCCGCACCCGGGTCGGCGACAGCCGGACCAGGGTCAGCCGCATCAGCGGTGCGGCGGCCAGGTCGAGGCCGGCCGCCCGGTCCTCGGCGAGCAGCCGGGCGGTGTCCCGTTCGATCCGGTCGGCCGGGCGGCCGGTCCAGTCGTGGTGGGTCACCGGGACGGCGGCCCGGTGCTGGACGACCTGGAGCGGTTCGGCGGTGTCCTGCCAGGCGAGCCGGGTGCGCAGCACCGCGTTGGCGTCCACGGTCTGCTGCCAGGCGGCGGCCAGGGCGTGCGGGTCGGTGATCCCGGAGAGGACCAGCTGGACCTGGTTGACGTAGGTGTGGGCGTCCGGGTCCAGCAGGCTGTGGAAGAGCATGCCCGCCTGCATCGCCGTCAGCGGGTACACGTCGGCGACGGAGCGGCCGTCCCCGGCGATCCGGTCCACCGCCGCCTGGTCCAGCCGGGCCAGCGGGAAGTCGGCGGGGGTGCGGCCGCCGGCGCCGGGCTCGGCGCAGTGGGCGACGAGGTCCTCCAGGGCGCGCAGCATGGCGTCCGCGAGCGCGGTGACGGTCCGTTCGTGGTGCCGGCCGGCGCTGTAGTACCAGCCGATCTCCAGCCGGTCGTCCTCGACCCGGGCGATCACGTCCAGCAGGTGCGGGCGCTCGGTGCCGGGCGCCTCCGCGCCGCCGAGGCCGCCGGGGACGGCGCGCACCAGGGCGGCGCCGTCGACCGACCAGTCGAAGCGGCCCAGGTAGTTGAAGCTGATCCCGGGGAGCGGGGCGCCGGCGAGCCGCTCGTCCCGGGCGAGGTGGCGCAGCGCGCCGTAGCCTAGGCCGCGCTCCGGCACCGCCCGCAGCTGCTCCTTGACGGCCTTCAGCGCGGTGCCCCAGTCCCCGTCCGGGACGTCGAGGGCGACGGGGTGGAGCGAGGTGAACCAGCCGACCGTGCGGGACAGGTCGACGTCCTCGAACAGCTGGTCCTCGCGGCCGTGCCCCTCCAGGCCGATCGCGACGGTGCGCCGTCCGGTCCACTCGGCGAGCACCCGGCCCAGGGCGGTGAGCAGGACATCGTCGATCCGGGTGCGGTAGACCCCGGGGACCTTGCGCAGCAGGTCCCCGGTGCGCTCTCGGTCCAGCCGGACGGTGACGGCGCGCAGGTCGGCGGCGGTGTTGCCGCCGTCGCCGTCCACCGGCAGCGCGGCCGCGCAGTGCCGGGCGGCCGCCGCCCAGTGGTCGCGCCGGTCCGCGAAGCCGCCGGCCGCGGTGTGCTCGCGCAGGCGGCGGGTCCACTCCCGGACGGAGGTGGTGCGGGCGGGCAGGCGCAGCGGCCGGCCCTCCACGGCCTGCCGGTAGGCGGTCTCCAGGTCCTCCAGCAGGATCCGCCAGGAGACGCCGTCGACGACCAGGTGGTGGACGGCCAGCAGCAGCCGGGCGGGCCGGGTGCCGTCGGTGGTGAACAGGCGGGCGGTGAGCAGCGGGAGGGTGTCCAGCCGGAACGCGGCGTGCGCGGCCTCGGTGGCCCGCGCCTCGGCGGCCTCGGCCGCCGCCCGGTCCAGGGCGCCGAGGTCGACGACCTCCAGCAGTTCGGGGGCGGCGGCGTCCGCGGGGGCGCAGTGCTGCTGCCAGGCGCCGTCCTCCCCGGTGGTGAAGCGGCAGCGCAGGGCGTCGTGGTGGGCCCACAGGGCGGCCAGGGCGCGGCGCAGGGCCTGCGGGTCGACCTCGCCGGGAGCCTCCACCACGACGGACTGGTCGAAGGACGCGGCGTACGGCGGGTGCGGGTCGAGGAACCAGTGCTGGATGGGCGTCAGGCCCACCTCTCCGCTGACGGGTTCGGTGCCGGCGACGGTGGCGGCGGTGCCGGCGGCGGCGGCCAGCGCGGCGACGGTGGGGTGCCGGAACAGGTCGCGGGGGGACAGCGCGAGACCGGCGGCGCGGGCGCGGGAGACGACCTGGATGCTCAGGATCGAGTCGCCGCCGAGCAGGAAGAAGTCGTCGTCGACCCCGACCCGCTCCACGCCGAGCAGTTCCGCCCAGATCGCGGTGAGGACGCGTTCGGTGTCGGTGGTCGGGGCGCGGTGGTCTCGGCTCCCCGCCGCCGACCAGTCGGGGGCGGGCAGCCGCCTGCGGTCCACCTTGCCGTTGGCGGTCAGCGGCAGTTCGGCGACCGTGACGAAGGCCGCGGGCAGCATGTAGTCGGGCAGGTCGGCGGCCAGGTGGGCGCGCAGCGCCGTGGCGGAGGGCGGCTCGGCGCCGCCGGCCGGCACCAGGTGGGCGGCCAGCCGCTTGCGCCCCGCGTCCTCGTGGAGCGAGACGACGGCCTCCGCGACGGCCGGGTGGGCGGTGAGCCGTGCCTCGATCTCGGCGGGTTCGATGCGGAAGCCGCGGATCTTGATCTGGTCGTCCGCGCGGCCCACGAAGTGCAGTTCGCCGTCCTCGCTCCACCGGGCGGTGTCGCCGGTGCGGTACATCCGGCCGCCGGGCGGCCCGAAGGGGTCGGCGAGGTAGCGGGCGGCGGTCTCGCCGGGCCGGCCCGCGTAGCCGCGCGCGACTCCGGCGCCGGCGATGTACAACTCGCCGGTGATGCCGGGCGGTTGCGGCTGGAGGGCGCCGTCCAGCAGGTACACCCGGGTGTCGTCCAGCGGGCGTCCGATCGGCAGCACGGCGGGCAGCCGGTCCCCGGGGCGGAAGGCCCGGCGGGTGGCGAAGGTGGTGGTCTCGGTCGGGCCGTAGCCGTCGACCACGGTGAGGTCGGGGCAGGCCTCCAGGACGCGGCGCACGACCGCGCCGGGCACCGCCTCGCCGCCGGTCCACACCTCCCGGGCGCCGCGCAGGCAGCCCGGGTCCTCCTGGGCGAGGAGCCGGAACAGGCCGGCGGTCAGCCACAGGCATTGCACGCCCTGCTCGGTGACGGCGCGGCGGACGGCGGCGGCGTCCAGGTCCTCCGGCGGGGCCAGCACGGCGGTGCCGCCGCGCAGCAGCGGCACCCACAGCTCGTAGGTGGCGGCGTCGAAGGCGTGCGGGGAGTGCACGAGCACCCGGTCGTGGCCGGTGAAGGC
Organism: Kitasatospora sp. NPDC094016; assembly: GCF_040304045.1. Classification (NCBI taxonomy): domain Bacteria; kingdom Bacillati; phylum Actinomycetota; class Actinomycetes; order Kitasatosporales; family Streptomycetaceae; genus Kitasatospora; species Kitasatospora sp. NPDC094016. The sequence continues at coordinate 74,930 of NZ_JBEOUK010000037.1, forward strand.
GCGGTCCAGGGCGAGCGCGGCGACGTCGCGCCGGCGCACCGCGACGCCCTTGGGGGTGCCGGTGGAGCCCGAGGTGAACATCAGGTACTGGACGTTGTCGGGGTGGGGCACCGGGACGGCGGCCGGGACCGGCCGGTCGGCGAAGGTCTGCCCGTCGACGCGGAGCACCTGCCCGTCCGGCCGCAGTTCGCGGGCCATGCGGTCCCCGTGCGCGTCGGTGAGCAGCAGGTCCGCGCCGGCCTCGGCCAGCATCAGCTGCAGCCGCTCGCGCGGCGCCCTGGCGTCCAGCGGCACGTAGACCCCGCCGATCCGGACCAGCGCCAGCTGGGCGACGACCAGGTCGACGGAGCGGTCCATGAGCACGCCGACCGGGTGCTCGACGCCGACGCCGAGCGCGGCCAGCCGGCCGGCCAGGGCGGCGGCGCGGGCATCGAGGTCGCGGTAGCCGAGGCGCTCGTGGCCCGCCTCCAGGGCGACGGCGTCCGGGCTGCGGCGCACCTGCTCGGCGAACAGGTCCGCGATGTCGCGCTCGGTCCGTTCGACGGCGGTGGCGTTCCAGTCGACGAGGATCCGCCGGCGCTCCCCGGCGGTCAGCAGCGGCACGCGCGCGGGCGCGCTCCCGGCGCTCCCGGGCAGTCCCGTCAGGACGGCCGTGAGCTGCCCGGCCATCCGCCGGACGGTGGCCTCGTCGAACAGCCGCGGGTCGTAGCACAGCCGCAGGGCCAGCTCCGGCCCCGGGTAGGCCAGCAGCGCGAGCGGGTAGTTGGTGGTCTCGATGCCGTCCAGGTCGCGCAGGCGCAGGCCGTGCGCGGCGGCCGCGTCGTCCTCGACCGGGTAGTTCTCGAAGACGACGATGCTGTCGAACAGGGCGGTCTGCTCGGGGAGGTCGGTGGCGGCCCGCAGACGGGTGAGCGGGACGAAGCCGTGGCGCCGGTCCTCGCCCTGCTCCCGTTGCAGCGTGCGGAGCCAGTCGAGCAGGGTGCCGCCGGCGGGCACGGCCGTCCGGGTGGGCAGGGTGGTGATGAACAGGCCGGTCATCGACTCGACGCCGGGCAGCTCGGGCGGCCGCCCGGACGAGGTGGTGCCGAACACCACCTCGTCCCGGTTCGCCTGACGGCCCAGCAGGATCGCCCAGGCGCCCTGGACCAGGGTGTTCAGGGTCAGGCCGGAGCTGCGCGCGAGGCCTTCCAGCGCCCGGGTCTCGGCGGCGGGGAGGGTGAACGGCACGGCCCGGGTGGATTCCGCGCGGTGGCTCTGGCGCGGCTCGCGGTCGTACGGCAGCGGCGTCGGCTCGGCCAGCCCGGCCAGGCGCCCGTGCCAGTGCTGCTCGGCCTCCGCCGGGTCGCGCTCGCGCAGCCAGGCCACGAAGTCGCGGTAGGGCCGGCGCTCCGGCACCGTGCCGTACGGGACGGTGCCGAAGGAGGGTTCGGTGCCGAAGGGTTCGGTGCCGGACGGGAGTTCTCCCGCCTCCGGCCCGGAGCGGGCCGCCGCGGCGTGCACGGCGAACACGTCGGACAGCACCTGGAAGAGGCTCCAGCCGTCCAGGACGAGGTGGTGGAAGGACCACAGCACGCGCACCCGGGTGTCGGAGAGGCGGATGAGCAGCAGGCGCTGGAGCGGGGCCAGGGCCAGGTCCAGGCCGCGGGCCCGGTCGCGGTCCAAAAGCTCGGCCAGCCGGCCCCTGCGCTCGGACTCGGGCAGCTCGCGCCAGTCCAGGTGACCGACCGGAACGGCCGCCCGCCGCCGCACCACCAGCAGCGGCTCGGGCACCTCCTGCCAGCGGACGTGGGCGCGCAGCACCGGGGTGCGGTCGGTGACCCACTGCCAGGCGGCGGCGAGCCGCCCGGGGTCGGGCACGCCGTCCAGGACGAAGTCCAGCTGCTGGAAGTAGGCGCCGCTGTCCTCCTCGGCGAGGCCGTGGAAGAGCATCCCGGACTGGGTCGGCGTCAGCGGGAGGACGTCCTCCACCGCGCCCGGGTCGTCGCCGGTGATCAGGTCCACGGCCGCCTGGTCGAGCCGGGCCAGCGGGAAGTCGGACGGGGTGCGCCCGGCGGCGCCCGGGCGGGCCGCGTACCGCGCGAGGTCGGCCAGCTCGGCGGCGAAGCGCCGGGCCAGGGCCTCGACGGTGTCGCACCGGTGCACGGCGCCGGAGTAGAACCAGCTGAACTCCAGCGCGTCGCCGTCGAGCCGGCCGACCACCTCCAGGGCGTGCGGGCGCTCGACGCGCGGGTCGGCGTCCAGTTCCAGGGGCCGGAAGGTGCCGCGGTAGAGCCCGGCCGCGTCCTGCGGGAAGGACATCCGGCCGAGGTAGTTGAAGCTGATCCGCGCGGCCGGGGCGTCGGGGGCCGTGCCGGGGCGCCCCAGGTGGCGCAGGGCGTCGAAACCGAGGCCCCGTCGGGGGACGGCGCGCAGCTGCTCCTTGACCCGCTTGAGGACGCCGTCCCAGTCGGCCCCGGCGGGCACGGCCAGCGCCACGGGGTGCCGGGTGGTGAACCAGCCGACCGTGCGGCTCAGGTCGAGGTCGGCGAACAGCTCCTCGCGGCCGTGCCCCTCGACGTCCACCACGACCCGTTCCTGCCCGCTCGCCCCGCACAGGGCCCGGCCGAGGGCGCTCAGCAGCACGTCGTTGGCCTGGGTGCGGTAGGTGTCGGGCAGGGTGCGCAGGAGGGCGGCGGTGTCGGCGGGGTCGAGGCGCACGGTGACGGAGCGGGCCGAGGCGTGGGTGTCGGCCCCCGCGAGGTCGGCCGGGAACGGGTCCGCCGGGGCGTCGCCGTCCTGCGCGGGGACGGCCCGCGCCCAGTACTCCGTCTCGTCCTCGAAGCCGCCGGCCGCGGCGTGGGCGCCGAGCCGCTCGCCCCACTGCCGCAGCGGCGAGGACTTCGCCGGCAGGGCCGCCGCCCCGTCCCGGCCGTCGCGGCGGGCGCGGTAGGCCGCGTCGAGGTCCTCCGCCAGCACCCGCCAGGAGACCCCGTCGACGACCAGGTGGTGGACGGCCAGGTGCAGGACCGGCGGCTGCCCGGCACCGCGCTCGTGCAGCACGGCGCGCAGCAGCGGGCCGTCGCCGCCGCCCAGGTCAAAGGGGCCGAAGTGCGGGGTGTCGCCGTCCGGGCCCGTGTGCCGGCCCAGGCGGATCCGGGGCGCCCGCTCGTCGATCCGCCAGCGCACCCCGGCGCCGGTACCGATCTCGCCGCTGCGAGGCTCTGCGGGACCGGGCTCTGCGGGATCGGGCTCTGCGGGATCGGGCTCTACGAGGTCAGCCGTGAAGGCGGAGCGCAGCGCGTCGTGGTGGGCGACCACGTCGTTCAGGGCGTCCTCCAGTGCCGCCCGGTCCACGTCGGCGCCCAGCAGGAGGGAGAGCGCCTGGTTGAAGTGCCCGGCGCGCCCAGCGGCCCGGTCGAGCCACCAGCGCTGGATCGGGGTCAGGACGCCCGCCCCGGTGGCGGCCACCCGGGCGGTCACGGCCGGCCGTTCGGCGTCGTCCGCGCACCGGGCCAGCGCGGCGACCGTCTGGTGCCGGTAGAGGTCCCCGGAGGTCACCGCCAGCCCTGCCTGCCGGGAGCGGGCCACCACCTGGATGCCGAGGATGGAGTCGCCGCCGAGGTCGAAGAAGTTGTCGTCCGCGCCGACCCGTTCCAGCCGCAGCACCTCCGCCCAGATGGCGGCGAGCGCCTGTTCGGCGGGGGTCCGGGGGGCGACGTGGCGTACGGCGGGCACGGCCGGCCCCGGGTCGGGCAGCCGGCTCCGGTCGAGTTTGCCGTTGGGGTTGAGCGGCAGCGCGGGCAGCGGCACGACGACCGAGGGCACCAGGTAGTCCGGCAGGGCCAGGCCGAGCGCCCGGCGTACGGCCTCGGGCTCCACCCGCCCGCCCGGGACGGGGACCACGTAGCCGACCAGGCGCCGGTGGCCCCCGCCGTCGGCGACGGTGGCGGCCGCCTCCGCCACGCCCTCGCAGCGCCGCAGCGCCTCCTCCACCTCGCCCAGTTCGATCCGGAAGCCGCGCACCTTGACCTGCTGGTCGATCCGGCCGAGGTACTCCAGGTCGCCGTCGGCGTTCCACCGCACCCGGTCGCCGGTGCGGTACATCCGCTCCCCCGGCGCGCCGTACGGGTCGGCGACGAACCGGGCGGAGGTGAGCCCGGGGCGGCCCAGGTAGCCGCGCGCCAGGCCGCCGCCACCGAGGTACAACTCGCCGACCACGCCCGGCGGTTGCGGGCGCAGCCCGGGGTCCAGGACGTACGTCCGGGTCAGCGCGAGCGGCCTGCCGATCGGCGGCGCCTGCTCCGGCAGCCGGTCACCGGCGAACCAGGCGGTGGCGTAGACGGTGGCCTCGGTGGGGCCGTAGATGTTGGCGATCGCGCTGCCGGGCAGGGCGCGCCGCAGGTCGCCCACCGCCTGGGCGGAGAGGGCCTCGCCGGCCAGCACGACGGTGCCCGCGTCGACCGGGGCGGCGCCCCCGGCGAGCAGCCGGGAGATCACCGAGGGCACGCCGCTGACCAGGCCGACGCGGCGCGGGGCCGGCTCCTCGGCGAGGGCGGCCAGGTCGGCGACCACCTCGACGCTCCCGCCCGCGAGCAGCGGGCAGAGCAGTTCGAAAACCGACACGTCGAAGTTGAGCGAGGTGGCGGCGACCACGTGGTCCAGCCCGCCGGGCCCGAACCGCTCGGCCGCCCAGCGGGCGAGGGCGACGACGCTGCGGTGGGTGATCACGACGCCCTTGGGCCGGCCGGTCGACCCCGAGGTGTAGATGACGTAGGCGGGGTGCTCCGGCAGCAGCGGCCGGAGGCGGTCGGCGTCCGCGAGGTCGGCGTCCCCGGTGTCGTCGCGGTCCGCCGGGCCGGTGCCTGCCGGGCCGGCGTCGGCGGCCAGGTCGGCGCTGTCCTCCAGCAGCAGGACGGGCCACCCCTCGGGCAGCGCGGCCGCCGTCTCCCGGGTGGCGAGGACCAGCGCGGGCCCGGCGTCCGCCAGCATGAAGCGGATCCGCTCGGCCGGGTAGCCCGGGTCCACCGGCAGGTACGCCGCACCCGACTTGAGCACGGCCCACAGCACCGACGGCAGGTCGGCGGAGCGCGGCAGGCACAGCGCGACCAGCCGCTCGGGGCCCGCGCCCCGGGCGACCAGCAGCCGGGCGAGGCGGTTGGCCCGCCGGTTGACCTCCGCGTAGTCCCGCCGCACCGGGCCGCAGCCGACGGCGGTCCGCCCGGGCGTGCGGGCCGCCTGCGCCTCGAACAGCACGGGCAGCACGGTGTCCGGGAGGTCGCCGGCGGCGTGCGCGGGCGGGTTCCAGGAGTCGAGCAGCGTGCGCTGCTCCTCCTCGGAGAGCATGGGCAGTTCGGCGAGGATGCGCTGCGGGCCGTCCGCCATGCCCGCCAGCAGGCGGTGCAGGTGGTGGGCCATCCGGGCCACCGTCCGGGCGTCGAACAGGTCCGTGTTGTACTCCACCGTCAGCGCGCAGCCGTCGGTGTCCTCCGGGGTGAACTCCAGCACCAGGTCGAACCGGGCGGCCGGGCGGGGCAGCGGGTGGTCCTCGAAGCGCAGGCCTGCGGCGGGCGGCGGCGTGGTGGGGCTCTGCTGGACGACCATGACCTGGACCAGCGGGGTGCGGCTCGGGTCGCGGGGCGGGGCCAGTTCCTCGACCACCCGGTCGAAGGGCACCGCGGCGTGGGCGAAGGCGTCCAGCAGGGTGGTGCGCACGCTCTCCACGAACCGGTCGACGGTCGCCCGCTCGTCCACGTCGCCGCGCAGCACCACGGTGTTGACGAAGAAGCCGGTCACCTCCTCCAGCTCCCGCCGGTCGCGCCCGGTGGTGACGGTGCCGAACGCCACGTCCCGCTGGCCGGAGTAGCGCGAGAACAGCAGCGCGGACGCCCCCGCGAACAGGGTGAACAGCGTCGTGCCGCGGCCCGCGGCGAGGTGCCGCAGCCGGGCCACCAGTTCGGCCGGGAGGCGGTGGCGGTGCGCCGCGCCGTTCGTCGTGCGCTGGGCGGGCCGGGGCCGGTCGGTGGGCAGTTGCAGGGGTTGCAGCTCCGCCAGGTTCCGCTTCCAGTAGGCGAGGTCCGGCGCGTCCTCCGCTCCGGCCCGGGTCCGCCGGTGCTGCTCCCAGCGCGCGAAGTCGGGGTACTGGAGGGCGGGGGCGGCGAGCGCGTCCGGCTCGCCGGAGACCTCCGCCCGGTAGAGCGCGGCCAGCTCGCGGGTGAGGACGCCCACCGACCAGCCGTCGGTGATGATGTGGTGCTGCGCCAGCAGCAGCAGGTGCTCGTCGGCGGCGAGGCGGACCAGCAGCGCCCGGGCGAGCGGGCCGTCCGCCAGGTCGTAGGGCCGGTTCAACTCCTCGGTCAGCAGCCGTTCGGCCGCCTCGGCGCGCTCCCCCGCCGGCCGGTCGCCGACGTCCGCGGTGCGCAGCGGCAGGGCGCCCGCCGCCGCGACGCGCTGCACGAGCTGCCCGTCGACGGTGGCGAAGGTGGTGCGCAGCGAGTCGTGGCGGGCGGCGAGCCGGCCCAGGGCCCGGTGCAGGGCCTCCGGGTCCGCCGTCCCGTGCAGCCGCAGGGCCACGCCGGTGTTGTACTCCGTCCCCCCGACGGTGAGGTCGTCGAGGAACCACAGGCGGCGCTGGGCGCTGGACAGCGGCAGCGGCTCCTCGCGCGGGGCGGGCGGGATCGGCTCCGGCGGCGCGGCGGTGTGCCGCTCGTCCACCAGCGGGGCCAGGGCGGCGACGGTCCGCGCGGTGAAGACGTCCCGGAGCGTGAGCCGGACGCCCAGCCGCTCGGTGACCCGGGCCAGGGTCCGGGCGGCGAGGATAGAGTCGCCGCCCAGGTCGAAGAAGTCGTCCGTGGCCCCCACCTCGTCGACGCCGAGGACCTCGGCCCAGATGGCGGCCAGGGCGCGTTCGCGCTCGGTGCGCGGGGCGACGGGTGCGGCCGCCCCGGAGCGGGCGGGTGCGGGCAGTGCCTGCTGGTCGATCTTGTGCTGCGGGGTGAGCGGCAACGCGGCCAGGACGACCACGGCGGACGGCACCAGGTGGGCCGGCAGGGCGGCGGCCAGCGCCGCGCGCAGCGCCGCCGGGTCCGGGGCGTGCTCCGGGTCGGCGGGCGTGGCGTAGCCGACCAGGCGTTCGCGGCCCGGTTCGTCCTCCCGGACCACGACGACGGCCTGATCGACGGCGGGGTGCGCCCGCAGGGCGGCCTCGATCTCCCCCGGCTCGATCCGGAAGCCGCGGATCTTCACCTGCCGGTCGAGCCGGCCGAGGAACTCCAGTTCCCCGTCGGCGGTCCACCGGGCGCGGTCTCCGGTGCGGTAGAGCCGGGCGCCGGGCGGGCCGAAGGGGTCGGCGACGAAGCGCCCGGCGGTCAGGCCGGGGCGGCCCAGGTAGCCACGGGCCACGCCCTCCCCGCCGACGCACAACTCGCCTTCGGCACCCGGTGGTTGGGGCCGCATCGCCGCGTCGAGCACGTACGCCCGGGTGTGCGGCAGCGCGCCGCCGATGGGGGGTGCGCCGCTGCCGGCGGTCAGCGGGCCGGTCCAGGTGGCGACGATGGTCGCCTCGGTCGGGCCGTAGGAGTTGATCATGCGCCGGCCGGGCGCCCAGCGGTCGACCAGTTCGGCGGGGCAGGCCTCGGCTCCGACGATCAGCGTGCGCAGACGGCGGCCCGCGCCGCCGGGCACGGTGGCCAGGGCGGCCGGCGGGATGAGGGCGTGGGTGATGCGGTGCTCGTCGAGCACGGCGGCGAGTTCCTCGCCCAGCCAGGGGCCGTGCGGGGGGATCACCAGCGTGGCCCCGGCCAGCACGGAGATGAACAGTTCGAGGACGGAGGCGTCGAAGCTGGGCGAGGAGAACTGCAGCACCCGGTCGCCGGGGCGCACGGCGTAGTGCGCGCGGGCCGCCTCGGCGAAGCCGCCGATCCCCCGGTGGGTGACGACCACGCCCTTGGGCGTCCCGGTGGAGCCCGAGGTGTAGATCACGTACGCCGCGTGGTCGGTGCCGGTCGGGCCCGGCAGGCCGGCGTCGGGCGCGGCGGCGGTACCGGGCGTGTCCGTGCTGCCGGGCGTGTCCGCAGTGTCGGCCCGGTCCGCGGTGTCGGCCCGGTCCGTGGTGTCGGCCGGGTCCGTCTCCAGCAGCGCGCGGACCCGGGCCGGATCGTCCAGGACGACGGCGGGGGCGGCGTCGGCGAGCATCAGCGCCCGTCTCCCGGCGGGGTAGGCCGGATCCACGGGCAGGAAGGCGGCACCCGTCCGTGCGACGGCCAGCTCCGCCGCGACCAGTTCCATCGAGCGCGGCAGGACCAGCGCCACCGTCCGGTCCGTCCCGGCGCCGCGCCGTGCGAGGTCACACGCCAGGCGCTCGACCCGGTCGGCCAGTTCCCGGTACGTCCAGCTGCGCCGGCCGTCGGTCACCGCGGGCGCGTGCGGCGCGCGGGCCACCTGGGCGGCGAACAGCGCGTCGAGCGTCCGGTGCGCCGGCGGCGGGGCGGCATCGGTCCCCGGGGCGCCAGGGGTGTCGCCGGCCTGCGGCGGAGCGGACGAACGCGCGGGCTGGGCAGGCCGGTCGGTCATGGCGGTAGGTCCTTCCGGACGGGGAGGAGGCGATGCGGGCGGCGGGGCAGGCGGGGGCCGGCCCTCGGGCCCGGGAACGGGGGCCGGGGGGAGCGGGGGGTGCGCCCGGTGGAGCGGCGTCGGCACGGCGGCGGACGCCTCGGCCGACGGGCAGCGGCCGGCGGGCGGAAGGCGCCTCAGGCGGGGTCGGCGCGCCGCGCCGTTCGCCCGGACACCTGCACCCGGTCGATCACGCCGGTGGCGGGATCCCGGTGGAAGCGCCCGCCCGGCTCGGGGCGGCCGGTGTCGGGGGCGAGCAGGTCGTAGGAGAGGTCGGCGAAACAGCGCAGGGGTAGCGGCAGGTCCCCGTCTACGGAGAGCGTTGACGATCCGTCGCCCGCGGGCTCGACGCGGTACCGGATCGAACCGTTGCGGTAGGTGCCCGCGCACTCGGGCAGGGCGACGGGCTCGCCCGCGCCCACCGACGCGATCGCGGCGGGCACCCGGACGCCCGCCAGTTCGGCCAGGTCGGCCGCGAGCTCGCGCCAGAGCGCGGTGGCGGCGCCGGCGTTGCCCGCGAAGGCGACCACCACGCCGCTGTCCGGGTCGGCCCGCAGGTGGCAGGAGGTCCCCATGGCGTTGCCGTCGTGGCCGCACCACAGGCGGCCGTCCTGCTGGTAGAGGGCGAGACCCGGGCCCCAGCCGTCCGCGAGCGCACCCGGCCGGGCGCCGGGCTGCGGGCGGCGCATCTCCTCGGCGACGGCGGGGGGCAGGGCCTTGGCCCGGCCGACCAGGGCGCCGCCGAGCGCGGCGAGGTCCGCGGCGCTCGCCAGCAGGGCGCCGGCCGGGGCCTCCAGCGGGGCCAGGTTCTGCCGGACCGGCCGGGCCCGGCCGGTCGCGGCGTTGAGCGCGTGCCCGGCGGCGACCGGGCGGGCGGGTGCGCTCGCGTCGACGAACACGGGCACGGTGCCGAGCGGTTCGAGCAGCAGGGCGGCCACGGCCTCGTGCCAGGGCATCCCGGTCACCGCCTCCACCAGGCGTCCGGCGGCGACGTAGCCGGCGTTGGAGTAGGAGAAGTCCGTCCCGGGCGGGAAGAGCGCGTCCCCGGCCGTGCACACGGACGACAGGTAGTGCGCCGCGGTGGTCCGGGCGGCGGCGTCGGAGTCCGGCCCGGTGGGCAGTCCGCCGGTGTGGCTGAGGAGTTGGCGAATCGTTACTGCAGGCATCCGGCGAAGCTCGGGCAGGTGATCGGCGACCCGGTCGTCGAGGTCGAGGTCGCCGTCATCGGCGAGGAGCATCACCAGGGCCGCCGTGTAGGGCTTGGTGAGCGATCCCACCGGCACGACGGTGTCCCCGGTGAAGGGCGCACCGGTGGCGGCGTCGGCCACACCGGTGTGCAGGGCCACGACCTCCGCGCCGGTGTCCAGCACCACCTGGGCGCCCGGCACCCGGTGGGTGCGCGCGAGCGTGTCGAGCCGGTGCTGCAGTTCGCGGCGTAAGAGGAACGGCGCGCGCTCGCGGACGGGCGCGGAACTGGGGTACGGCATGGGCGGACGCTCCCGTCGACTGGTGCTCAGATGCGGGCGCGGCAAGCGTCCGCGGATGAATTCCGGATTAGCGTGGAGAACACCGTGAAATTTCCTGCCACCTGCGCTCCTCGACTCAAGACTCGCGGGAACAACGGGAATCGACGGAAGCCCTGCCGATGACGGCCGGCGGGTGCGAACGGGAATCCCCGACGGCTCCCGGCAGGGCGCCGCACGCGCCCCACGGGAACCGTTCCGGGCCGCTTCGGCGCTCCCCGACCGGGCGGTGCGAATGCGATCCGAATTCCACACCGCCCAGGAACGGCGAACGGGAGGAACGGTGAGCGGGAACGGTGAGCGGCGAACGGCCGACCGCCGAATGACCTCACCCCGCAGGCGGGGCCGGACAGGAATCCCGAACGCTCCAGTCGGCCGCTCCAACGGCCCTGACCTGCGCGATCGTTGCGCCCAGCATGCCTATCCCCCCTGCGATCCCTCCCCGCAACCACCGTGCGGAACCTGCCACGACCGTCGCGAGGACCGGGCAATACCGTGACGGCCCGAACGCTCGGAACGACGAACGCGGAACAGTCTTCACGGCGGGTCACCCGCTCGCAACCCCTGGCGATTGAACGGAAAGCAACTCTCCCCGTAATCGGAACCGCAAAATCGCTGGTGTGACTCACGGCCACGCCCGGAACGCCTGATGACGGGTGTGAATTCTTTGGCCGAAACTGTGGCACCCGGATCTTCCCGGCCACCCGGCCAGGTTTCCACGGGAATAGTCGAGTGATTCCCCTGACGCCTGGGGCGGTTGTGCAGGAATGCGACGGAACAGATCAGGTGCGTCGCGAGTGGATCAATGAGGGCTCTGATGCGCGTGTGCCCTGGTGCGCGTGTGCCCTGGTGCGCCTGTACGCGCCCGGGTCACGGAAGGACTGCCGCGCTCGGCCGCCCCGGGAGCGGGGCGGCCGAGGCGGATCCGCCACGCGCCGTAACGCGGGCGGGCTCAGAACGCCCGTCAGCCCCGCCAGGAACGGCCGGTCGAGGGCGGAGTCGCCGCGGCACCGGTGGACGTCACCGCGCGCGACGGAGCGGACGAACCCGACCCGGCCGACTCGATCCCCGAACCGCTGGTCCGTACGGTCGGCGCCGACGAGGTCGTCGACGTCCCGCGCACCGGCGCGGCGGAAGTCCGCGGGGCCGACGCCCCGGACGCCGCCACCGGCCGGTCCGTCGAGGTGCGCGGCGCGGTCGCGCGGCCCTGCGCGGCCACGTCCACCGGCGCGCCACCGCCCGATTCGACCCGCTCGATCCGCAGCACCAGGTTCCGGTCGCTGCGGTCACCGCACCCGTCCCGGTTGCGACTGTGCACCACCTGCGTCAGCACACCCCGGACCTCCTGCCAGCGCCCCTGCACCGCGCGGATGTTGGGACACCACTCGCCCTCCCGCCGGTGCTCCAGGTCGAGCTCCCAGCGCTCGGCGTCCACGAGGTGGCTCGCCCCGACCGTCCCGGGAATCTCGACCGGACGGCCGCCGCGCACCGTCACCACCGCCCGCTGCGGCCACTGCCCCTCCACCGCCGTCACCGTGATCCGGCTCTGCCCCTGGTACCAGGCCATCGCTGTCCTCCCGCATCCGTCCTCGCGCCGACCGCCGACCGGCCTCTACCGGTACCACGGCCGACGCACCCGCCCGCGTTCGACCGGCGGGCGCGACGGCGCACGTCAGGGGGTGCTTCCGACTGAGGCCGAATACCCGGTTACGGGTTGTTCGGCGACCACGGACCGAGCCCTGGATCAGAATGGATGCAGCGGGCGAGCACCACCTGATGCACGTGGACGGCTATCCACGGCAATCGGCTGCGATGCCGCTCCCCCGCACTTCACGACGTCGCAGCGATTCCCCTCCGCCGATCGTCCCAGCCTGCCGGCGGAACGAAACTCGGGGTCAGCTGAGAAACCTCGATCCTCAGGTCCATCGAGTCACCAGCCTCGATCATCCGCCCGGCGAAACGGCGGCACCATCTGACTTCGCAAATTGGCGCGGCCCCACCACCTACTTAGGTGGTGGGGCCGCGCATGTCCGGGGCAGTGTCGACGGACAGCCTGTGTTTGCAGGCCATCTGTGGGACTGGCTACATGCCCTCGATGCGAGCCTCAACAAATTCCTTGAACCGGAGAATCGCACTCTCCAGTGAGAAGGGATCACATGATGCCTCAAATTTTTCGCCATCGGACCAGGACCAGATCCATCGGCCGCCCGGAGCCTCCTGCTTGGTCTTCCTCAGTTGACGCCCTTCAATTTCAGTATCGATCAGGTCGATCTCGATCGTCCATCCAGGATTATCGAGCGTTTCAATCCGAACGCCGAACTCATGCTCCCAGTCTTCGTTGCACTGGGACTCGTACCAGGACTGAAGGAATTCCAGAGCATTCATACGATCACGGACATCCCATCGGCTTCTCCCAGTCGTGCAACGGGCGGGCCGAGCCATCGGCCTCGTTGATGTGCGGAGTGGGGACCACTGTCCCATCCGCATTGGTGTGCGTCGGCCCATACCTGTCGAATCGCTTGACCAGATCGAACGACCAGGGATCCCTCGGATTGGTATTGGGCGCCCACTCCGAATACTTCTTGACGTCGCCGGTGTCGCCACCTTCCCTGACGATCATCGAATGCGGGTAAGCGTTCCCGGCATCATCGATCGCCCTGGGATGGGAGTCAACGGCCTTCGCCGTACCCGGACGGCCGCCAAGCGGGCCGGGCCGATTCGCAGGGTGGGGGCCTACAGGGCCCGGCACCGAGACCTTCCAGCTCCTCCTCCTGGAGCCCCTGTTCGGCGCCCATGGCCCCCCAGCCGCGCCGCCACGGAGGCCGGCAGCTACGCCCGCCCGTACGACACGATGACCCCGTGGCGCCGCGTCACTGGCCGCCACACCTGCGGCCTTGGCTACGTCAGCGTCGACCCGCACCGATAGCTTCCGACGCCCACCGCTTCTACGAGAAGCTAGGCTTCGTCCCGTCACACGTCGGATTCAAGCTCCAACTCTGAGGCCTCGGAGTTCCAAGGCCCCGACCCCGGAAATGCAGAGAACCCCCATCCGGTCTCCCGGATGGGGGTTCTCTGTGAATGATTGTTCGGCGGCGTCCTACTCTCCCACAGGGTCCCCCCTGCAGTACCATCGGCGCTGTAAGGCTTAGCTTCCGGGTTCGGAATGTAACCGGGCG
>NZ_JBEOUK010000038.1:0-87778 GCF_040304045.1 Kitasatospora sp. NPDC094016
TTTCTCTGTGGCTCACCCCCCCCGGGGGGGGGCCCCCCCGGGGGGGCCCCCCCCCCCCCCCGGCGGGCCCGGACCGCTCACCGGTCCGGGCCCGCGCGCCGTCACGAGCCGGCGGTGGCCGCCTCCAGGGTGGTGGCCATGATCGGGCTGGTGAAGGTGTTCGTCGCATCGCCCGTGGAGGGGTGGTAGGAGCCCCACTTGAGGTAGTTGCGGTCGCCGTCCCAGGTGGTGCCCGTGAAGGTGCCCGAGCCGGTGGTGAAGGTCTGCTTCACGCCGTCGAACCAGAAGTCGATGGTGCCGTCCGTCCGCCCCAGGTGGATCTTCAGGGCGTAGGAGTGCCAGGTGTTGTTGGTCGTCTGCGCGGTCCACAGCGAGTGCGACACGTGGTCGATGTCCCACTCCTGGAGACGGACGCGCCCGTTGACGATGTCGATCTCGATGGGGTGGTTGGCCGTGTCGGTGCTCGGCGAGCACTTCAGCTGGAAGACGTACCGGCTGTTGGTGTCCTTGATGTCCACCTTGGACGACCAGCCCAGGTAGAAGGTGTCGCCCTCCTTCAGGTCCGGGCTGAGCGTCTCGCAGCGCTCCTCGCCGGCGGCCTGGAAGGCCCGCCACACGTTGCCCTTGGCCGCGTCCTTGACGACGCCGAAGTTGTTCGCCGCGCACTGGACGGCCTTGAACGAGGACGGGCCGGTGCTGGTGCTCGGGGTCCACAGGACCTGGCCGGCCGCGCTGCTGGGCGTCACCCCGGCGCAGGTGATCGCGAACGTGCCGAGGGCGGCGGCCGCGGCGGCGGCCTTGCGGCGGTGGTTCAGAAGGGACATGCCTCTCCCGGGGGGATGAGTGGCCGATACGAGCGATCAGTGATTCGACCACCGCCGGGCCCGTCCGGCCACATGGAACGGCTGACGGAAGGTCCCTTTCGGACACTTCCGCCGGCCGTCCTGTCAGCCTGAACCCGAGCCCGGGCCCGTCCGTTACGGGGTGCGCGGCCCCCCGGAGCCCTCAGCACCGGCGCTGCCCTCAGCGCCCTCGTCGTAGGAGGAGGTGCCCTCGTCCAGCAGCGGCTCCTGCGTCTTGAGGTGTGCGGGGGCCAGCGCCCGCAGCGTGTGGTAGCCGGTGATGACGACCAGGGTGCCCAGCGCGATGCCGCTGAGGCTGAAGGTGTCGGTGAACTTCAGGGTGACGTTGCCGATGCCGATGATGATGCCCGCCGCGGCCGGCACCAGGTTCAGCGGGTTGCGCAGGTCCACCTGGGCCCGGGTCCAGATCTGCGCGCCGAGCAGGCCGATCATGCCGTACAGGATGACGGTGATGCCGCCGAGCACCCCGCCGGGGATCGCGGCGACGACGGCGCCGAACTTCGGGCAGACGCCGAACAGCAGCGCGAAGCCGGCCGCGGCCCAGTAGGCGGCGGTGGAGTAGACCCGGGTGGCGGCCATGACGCCGATGTTCTCGGAGTAGGTGGTGTTCGGCGGGCCGCCGAGCGCGGTGGAGAGCATGGAGCCGACGCCGTCGGCGGAGATCGCGACGCCGAGCTTGTCGTCCAGCGTCTGGCCGGTCATCTCGCCCACGGCCTTGACGTGTCCGGCGTTCTCCGCGACGAGGGCGATCACCACGGGCAGGGCGACCAGGATCGCGGACCACTGGAAGGAGGGGCCGTGGAAGTCGGGCAGGCCGATCCAGTCCGCCTTGCCGACGCCCGACAGGTCCAGGCGCCAGTGGTCGGTGAGGTGGCCGCCCGCGTCCACCGAGTGGATCTTGCCGAAGACCTGGTCGAACAGCCAGGAGATCCCGTACCCGAAGAGCAGCCCGAGGAAGATCGCCACGCGCGACCAGAAGCCGCGCAGGCACACCACGGCCAGACCGGTGAACAGCATCACCAGCAGCGCCGTCCACTGGTCCTGCGGCCAGTAGGTCGACGCGGTGACGGGGGCGAGGTTGAAGCCGATCAGCATGACGACCGCGCCGGTCACGATCGGCGGCATCGCCGCGTGGATGATCCGTGCCCCGAACCGCTGGACCGCGAGGCCCACCAGGAACAGCGCCGCGCCCACCACGAACACCGCACCGGTCACGGTCGCGCTGGTGCCGCCCTGCGCCCGGATCACCGCGGCCACGCCCACGAAGGACAGCGAGCAGCCGAGGTAGCTGGGCACCCGGCCGCGGGTGGCCAGCAGGAAGATGATCGTCGAGACGCCGGACATCATGATCGCCAGGTTGGGGTTGAGCCCCATCAGCACGGGCGCCACGAAGCTCGCGCCGAACATGGCCACCACGTGCTGGGCGCCGAGCCCTGCCGTGCGGGGCCAGGAGAGCCGTTCGTCGGGGCGGACGACCGCCCCCGGCGCGGGCGTACGCCCGTCACCGTGCAGCTTCCAGCGCACGCCGAGATCCATGGTGGGGGTTCGCTTTCTCTGTACTTCCGGTGAACTGTCCGCACCATTCTCCCGGTCACCGGGCCTCCCGCGCGCACCCGGCCCGGCCTTGACCTGCGCACTCGCGCGGCGCGGGGGCGACGCAGCCGGTTTACAGCAGCTCGGCCCGGGCGGCCTGGATGCCCGCCTGGAACCGGGTCCGGGCCCCGAACCGGTCCATCAGCTCCCGAACCCAGCGCTGCACCGTCCGGGTGGACACCCCCAGCTGGCGGGCGATCGACTCGTCGGTGAGCCCCGCCGCGAGCAGCGGGAGCAGCTGGCGGTGCCGGTCTTCCGGATTCTCCTCCGGCAGGGCGGGCAGCCGCATCGCCTGCGCCCAGTACAGCTCGAACAGCCCGGTCAGCGCGTCCAGCAGGGTGGAGGGCCGGATCAGCAGCACGCTCTGCAGCTCGGTGCCCGCGCTGACCGGCAGCAGCGCCCAGCGGTCGTCCAACAGCGCCAGCTTCAAGGGCAGTTCGGTGTGCACCCGGGCCTGCTCCCCGGCCGTGGCGAAGGAGTGGATCTCCGCCAGGCGCTCCGGATCGCGCAGCACCTGGCTGTGGTACACCACCCTGGTCGTCACCCCCCTTGCCAGCAGGGCCAGTTCGGTCTGCGGATCGCTGCGCCGGATGTACGGGGGCCGGTCCAGGACCCGCAACTGCCGGCGCACCCCCTGTTGCAGGGTGCGCCACAGCTCGGCGACGGACCTGCGCCCGCAGATCACCTCGGCCGGCCCGTCGGAGCCGGTGCCGTCCCGGCCCTGCCGGTAGGCGCGCATCAGCTCGCCCATCCGCCCCCGGGCGCGCCGCAGTTCGACCTCGCGCCGCAGCAGCAGTTCCTCCACCGCCACGTCCGGCGGCACCGCCGCCCAGGCCCCGGCCGCGCAGGCCTCCACGAGCCCCTGCGCGGCCAGCGAGACCAGCGCCGCGAGCACGATCGAGGCCTGGAGGTTCATCTGGGTGGCCAGCCACTGCGGGTCGGCGGCCTGGACGCCGAGCAGCCGCAGGTAGAGCTGTTCCTCGACCGTGCCGAGGCCGAGTCCGGCGAGCATGCCCGTCCCCGACACTGCGCCCTCCTCGTCCTGCACCGCCAGTGGACGAGCCGACTGTGCGCCACTCGGTGCCCGAAATCAAGGGATTGATCGGTCGACATGTTCCCGCCATGTCGGGTTCCTGCCCGTGCGACTCCCTTCCCGGCCGCCCACGGCGCCCGCAAGCTGGGCGGCACCCCCTCAACCCCCAGTGAAGGAGCCCCCCATGGCCCTTTCCCGCACCGGCCGGCTCGTGCTCGCCGCCCTGCTGGCCCTCCCGGCCGCCGCGGCCGCGACCCCGGCCACCGCCGCCCCCGCCACCCACTCCGCCGCGCACGGCTACGGCGCCGCGCACGGCTACGGCGCCGCGCACCGCTTCGGCCACGGCGCCCGCTACGACGGCGGAGTCTGGGGCGGCTACGTCGCCCAGGGCAACGGCTTCCAGAGCGTCTCCGGCTCCTGGACCATGCCCGCCGTGCAGTGCAACACCACCAACGACCTGTTCGCCCCGTGGGTCGGCATCGACGGCTACGGCTCGCAGACCGTCGAGCAGACCGGTGTCCAGGCGGACTGCTCCAGCGGCTCCCCGGTCTACTCGGCCTGGTACGAGATGTACCCGGCCCCGCCGCAGTACTTCAGCGACCCGGTGGACGCCGGTGACAGCTTCACCGCCTCGGTGGTCAACAGCGGTGGTTCCAGCTACGCCCTGCAGATCACCGACAACACCAAGGGCTGGACCGAGACCACCACCCAGCAGCTCAACGGCCAGAACGTCAGCGCCGAGGCCGTGATCGAGTCCCCGAGCCAGAGCTACCCCTCCTTCAGCCGCCTGGACTTCTCCGGCGTCACGGTCAACGGCCAGGTCTTCGACGGCTACTCCCCGCAGGCCATCAACAGCGGCCCCTACACCGAGACCCCGCTCAGCAACGGCTCCTTCGCGATAGTCCCCGCCTGACCCGCCCCGCCTGCACCGCCGGCCTGACCCGTTCGACCTGACCCGCCTCCGAGCCCGCCCCGGCCCCCGCCATCCTGCGGGGGCCGGGGCGGGCTCGCGTCTCATCGGGACTCATGTCCCAATGGGACATTTCCGGGTGTACGGTGGCTCCCGTGACCACCGAGAAGGCCGAGCGCAGCACAGAGGGACGGCGTGACCGCAAGGCACGCCGCACCCGCGAGTCACTGGCCGCCGCCGCCCTCCAGCTGGTGCTGGACCACGGCCTGGCCGCCGTCTCCGTCGAGGACGTCACCGACCGGGCCGACGTCTCCCGCCGCACCTTCAGCCGGTACTTCGCCTCCCGCGAGGACGCCGTGCTGGACTGCCTGCGCGCCGACTTCGGCCGGATCAACGCGGCGCTGGCGGCCCGCCCCGCCGCCGAGACCCCGGTGGCCGCCTACCGCGCGGCGCTGCGGATCTGGCTGGGCGACGAGCGGGACCCGGCCTGGCACCGGCGCCCCGGCGTGCGGGAGCTGTTCGGCCTGATCGCCGCCGAGCCCTCGCTGACCGCCGCCTACCGGCGGATCTGCGTCGACGAGGAGGAGGCCTCCATCCGGATCGCCGCCGCCCGCCTCGGCCTGGACGCGGAGTACGACCTGCGTCCGGCCGTCGCCGTCGGCCTCGGTGTGGCCGCCCTCCAGGCCGCCGCCCGCGCCTGGGTCCGCCACCCCGTCGGCGCCGACGAACCGGATCTGCCCGACCTCGTGGAACGGGCCTTCGACCTGCTCGCCGCCGAACCGCCCCCCGACGGCCCGGCGGCCTGAACCACCGCGCCCCCCGGCGCACCCGCACGAAAGGACGTACGCCATGACCGGCACCGACCACCCCCAGGAGTTCACCGGCAAGGCCGCACTGGTCACCGGTGGTGCCTCCGGCATCGGCCTCGCCGTGGCCCGCCGCCTGGCGGCCGGCGGCGCGGCCGTCGCCGTCGCCGACTTCGACCTGGAGGGCGCCCGCAGGGCCGCCGCCGAACTGGAGGCCGCCGGCGCCCGGGCCCTGGCGATCGGGACGGACGTCACCGACCCGGAGTCGGTGCGGGCCGCCGTCCAGGCCACCGTGGACGGCCTCGGCGCCCTGCACCTGGCCGTCAACAACGCCGGCATCAGCGGCGCGAAGGCCCCCACCGGCGCGTACGAGCCCGAGCAGTGGCGCCGGGTCCTGGCCACCAACCTCGACGGAGTCTTCTACTCGCTGCGCTACGAGATCCCCGCCATCCTCGCGGCCGGCGGCGGCGCCGTCGTCAACATGGCCTCGATCCTGGGCACCAACGGCTTCGCCGGTTCGCCCGCCTACGCCGCCGCCAAGCACGGCGTGGTGGGTCTGACCAAGACCGCCGCCCTGGAGTACGCCGCGCAGGGCGTGCGGATCAACGCCGTCGGCCCGGGCTTCATCGACACCCCGCTGCTGAGCGCGGCCGACGAGGAGGCCCGTCAGGCGCTGGTCGCCCTGCACCCGGCCGGCCGGCTCGGCCGTGCCGAGGAGGTCGCCGAACTGACCGCCTTCCTGCTCTCCGACCGGGCCTCCTTCATCCACGGCAGTTACCACCTGGTCGACGGCGCCTACGCGGCCCGCTGACCGGCCCGTCACCGGCCCGTCCGGGAGCCGGGGCAGCGCAACCGGGGGGACAGGCAAGTCCGGGGGAGCAGAGAGAGGGAGTCCGAAACCCATGAAGGCAGTCCAGTACCGCAGCGTCGGCGCCGCCCCCGAGGTGGTCACCGTCCCCGATCCGGAGCCCGGCCCCGGCCAGGTCCTGCTCAAGGTCACCGCGGCGGGGGTGTGCCACTCCGACATCGCCGTGATGAGCATGCCCGCCGAGCGGCTCTCCTTCCCCCTGCCGCTCACCCTCGGGCACGAGGGCGTCGGCACCGTGGCCGCGCTCGGCGCGGGTGTGACCGGCCTGGCCGAGGGCGAACCGGTCGCCGTCTACGGGCCGTGGGGCTGCGGCGGCTGCGCCAAGTGCGCGGAGGGCAAGGAGAACTACTGCCTGCGCGCCGCCGAACTGGGCATCCGCCCGCCCGGCCTGGGCGCCCCCGGGGCGATGGCCGAGTACATGCTGGTGGACAGCCCCCGGCACCTGGTGCCGCTCGGCGACCTCGACCCGGTCCGGGCCGTGCCGCTCACGGACGCCGGCCTGACCCCGTACCACGCCATCAGGCGCTCACTCGGCAAGCTGACGCCCGGCAGCACCGTCGTGGTGATCGGCACCGGCGGCCTGGGTCACGTCGCGATCCAGCTGCTGCGTGCGATGACCGCGGCCCGGGTGATCGCCCTGGACGTGACGGAGGAGAAGCTCGCGCTGGCCCGCAGCGTCGGCGCGCACGAGACGGTCCGCTCCGACGCCTCCGCGCCCGCCCGGGTGCGCGAACTCACCGGCGGCGTCGGCGCCCAGGTGGTGCTGGACTTCGTCGGCGCCCCGCCCACGGCGGCCGCGGCCGGCGCGATGGTGGCGGTGGAGGGCGACGTGACGATCGTCGGCCTCGGCGGCGGCACCCTGGCCGTCGGCTTCGGCGCCCTGCCGTACGAGGTCTCGGTGTCCTCCCCGTACTGGGGCACCCGCGCCGAGCTGATGGAGGTCCTCGACCTCGCCCGGGCCGGCGCGGTGGACGTGCGCGTCGAGACCTTCGGGATCGACGAGGCGCCGCTCGCCTACGAGCGCCTGCACAGCGGCCGGATCAACGGGCGCGCCGTCATCCTCCCCAACGGCTGACGGCTGACGGCTGGGGCCCCGGTCCCGCCGGCCCCGACCAGGGGCGGCGGGACCGGGGCCGTCAGCACGGTGCAGCGGTCAGGAGCGTCAGAACTGGACGTCGGTGCAGGAGTAGAAGGCGTTGCCGGTGTCGGCGACGTCCCAGACCGCCACCACCACCTGGTGCCCGGTACGACCGCTGGGGAGGGTCGCGGTGTGGGTGGTGGTGGCGGCGGGCTGGCGGCCGTTGTAGGGGACGGTCAGGAAGGGGGTGAGGTCCAGGCTGGCCCGGGTGATCGGCTGGCTCGCGTCGTAACCGGGCTTGGTGAGGAAGTACCTGAAGTTCGTGGTGGAGTGCCGGGCCTCGATGTACCAGGTGAAGGTGAGCTGCTGGCCCGCCGTCACCCGGGTGGTCGGCCAGGTGCCGTTGCGCGGGTTGTCCAGCGGGGCCCAACGGGCGTCCCCGCCGGCGCAGATGGTGCCGTCGGCCGGGCCCCGGCCGGGGAAGCCCTTCGGGCCTTCGACACTCTGCGGTTCCCATTGGATGTCGCCGCAGTCCCACGGCACCCCGCCCGCTCCGCAGAGCGCGGACCGGCTGGGCGGCAGGTTGATGTAGCCGTGCGACTGGGCGGGCAGGGCCAGCACGAGCGGGAGCGCGATCGCGGCTGCGGCCGCGCCGGCGAGATGACGTTTGCGCATGGTGCTCCTCCGTGGGGGTGGATGGAGTGTGCGCCCGACGTAGGACGCGCGCGTGGGGGCGCGGCCGAAGATCGTGGCATGCCTGCGTCAGGTCGGTGCTGACACCGTAGAAGCCCCCGCCCGGGCCGTCAATGGTCTGAACCATTGCCGGGTCATTGCCGAGCCATTGCCGTGCCCCGGACCTCCGCGCCCCCGCAGGTCAGGGAGTCAGGACGATCTTGCCGCTGACGGTCCCGGACTCCGCCAGCCGCAGGGCCTCGGCGGCCCGGGCGAGCGGAAGCCGGGCGGCGATCCGGGCGGTGACGTCACCGCGGGCGACGGCGGCGAACACCTGGGCGAGGTCGGACCGCAGGCGGGCGCGGAAGCGGTCCCGGCCGAGGGCGCGGCCGGCCCAGATGTTGTAGAAGTGGGCGCGGCGGCCGTTGGGCAGGGTGTTCCAGAGCCAGGTGCGGGCGAGGATCTTCAGCACGGGCCACTGCTTGGAGCCGCTGTCGTCGCGGGTGGAGGCGCTGCCGTAGGCGACGAGGGTGCCACCGGGGGCGAGCAGGTGCCAGGAGTCGATCACGCTGCGCCCGCCGACGTGGTCGAACACGGCGTCCACCCCGCCGGGCGCCAGCTCCCGGACTCGGGCCGCCACGTCCTCGGTGCGGTAGTCGACCGGGGTCGCGCCGAGCTCCCGCAGGGCGTCGTGGTGCCGCGCGGACGCGGTGCCGATCACCTGTACGCCGGCCGCGCGCGCCAACTGGACCAGCACGGAGCCCACCCCGCCGGAGGCGCCGTGCACCAGGATCCGCTGCCCGGTGCGCACCCGCGCCCGGCGGTGCAGCAGCTGCCAGGCCGTGATGCCGTTGACCACCACGGTCTCCGCCTCGGCCGCGGTGAGGCCGTCCGGGACGGGCACGGCGTCGGCGGCGTCGACGGTCACGTGGCTGGCCCACCCGCCGACCTTCATCAGCGCGGCCACCCGCTGCCCGGCCAGCCCCGGGTCGACGCCCTCGCCGGTGGCCAGTACCCGGCCGACCAGGTCGTAGCCGGGGACGAACGGGAACGGCGGCTGGTCGTAGTACCGGCCGCGGCGCATCTGCTGCTCGGCGAACGAGACGCCGCTCGCCTCCATGGCGATCAGGACCTGTCCCCGGCCGGCCCGCGGTACGGCTCCGTGCCGGATCTCCAGGCCCTCCGGCGCCACGACGCCCGGCAGTACGACCTGGACGAGGCGTTCGGTGTCCATGACGCCCTCCTTCTCGGTAGATGCTGTTGCCTTCGTTAGAAGTTATAACGACAGGCATCGGTGAGAGTCAAGAGGGGGAGTGATAGCCTCTAACGAGATGGTGATGTCGTCGTCGTGAGGTCTGGAGGCGGCCATGGGCGCGTCGGATGTGAGGACTCCCCGGGAGCGCTACCGCGCCCAGGTGCAGGAGGAGATCAAGGAGCGGGCCTGGGAGCAGATCGCCACCGCCGGGGCCTCCGCGCTGTCCCTCAACGCCATCGCCAAGCGGATGGGCATGAGCGGCCCGGCCCTCTACCGGTACTTCGCCAGTCGCGACGAGCTGATCACCGAACTCGTCCGGGACGCCTACCGGAGCCTCGCCGACGCCTTCCGGGCCCGCGCCGCCGCGGGTGCCGACGTGGCCGGGCTGGCGCAGGCGCTGCGCCGGTGGGCCCTGGACGACCCCCAGCGGTACCTGCTCGTCTACGGCACTCCCGTGCCCGGCTACCGGGCGCCCGAGGACACCACCCGGATCTCCGTGGAGATCATGGCCGTCCTGCTCGATGCCTGCGCCGCCGAACGGTCGCTCGTCGAACAGCCGCCCGTCGAACAGCCGCCCGTCGAGCAGCCGCCGGCGGAGCGGTCACCGGCCGTGCCGCCGTCCCCGTTCGACGCCCACCTCGCCGAACACCGGGCCTGGGCCGGGGAGCACCCGGCCCCGCCGGCGGTCCTCCACCTGGCCCTCGCCGTCTGGACCCGGCTGCACGGCGTGCTCTCCCTCGAACTCGCCGGCCACTTCGCCGGCATGGGGTTCGACCCCGCCGAGCTCTACGCCGCCGAGCTCCGCTCGCTCACCGGCCGCTGACGGCGCGGCGCGGGCCCGGGTGTACGGACGGGGCCCCGGGCGGCCGTGCGGCGCCCGGGGCCCCGTCGGAGGTCAGGCGTCGGAGTAGCTGAGGTCACCCACCGTCCAACTGCTCACGTCCTCGATGGCGATCCGGTACATGCCGCCGGTGTGGGGCAGTCCGAAGTCGCCCTGGAGGATCCGCGCCCGGTGCAGGTGCAGGTGCGTCGGCCGTTCGGGCACGCTGGCGGAGGGCGGCGAGAAGAGGGCGGCGAACGGCTTCAAGTGCTGTGAGGTGTGCAGGACTTCCGACACCCGCTCGAACCAGAGGGCCATCGGTGCGAGCCGGCCGGTGATGACCGCTCCGGGGACGACCACGGTCAAGGACATCTGGTTGCTGTGCTCGGACTCCACCATGGCGGCGATGTCAACGAGGAGCTCATCAGAGTTCGACATGCACCCAGACTATTGCGCCGCCGCCGGCTTCGGTGGTCTCGTGCACGGTTCGGTGCAGGCCGGGCGCGTGACCGTGCGCGTGGCCTGTCCTA
The DNA here is from genome assembly GCF_040304045.1 of Kitasatospora sp. NPDC094016. Classification (NCBI taxonomy): domain Bacteria; kingdom Bacillati; phylum Actinomycetota; class Actinomycetes; order Kitasatosporales; family Streptomycetaceae; genus Kitasatospora; species Kitasatospora sp. NPDC094016. Next base: position 10,429 of record NZ_JBEOUK010000038.1, read on the forward strand.
CGGCCTACGCACGGTCCGGCGTCCTGGGGAAGGTCTCGTGGAACCTTCCGGGGCCCGGGCCCTGGTGTCCCGGGGGGAGCCCCGGGTCAGAGCTTCCACATCTCGGCGTACGGAGGGGTGAGTCGCTCCTGGCGGGAGCCGAAGTCGACGAGGACCGCGATGTCGCTGCCGTCCTCGACGTCGACGACCCGGCCGAGGCCGTGCTTGTCGTGGGTGACCCGGTCGCCCGCGGCGAACCGCTTGCGGGGCACCTCGGCCGGGGCTTTGAAGGGGCTGGTGGGCAGGTGGCGCCGGACTGCCGGTGATTTCGTCATCCCGATCAGTATGCTCCGAAAAACCGGGGAGCGGACCCTTCCGGAGGGCCGGAACCCCGCCGGGTGACAGGGCGCCACCAGTCGGCCCCGGCTCGGCGGACCCGCCCGGCCCGAAAAAATTCTCCGCCCGACCGGGCCCCGCCGCCGCCACCCCAACTGCCCTGGCGGCACCTCCCGTTGCCGACCCCGTCGGCGGGCGAGCCGATCCTGTGGGGGAGGGGCGGGAAAGACCGGGTGCGGAACATCCACCGCGACGAGCCCGGGCCTGCTACAGTCGATTTAGTTGCAGTAGTGGTTCCCATGAACTTTGTGTGCGCCTGCTGATGTATTGCAGGCGCATTTTTTGTTTTCCGGCTCTTTCCCCGGCGGGTGCTCATCGCGGCGACTCGACGTCCGCACGGTGCGGACTTCGTACAGTCTCTCGAAGGAGATTTTTTAATGGCTACTGGTACCGTGAAGTGGTTCAACGCGGAAAAGGGCTTCGGCTTCATCGAGCAGGAGGACGGCGGCGCTGACGTCTTCGCCCACTACTCGAACATCAACGCCCAGGGCTTCCGTGAGCTGCTCGAGGGCCAGAAGGTCGAGTTCGACGTCACGCAGGGCCAGAAGGGCCCGCAGGCCGAGAACATTCGCCCGCTGTAGTTCTCTGCCACGGCACTCGCCTGGTAGCGAGGGGCCCGCACCGTGCACTACGCCCGGTGCGGGCCCCTCGGCCGTTCCACCCCCGATCGCCTCCGGCTGTTCCGGCCGCCAGGCCGCCCCGGCCGTACCGGGCCCCGTGGATCCGCCCTCGGCCGTCGTCCGCCGTTCCGCGCGGGCCGTGTCGCGCCGACCGCGCGCACCGGCGCCCGCCCACCGGTGGCTGCACCGTCCATGCCTCGCCCGGCCGCATCGTTCGCGCCCCGCCCGGCACATCTCCGGCCCGTTTCTTGTGATCTCCGCGCGTCCGTGCAGCGGAGCCTTCCTCGCGACGTGCCGTCCTGAGGAAGGTTCCGTATGAACCGCTCGACTCGCCCGTCGCACCGCAGCCCGCACCGCCGGACCGGAGCCCCGAACCGGGCCCAGGGCCGCTCCTCCCAGCAGGAGTTCGAACTCCCGGTCAGCACCACCCCCGCCCTGCCCGCCGTCGAGTCGTTCGACGAACTGGACATGCCCGCGGCCCTGTTGAAGACGCTGACCCGCCAGGGCGTCACCTCGCCGTTCCCCATCCAGGCCACCACGCTGCCGAACTCGCTGGCCGGCCGTGACGTGCTCGGCCGGGGCCGGACGGGCTCCGGCAAGACCATCGCCTTCGGTCTCGCCGTGCTGGCCCGCACCGCCGCGCGTGCCGCCGGCCGCAGGGCCGAGCCGGGCAGCCCGCTGGCCCTGGTGCTGGTCCCCACCCGGGAGCTCGCGCAGCAGGTCACCGAGGCGCTCACCCCTTACGCGCACTCGGTGCGGCTGCGGATGGCGACCGTGGTGGGCGGCGTGTCGATCGGCCGCCAGTCCCAGGTGCTGCACCGGGGCGCCGAGGTCGTCGTGGCCACCCCCGGCCGGCTGAAGGACCTGATCCAGCGCGGCCACTGCCGGCTGGACGACGTCGACATCGCGGTCCTGGACGAGGCCGACCAGATGGCCGACATGGGCTTCCTGCCCCAGGTCACCGAGCTGCTCGAACAGGTCGCCGCCGACTGCCAGACGCTGCTCTTCTCCGCCACCCTGGACCGCAACGTCGACCGGCTGGTGCGCCGCTTCCTCAAGGACCCGGTCACCCACTCGGTGGATCCGTCGGCCGGAGCGGTCACCACCATGGAGCACCACGTGCTGCATGTGCAGAACCACGACAAGAACACCCTGATCGTCCGCATCGCCGCCCGGGACGGCGGGGTGATCATGTTCACCGAGACCCGGGACCGTGCCGACGCGCTGGTCGAGGACCTGCTCGCCAACGGGGTGAAGGCCGCGGCCCTGCACGGCGGCAAGTCCCAGCCCCAGCGCACCCGGACCCTGGAGCAGTTCCGCACCGGCCAGGTCACCGCGCTGATCGCCACCAACGTCGCCGCGCGGGGGATCCACGTCGACGGCCTCGACCTGGTCGTCAACCTGGACCCGCCGGTCGACCACAAGGACTACCTCCACCGGGGCGGTCGCACCGCCCGGGCCGGCGAGTCCGGCACCGTCGTCACCCTCGTCCTGCCCAGCCAGCGCCGCCAGATGGCCCGGCTGGCGGCCACCGCCGGGATCGCCCCCACGACCACCCGCGTCCACTCCGACGACGACGAACTCGCCCGCCTCACCGGGGCCCGCGTTCCGACCGGCATCCCCGTGACGATCCCCGACCCGGTCGTCGAGCGTCCCCGCCGCTCCGCCCGGGGCGCCGTCGGTGGCGGGCGCCGCCGCCCGGCCGGCGCTGCCGCCGCCCGTCATCCGCGCTCCGTGAGGTCCGCCGCGCGGTCCTGACCTTGTTCGTGCGGGCCCGGTACGACGGCCCCGTGCTCCCCGCCCCGACGGGCGGTGGAGCGCGGGGCCGTTCGCGTTCAGGCCCGGGGCGGGCCGCCTTCCGCGGCGAGGAGGAAGTCGAGGGCCGGCCGGGTCTGGTCCCTGAGCAGGTGGCCGGCCTCGGGGAGGAAGGTGACCGAGACCCGGGGGGCGGCCCGCTGGAGCCGGCGGCGGGTGTCGTGGGAGTCGATGAGCCGGTCGCGGCCACCGATGGTGACCTGCACCGGCATCTCCAGGCCCGCCAGGTCGGCGTCGGTGACGACCGGGAGCTTCTCCCGCCGCGGCCGGAAGTGCTGATGGATGAGCAGCACGTACTCGCCGAAGGCGCGCTGCTCGGCCGTGGGCGGGGCGGTGGTGGGGGCGGGGGCCAGGGCCAGCCCCAGCATCGTGCGCCGCCCCCACTCCCCGAACGGCAGCACGAACAGCGCGGCGACCAGGACGCCCCACTTCTGGCGGCCGATCCCGCTGGGGCAGCGCAGCGCCAGCCGGTCCACCCGCTGCGGGCGGCGGATGGCGTAGTCGAGGGCCAGCAGCCCGCCCAGCGACGTCCCCGCGAAGGCGGCGCGCTCGACGCGCAGCGCGTCCAGCACGTCGTCCAGCCACAGCGCGTGCGCGTCGGAGTGCAGTTCGGGGCGTACGGGGGCGCTCAGGCCGGGCTCGCCGATCACGTCGACGGCGTAGACGCGGAAGTGCCGGGCCCACAGGGCCACGTCGTCCGCCCACATCGCCGTGTTCGCCCCGGACCCGTGCAGCAGGACCAGGGGCGCCGCGTCCTCGGGGCCGCAGGCCAGGACGAAGGTCGAACCCTGGCGGGTGGGGACGTGCAGCCGTTCGGCGGGCACGGGCCAGCGGTCCAGGAGGGCGGTGTACTCCTGGGCGAGGACGCGGGCGCCCTCGTCGGAGGTGTAGATGGTCATGCCGTACTCCAGCTCGCTCGATAGGTAGGTATCTATCCTTAAACTACCGCGAGAGGTGAAGTAAAGATGATTTTAGGGAGTGATGGGGAGTGGGTCGCCTCGGGCGGAAACGACTCCGGCCCGGCCGCCGTTGGGGGCGACCGGGCCGGGAGGCGGGAAGGTTCAGGAGCGCTTGGGCGGCATCACGGCCAGTGCGAGGAGGAGCACCAGGACGCCGCCGCAGGCGTTCCAGAAGCCGTTCTCCAGATCGCCGATCCCGAGCGAGAGCGGCTTCAGCTCCCGCCCCTTCTGGTACACCCAGAGCACGCCGGTGACCACCGCGACCACGGCGGCCAGGAGCAGGCCCGGGCGCGAGCGCACCAGCAGCGCCAGCACCGCGATCGCCGCGGCGACGGCCAGCAGCAGGAACATCGACATACCGGTCGACGTGGTGCGGGTGGGTGACATGCCCCGGAACAGGTCGGCGACCGGTACGGACCTCGGATCGCTCTTGGCGTACCAGGGCTGGAACGAACTGAGCACCAGCCCTGCCGCGCCGGCCAGGGCCAACAAGCTTGCTACGGCGGTTCGCATGGGACGGGACCCCCACTTTCCTCTTGGTCGTGTTCCTCATGGCCGGCCGATCGTCATCACGATCGGCGCCCCCGCCTGGAGCATGCCATGGACGACCGGCCGGCCGGTGCCCAACAGCCGGATCAGCGCCACAAGTCGGGCGACGGCCGGGTGCGGCGCGCGAGCCCGCGGAAGTGACGGGGCGGCGGCCGACCGGTCAGAAGATCGAGCAGCCGGAGAGGGTGGTCAGGGCGTCCAGGGCGGTGACCGCGGCCACCGAGTTGCCGGCCTGGTCCAGCCGGGGGCCCCAGGCGCAGACCGCGGCCCGCCCGGGCAGTATCGCGAGGACGCCGCCGCCCACGCCGCTCTTGCCCGGCAGCCCGACCCGGAAGGCGAACTCGCCCGCCGCGTCGTAGGTGCCGCAGGTGAGCAGGACGGCGTTGACGCGCTTGGCCTCGCTGCGCGACATCAGCCGGGTGCCGTCGGTGCGCACCCCGTAGCGGGCCAGGAAGGAGCCGGCCAGGACCAGGTCCCGGCAGCTGGCGGACACCGCGCAGTGCGCGTAGTAGTGGTCGAGGACGGTCTCGACCGGGTTCTCCAGGTTGCCGTGGCTGGCGATGAAGTGGGCCAGGGCGGCGTTGCGGTGGCCGTGCTCGGCCTCGGACGCGGCCACGACCGGATCGGTGTCGAGCAGCGGGTTGCCGGACTCCCGGCGGAGGAACTCGCGGACCGCCCCGGCGGCGTCGCCCGTCATGGTCTGCAGGCGGTCGGTCACCACGAGCGCGCCGGCGTTGATGAACGGGTTGCGCGGGATGCCGTGCTCGCTCTCCAGCTGCACCAGCGAGTTGAAGGGATTGCCGGACGGCTCCCGCCCCACCCCGCGCCAGACCGTGTCCCCGCCGTGGGCCAGGGCCAGCGCCAGGGTGAACAGCTTCGAGACGCTCTGGACGGAGAACGGCTGCTCCCAGTCCCCGACCCCGTACAGCTCGCCGTCGACGGTGGCCACCGCCATGCCGAAGGCGTCCGGGTCGACCGTGGCGAGGGCGGGGATGTAGTCGGCGACATGCCCTTGGTCGCCGGTCGCCCGCGCGGCCGCCGCCGCGGCATCCAGCAGCAGCCGGTAGTCGAGGTTCTCTCCGGCGGGCATACCGTTCAACGCTGTTCCTCCATGAGCACGATCAGGACCACGACCTGGTCCGATACAGGATTATCCGTGCTCCGGGACGCGCGGACGCGCACCCCGACTCCACCTGAAACACAACTCAGTCATTCTCTTAACCGGGTTCAGTTATGCTGCTCCGTGCGTACGCGCTGCGGGCGCACGGCCGGGCGGAACCGGTGGCAGGGAAGTGACGGGGAAAGGGGTGCGGCGATGGCGGGAGACCTCCGGCGCGCGGACGGCGAGCGGAAGACGGCCGGTCTCGACGGGGAACTGGACGGCGAACGGGCCCACGTCGAGGCCTGCCGGGCGGCACTGGCCTGGCAGGTCGAGGACGCGGACCACCAGGTCGCCGCCGCGGAGGACGTCTCCGGCGACGGCGCCGGCGCGGAGGCCCTCGGCCGCTACCTGCGGACCCGGGCCCGGCGGATGCGGGAACTGCCGCAGAGCCCGGCGTTCTTCGGCCGGCTCGACTTCGACGACGCCCCGGAGACCGGCGACCACCGGCGCCAGCGCTACTACGTGGGCCGCCGCCGGATCTCGGCCGACCCGGCCGCGCCGCCGCTGGTGATCGACTGGCGGGCCCCGGTCTCCAGGGCGTTCTACCAGGCGAGCGCAGACCGGCCGCTCGGCCTCGCGAGGCGACGACGCTTCGGCTGGGCGCCGTCGAGCCCCGGCGCGCCCGAGGACCTCACCGGCCTGGAGGACGAGCACCTGGACCGCGCCGGGGCGCTGGGCGGGCGGCGAGGCGCCGGCGGCATCCTCGCCGCCGAGATCGAACGCCCCCGGACCGGGCCGATGCGTGACATCGTCGCCACCATCCAGCCCGAGCAGGACGCGCTGGTGCGCGGCGGGCTGACCGAGTCGGTGTGTGTCCAGGGCGCGCCGGGCAGCGGAAAGACCGCCGTCGGCCTGCACCGCGCCGCCTACCTGCTCTACACCTTCCCCCAGCGGATCCAGCGCGGTGGCCTGCTGGTCGTCGGCCCGAACCCGACCTTCCTGCGCTACATCGCCGAAGTCCTGCCCGCGCTCGGCGAGATCGACATCGCCCAGTGCACCGTCGAGGACCTGGTGGCCACGCACCCCGTCCAGGCGGAGGACGACGATCGGGCCGCCGCGGTCAAGCAGGACGCCCGGATGGCGGCCGTGCTGCGCCGGGCGCTGTACGGGCCGGTCGGCGCGACCGGCTCCGAGGCGTTGGTCGTCCCGGACGGCTCCTACCGCTGGCGTGTCCCGGCGGACGAACTGGACCGGATGGTCACCGAACTGCGCGAGCAGGACGCGCCGTACGCGATCGGCCGGGAGAACCTCCGCACCCGAGTGGTGGCCGCGCTCCAGGACCGGGCCGAGCGGCGGTCCGGGATCAAGGGCGGAGCCTGGCGGGCGAGGATCGGCCGCTGCCGGCCGGTGACGTCCTTCCTCGACGCGGCGTGGCCCGCGCTGCGCCCGGAGGCGGTGCTGGCGGCCCTGCTCGGCGACCCCGCCGTCCTGGCCGAGGCCGCCGACGGCCTGCTCGCGCCGGCCGAGCAGGCGGCGATCCGCCGGCACCGGCCGCCGCGCTCGCCGAAGAGCGCGCGCTGGTCCGGGCACGACCTGCTGCTGCTCGACGAGGTGGCCGGGCTGATCGAGCGGCCGGCCGGCTTCGGCCACGTGGTGGTCGACGAGGCGCAGGACCTCTCGCCGATGCAGTGCCGGGCGATCGCCCGCCGCAGTGCCTTCGGTTCGCTCACCGTCCTCGGCGACCTCGCGCAGGCGACCGCGCCGTGGTCGGCGCGCAGCTGGCCCGAGCAACTGGCCCACCTGGGCAAGCCGCAGGCGGCCGTGGTCCCGCTGACCACCGGTTTCCGGGTGCCTGCGGCCGTCCTGGCCCTGGCCAACCGACTGCTCGCCGCGCTGGACGTGGGCGTCCCGCCGGCCCGCTCGCTGCGCCAGGACGGCGAGCTGACGATACGTCATGTCGACGACCCGGGGCGGGCGGTGGTGGAGGCGGTGCGCGGCGCGCTGGAGCGGGAGGGGTCGATCGCGGTCATCGCCGCGGACGCGGAGGCCCCGGGGGCCGCCTCGGCACTGCGGGAGGCCGGGGTGGCGGCCGCGTCGGCGGCGGAGGTCGGCACCCCGGCACGGGTCACGGTGCTACCGGCCTCGCTGGTCAAGGGACTTGAGTACGACCATGTGATCGTGCTGGAGCCCGCCGCCATCGTCGAGGCCGAACCGCGCGGCCTGCACCGCCTCTACGTGGTCGTGACCCGGGCGGTGTCCCGGCTGGACGTGCTGCACGCCCGTCCGCTGCCGGCCGCCTGGTCCTGAGGGCGGCCGGCAGCCGGGCGGTCGGGCGCGGGCCGTCAGGGGGCGGAGGTGGGGGCCTGGACGGGCGGGCCGGTGAGGAGGGTGCCGGTGTCGGAGTAGGGCCAGCCGTTCGGGACGCAGCCGTGCAGGCCCTTGATCTGCTGCATCATCACCGGCGCCGGAGCGCCCGGGCCCGGGCAGTCGACGTGGCCGTTGCCGAGGATGTGGCCGACCTCGTGGTTGACGGCGAGCGCGTGGTAGAGCTCGGGCTTGCCGACGTAGAACTCCGAAAGCTCCGTCCAGCGCTTGAGGTTGATGACGACCTGGTGGCCCACGCCGCAGTTCACCGTGCCGCCGGTGTCCAGGCCGTACTGGCCGCAGATCCGGTCGGTGGTCTTCGGGGTGGCCAGGTAGACGGTGAAGTCCACCGGGTCGGCGGGCATGCGCTGGAAGGAGGCGGTGCCACCGGCGGCCCAGCCGTACTGGACGTTCCCGAGGACCGCGTCGACCTCGGCGGCGAACTGCCCGGGGCTCTCGGCGATCCCGTTCTCCGCCCGCACCTTGTAGCGGTACAGGTGCTCGCCGGTGCCGAAGCGGGGCGAGTCGCCGGCGGCCGTGGTGAACTCCATGGGCTTCTGCCCGTCGCCCGGGGCCCACGGGTGCCACCACAGCAGGCCGGCGGTCACGGCGCCCGCCACCACCAGGGCGAGCGCGCCGTGCCAGAGCCGCAGGCGCCGGAATCCGGTGAACGTCTTCATCGGCTGCCCCCGGCTGCGAGGCGCGCCCTCGCTCCGGTGGTCGGGTCGGGTCCGGTGGACCCGCCGGGTATGGAGGTGTGGGGCGTCGGGGTGGGCATGGCGGTGAAGGGCTCCTGGGCGGGTTCGGTCGGGATCAGACGAGTCTAGGCGGAGTTCGGACGGGTTCAGACGGGTTCGGACGGGGTTCGGCCGCCGAAAGGAAGGGCGTTATGGGGAGGAACGGGCGAAAGCGGACCACCGGTTCAGTCGGTCGGTGACGGTCCGTCGGTCGCGCGGCCCGATCGGTTCCCGGAACCACTCGAAGGTGCCACCCGTGCGGCGTGTCCCTCGGCGTCGGCGGCGCTTTCCGCTGTCGTGGTGCACGTTGATCACCGGCCGCGTCCGAGCGGACCCGGCCGGGCTTCCCCACCCCGCCCCATCCCACCTCACCTCACCGGAGGCACCGCCATGTCCATCACCACCGTCCTCACCGTCGACGGCATGAGCTGCGGCCACTGCGAGAAGACGGTCAGCGCCGGGCTGGCCGCCCTCCCCGGCGTCACCGGGGTCAGCGCCGACGCGCCGACCGGCCGCGTCACCGTGGCGTCCGCGCAACCGCTCGACGACGCCGTGCTCCGTGGCGCGGTCGCCGGGGCCGGGTTCACCTTCGTCGGCCGGGGCTGACCCGCCCCCGGCAACCGGCTGAGGGGGAGGGGTGGCCCGGGGCCTGCCCGGCGGATCCGCCGGACAGGCCCCGGGCGCCCGGGGCCTGTCCGGCGGCGTCAGCCCATGCTCTTCGCGCCGTCCAGGGCCTCGCGGATGATGTCGGCGTGGCCCGCGTGCTGGGCGCTCTCGGCGACGATGTGCATCAGCACTCGGCGGGCCGACCATTCGGTGTCGGCCTCGAACCAGGGGGCCTTCGGCAGCGGCTGGGCGGCGCCCAGGTCGGGGAGGGTGGCGACCAGGTCGTCGGTGCGGCGGGCCACCTCGGCGTACTCGGCCAGGACGCCGGCCAGCGTCTCGCCGGGCAGCAGGCGGAACTCGTCCGCACGGCGGGCGAAGTCGGCCTCGGTGAAGCTGCTGAAGTCGGGCATCGCGGACGGGCCTTCCACGATGAAGGCCACCCAGAACCGCTCGACCGCGCTCACGTGCTTGATCAGGCCGCCCAGGCACAGTGCGCTGACGGTGGTCCGCAGACCGGCCTGCTCGTCGGTGAGGTCGCGGGTGGTGAAGCGCAGGAAGTGCCGCTGCTTGGCCAGGGCCGCCAGCAGGTCGGCGCGCTCGCCGGCGGTGGTGCTGTTGTTCGGGGTCGCGGTGCTGGTCATGGTGGTGGCCTTCCGTTCGGTTCCTGCTCCTTCGGACAAGGTCCACGCTAGACGCGATAGCGGCCACTTCCTGGCCTGAATTCCGGGATGATCGGCGTCATGGCGAACACCAGCACCCGGACGCTGCGACTGCTCTCCCTGCTCCAGACCCACCGTTACTGGCCCGGCGAGGAGCTGGCCGACCGGCTTGGGGTCTCGATCCGCACCCTGCGCCGCGACATCGACCGACTGCGCGAACTCGGCTACCCCGTGGAGGCGCAGCGCGGCGTCGACGGCGGCTACCAACTCGCCGCGGGCGCCGCGCTGCCCCCGCTGGTGATCGACGACGAGGAGGCGGTCGCTCTGGCCGTGGGCCTCCAGGCCGCGGCGGAGAGCCCGGTGGAGGGCATCGCCGAGGCCTCGGTGCGGGTGCTGGCCAAGGTGGTGCAGGTGATGCCCGCCCGGCTGCGGCACCGGGTCGAGGCGCTGCGCGCGGTGACCGTCCCTGTCGGCGGGGGTGCCACGGCCGGGCCGGGCGTCGACCCCGACCGGCTCACCGTGGTCGCGCTGGCCTGCCGGGACAGCGAGCGGCTGCGCTTCTCCTACACCGCCGCCGACGGTCGGCACGCCGAACGGCAGGTCGAACCGCACCGGCTGGTCTGCCTGCACCGCCGCTGGTACCTGGTCGCCTACGACCTCGACCGGCAGGACTGGCGCACCTTCCGGCTCGACCGGCTGAGCGCGCCGCAGGGCGGCGGCGTCCGGTTCGGGCCCCGTTCGCTGCCCGCCGCCGACGCCGCCGAGTTCGTCCGGGCCGGTCTCAACGGCGTGCCGCGCCCGTACCGGGTGTCGGCGCTGGTGGACGCTCCGGCCGCGACCGTCCGCGCCCGGGTCGGCCGGTGGGGCACCGTCGAGGAGGTCGACGCCGGGCGCTGCCACCTGGAGATGACCGCAGACTCCCTGGACTGGCCCGCCATGGCGCTCGGCTCGCTGGGCGCGGACTTCCGCGTCCTCGGCCCGCCCGAACTGCTCGACCTCGTCGAGGAGTGGGGCGCGCGGTTCACCCGGGCGGCGCGGGGCGGCCTGGGGGAGTAGGGCACCGGGGCAGGACATCCGCGGCGAGCGGGACCAGCACGTCGTCACCCTGACCATCGACCGCGCGCACGAGCTCGACGCGCTCGACCACCCGACCATCGACGCGCTGCTCGCCGAACCCGACCGCGTCGACGCCGACGACACCGTCCGAGGTCGTGCTGACCGGCGCCGGGCAGCGGGCGTTCAGCGCGGGTGCCGACATCCCGCCGCTCAGGACGACGACAACGCGGACGGCCGGGCCATCCGCTCGGATGGCCCGGCCGTCGCCCCTCGCCCGGGCAGGTCAGAACGCCGAGTTGGCGCACCAGTGCGCGAGCAGTTCCTCGTCTCCGCGCACGTCGAGGCGGGCGGAGGCCAGGTCGAGGCGGCCGTACAGGAGCAGCAGCAGATCGGCGGCGCTCGCTCGGACGGTCGCGTCGGCCTCCGGGCCCGGGCCGTCCGCGTCGAGCCCGAAGCCGTCGGGCCGCAGGCGGATCAGCCAGTCGCCGTCCGCGGAGCCGGCGTTGCCGTCGGTGCGGGTGAAGCGAATGGTGCGGTCCGCGCCGCGCAGTTCGGCGGTCCCCGGGGCGAAGAAGGCGGCGAAGGGCAGGTTGGTGAGGAATTCGGACACCCCGTCGGCGGCCGGCTCCGGGTCGAGCACCGGGGTGCGCCCGAGGGCGAGTTCCGCGTCGGCGCGGTGGACCAAGGTCTCGAACAGCATCCGCCGTACCCAGAAGCGGGCGTGCTGGTCGGCGCCCCAGGCCCACATCGGGGCGTCGAGGTCGGTCTCCGCGAACGCGGCGCCGGCCTCGGCCGCGGCCTCCGCCAGCCAGGCGGGGTAGCCGTCCGGCCCGGCGGGCAGCCGGAGGTCGACCTCGCGGCTGCGGGGCGGCTGCTGGATCCGCTGCCGGAGCAGGACGGTGAACCAGCGCTGCACGCTGCCGGTGTGGCGGGTGAGGTCGGTCAGTGTCCAGCCGGGGCAGGTGGGCACCGGGGTGGCCGGGTCGGCGTCCTGGAGGGCGGCGACGAGCCGGGCGGTCTCCGCGGCGACGGCGGCGCCGTGGTCGATGGTGGTCATGAGGGTGCTCGCTCGGTGTCGGGGTGGCGGGGAGGGGAGGAGCGGTCGGACGGGGGAGGAGCGGTCGGACGAGGGGGAGCGGTCAGGCGAGGGGCTTGTCGACGACGGCCTTGGCATGGCTGAAGGTGTCGAGGGAGTACTCGCCGTGGTAGCGGCCCATGCCGCTTTCGCCGACGCCGCCGAACGGCAGCTCGGGCATGGCGAGGTAGGAGACCGGCAGTCCGAAGGAGAGCGCGCCGGAGGAGGTCTCCTCGGTCAGGCGCTGCTTGGTGTGCGCGGACTCGGTGAAGGCGTAGAGGGCGAGCGGCTTGTCGCGCTCGTTGATGAAGGCGATCGCCGCGTCGAGGTCGGGCACGGCGACGACGGGGAGGATCGGGCCGAAGATCTCGGCCCGCATCACGGGGGCCTCGGGGGAGACGTCGGCGAGGACGGTCGGGGCGAGGTAGCGGTCGGCGCGGTCGTGGGTGCCGCCGGTGACGGTCCGACCGTCGCCGAGCAGAGCGGTGAGCCGGTCGAAGTGGCGCTCGTTGACGATCCGGCCGTACTCGCCGCCGGTCGCCGGGTCGTCGCCGTACAGTTCCCGGACGGCGTCGGCGAGGTGCGCCTCCAGCGCGGGCGCGCTCTCGCCGATGGCGAGGACGTAGTCGGGGGCGACGCAGGTCTGGCCGGCGTTGAGGAACTTGCCCCGGGCGATCCGCCGGGCGGTGACCGCGAGGTCGACGCCGGGTTCGACCACCACCGGGCTCTTGCCGCCGAGTTCCAGGGTGACCGGGGTCAGGTGCCGGGCGGCGGCCGCCATGACGATCCGGCCGACGGCGCCGTTGCCGGTGTAGAAGATGTGGTCGAAGCGCTGCTCCAGCAGTGCGGTGGTCTCCGGGACGGCGCCTTCGACGACGGCGACGGCCGCCGGGTCGAGGTAGCGCGGGAGCAGCCGGGCGAGCGCGGCGGAGGTCGCGGGGGCGAGCTCGCTGGGCTTGAGGACGGCCGCGTTCCCGGCGGCCAGCGCGCCGACCAGCGGGGACAGGGCGAGCTGGAGCGGGTAGTTCCAGGGCGCGATGATCAGGACCACGCCGAGCGGGTCGCGCACCATGCGGGCCGCGGCGGGCTGGAAGACCTCGGGCACGGCGGCGGGCTTCGGCCGCAGCCACTGCTCCAGGTGGGCGACGGTGTGGTCGAGCTCGTTGAGCGTGAAGCCGATCTCGGTGCGGTAGGCCTCGGCGGTGTTCTTGCCGAGGTCCTCGTGCAGGGCTTGGAGGAACGCCTCGGACTGCTCGGTGAGCAGCGAGCGCAGCGCCGCCAGCTGGGCCTGGCGCCAGGCGAGCGGCTTGGTCCGGCCGGTGTCGAAGGCGGCGCGCAGGCGGGTGACCGTGGCGGCGGCGGTCTCCGGGGCGGCTTCCGTGGCTTCGGGGGCGGTGTCCGGGGTGGCGGCGGGGGTGTGGTTCATGAGGGTCTCGGGGTCCTTCCAGCTGGCTTGAGGTCGTCGATGGTTTATGACCTCAAGCATTCTTGGACGGTAAACCTCAATGGTTGAGGGTGTCAAGCAATGTGCCTATGCTCGAACCGTGCACCAGAACCCCCACCCGGACCCACCGGCCACGCCGGGCGAGCTGATGGATCAGCTCGCCCGGGTGGCCGCGGCCTACTACCGCCACTTCGCCTCCGCCGCGGCCGGGCACGGGCTGACCCTGATGCAGGGCAAGACCCTCAGCCTGCTCACCCGGCCGCGCTCCATGCGCGCCCTCGCCGGACTGCTGTCCTGCGACGCCTCCAACGTCACCGGCATCGTCGACCGGCTGGAGGGCCGCGACCTGGTCCGCCGCGAGCCCGACCCCGCCGACCGCCGGGTCAAGAGCATCGCCCTGACCGACCGGGGCGAGCACACCGTCCGGCTGATCCGGGCCGACCTGATGTCCGGCCTGACCGCGCTGGAACAGCTCTCCGGCCAGGACCGGGCCGCCCTGGGCGCGCTGCTGGACCGGGCGTTCCCCGAGACGGCGGCCCCGCCGGCCTGAGGCCGGGCCGCCGATCCGAGGCGGGGCCGGAGCCCGGTCAGAGCTTCTCGGCCTCGTGGACCTGGTGGAGGTGGATGAGGACGTCGTGGGCCCGGCCGAGGGCGATGGAGGGCAGCGGGTCCTTCGTGAACGTGGACCCGGCCTCGTACACGGGTCGGGCGGTGTCCAGCCAGTCGCGGACCACGCGCGGGGCGGTGCGCAGGTCGACGTAGTAGTCCTGGCGGCGGACCTGGTCCAGGGTGTACTCGTTCATGCCGGGCGTGGCCGGGGGCACGGTGTTCTTCTCCCAGTCGGTGTCGAGGGCGGCGCCCATGGTGAGGAAGGAGCCCTGGTCGAAGGTGAACCCGATGTTCAGGTAGTCCGGGCCGAAGGCGTCGCGCAGGATCGCGCCCTGCGTCTTGGGGTACATCTCGGGATCGCTGGCCAGGTAGCCGACGTGCCCGTTGTGGGCCGAGAGCAGCATCCGGTCGCCGGTGCGGCGCTGCCACCACGCGGTGTTGTCGGCCATGGCCTGGTCGCGGATGACCTCCGCGGCGTTCACCGAGGCCGTGTCGGTGAGTTCGAAGGTGGCGAAGGCGAAGGTCTGGGCGATGACGCGGGCGTGCTGCACGGCCCAGTCGTACTCCTCGCCGCCGGTGCCCCTGGCGGCGGTGACCAGGTCCAGCGCCTGCTTCGCCTTGGCGGCGTTCTCCTTCCGCTCGGCCACCGGCCGCTTCAGGTAGCCGACGGTGTCGTCGAGCGGGCGCAGGCCCGCGTACAGCCCGTCCACGCGCGCCAGGGCCGCGGGGTCGGCCTTGCGCAGGTAGGCGTCGACCCGGGCGAAGACCTCCTCGCCGAGCTTGGGGGCGCCGACGTCGTCGCCCATGAAGTGGACCGGGCGCTGCGGGTGCTGGCGGTTGTACTCGCGCATCCAGCTGATCAGGTCCACGAACTCCTGACGCTCCCAAGGTGATTGGCCAAGCTCGTCCTTGACGATCTGCCGGGCGTCGCCCTTGCCGTCCTGGAGGAACTTGTCGATCTTCAGGCCCGCCGACCAGCTCATCTCCAGGGCGAAGGTGGTGAAGCCCTTCTCCTGGACCAGGTAGCGGAAGACCCGCTCCTTCATGGTGAAGAACTCGTGCGAGCCGTGCGTGGCCTCGCCGAGGCCCACCACCTTGGCGTCCCCGACCATCGCGCCGAGCGCCCGCAGGTCGCTGGTGCTGCCGCCGGGCTCGGTCGACCGCAGCGGGTGCGCGGACCGCTCCAACGCGCGGACCACCGTGCTCCGCTGGCCGTCCGCCGCGGGGGCGGCGGAGGCCACCGGGGCCAGCAGGGCGGTGCCGGCGGCCGCCGCCGTCACCGCGATCAGTCCGCGTCGGCCGACCATTCGCTTGTTCGCCGTGGTCATGATCTCTCCTCAGATTCCTTGTCCCGAAAGCTCGGTGAGAAGATCATCGGTCGCGGCGGGGGTGCGGCGCGCTGGGGCCGACCGCCGGGTTCTTCGGGGGGATAACCCCCGACCTGCGTCGATGCGGGCTCCGCCCGGTGGGTCAGAGCGCGGCGGCGCGGTGCGTCGGGCGGCCGTCCAGGACGGTGAGCAGCACGGGGACGTCCGGCAGTTCGGTGGCGGGGGTGGTGAGCGGGTCGGCGGCCAGGACGGTGAGGTCGGCGCGCTGCCCGACGGCGATCCGGCCGGCCCGCTCCTCCTCCCCGGCCGCGTGCGCGGCGTTGACGGTCATCGCCCGCAGCGCCTCCAGGGCGGTGAGCGCCTGCCCGGGGTGGTGCGGCGGCTGGGTCAGGTCGCGGCTCGGGCGGCGGTGGCGGGCGCCGGCCAGCACGCCGAGCGGCGGGTACGGGGCGATCGGCCAGTCCGAGCCGAGCACGACGGTGGCGCCCGCGTCCCACAGGTCGCGGCAGCGCCAGGCGCGGTCGGCGCGCTCCTCGCCGAGGCGGCGGGACCAGTTGTCGGTGTGGTCGGCCCGGGTGAAGTCGCAGCAGTGGGTGGGCTGCATGGAGGCGATCACGCCCAGTTCGGCGAAGCGCCGCACGACGGAGTCCGGGACGGTCTCGATGTGTTCGATCCGGTGCCGGACGGTACGCGCCCCGGCGGCCGTCTCCGGGCCTTGCGCCGAGGCCACGGCGTCGAGCGCGTGGCGGACGGCGGCGTCGCCGATGGCGTGGGTGGCGGTCGGCACGCCGGCGCGGTGCAGGTGCGCGATGACGCGGGTGTACTGCGCCGGGTCGGGCCAGAACGCGTGGGTGGACTCGCCGTGGCAGTCCGGGCGTTCCAGCCAGGCGGTGCCGTTGTCGATGGTGCCGTCCATGAACAGCTTGACGCCGTCGACCTGCCAGAGCCGGCCGCCCCGGTGCTGCTGTTCGACGAGGGCGCGCAGCCCGTCCGCGTCCACGCCGGGTTGGCACCAGGGGGCGACCCGCAGCCGCAGCGGCAGGTCGCCCGCCTCGTCGAGTTCGGAGTAGAGGTCGAGGCTGTCGCCGTTCGCGTCCATCGCGTGTCCGCCGGTGAGGCCGGCGGCGGCCATGGCGGCGAGCGCGGCGGCCAGGCGGGCGCGGCGTTCGGCCCGGGTGGGCTGCGGGGCGGCGCGTTCGACCAGTTCGCAGGCGGCGTCCTCCAGCAGCAGGCCGGTGGGGCGCCCGGCCGCGTCGCAGACCACCTCGGCGGCCTGGGCGAAGCTGCGCGGGCCGTCGACGCCGGCGAGTTCCAGGGCGCGCGGGCTGGCGAGCATGGAGTGGGCGTCGAAGAGCTGGAGCAGCGCCGGGACGCCGTCGAGGACGGGCGCGAGCGCGGCGGATTCCACCGGCCGGTCGCCGAAGACGTTCGGGTCCAGGCCCCAGGCGTGCAGCCAGGCGCCGGGGGCGAGGGTGCGGACCTCGGCGGCGAGGGCGGCGCGGACATCGGCGAGGTCGGTGCAGCCGGAGAGGTCGAGGCCGTGGGTGAGTTCGGCGCCGGTGACCGGGTGCAGGTGCCCGTCGACCAGCCCGGGGGTGACGACGGCGCCCTTCAGGTCGACCACCGTGGTGGCGGCGTCGGCGAGTCGGCGGATCTCCCGGTCGTCGCCGAGGGCGGCGATCCGGCCGTCGGCGACGGCCAGGGCGGTCTGCGGGAGGGGGCCGCCGGTCGCCGGGTCGAGCAGGCGGGCGGACAGGAGGACGAGGGAGGTGCGCACATCGACTCCAGCGGTGTTGCGGGGTGGGGGAGTTGTGAGGTGGAGGGGTCAGTCTTTCCAGGTGAGGGAGCCGCTGGGCAGGCCGAGTTCACGTTCGGCGGTGACCATGGCGAGCCGGGTGACGGCGGAAGGGTGGTCGCGCAGGCCGGTGTTGGCGTGGGCGGCGAGACCGTCGATCACGACCAGGATCTGAAGGGCCGCCACATCGGCGTCCTCGGTGCGGAACTCGCCCTGGGTGGCGCCCGCCTCGATGACGCCGCCGAGCCGTCCGCGCCAGCCGGCCTGCTGCTCCAGGACCCGGTCGCGCAGGATGGGCCGGTAGCGGCTGAGGTGGCGGGCGTTGATCCAGAGCCGGCTCATGTCGTCGTAGGCCGGCCCGGTGGCGCGGGCGAAGAACCGTGCGAGGTGGTGCAGCGGCGACCCGTCGTGCGGGTCGGCGGGCAGCAGCGTCTCCAGTTCGGCGGTGGCGGCGCTGCCGAAGGCCTCGGCGACGAGGTCCTCGACGGCGGGGAAGTAGTGGCTGATCAGACCGGGTCGGACGTCGAGCTGCTCGGCGATCCTGCGCAGCGTGATGCACTCCAGGCCCTCGGTGAGGGCGACGGCGGCCGCCGCCTCGACGATCTCCGCCCGCCGGTCGTCGGCGGATTTGCGGACCCGTTTGCGCTGAACGCTTGACGTCATGTGCCGGATGCTATTGAGTGTGCGACCAATAAGCAAGCAGGTGGGCACGACACCCCCACGGAGGGCCCCCAATGGCGTCCACGCTCCCGGACCACCCCCACCCCGACACCCGCGCCGCCGCGCCGCTCCAGCAGGAGCGGGCCGGCCGGGTCGAGGTCCACGGCATCGACCACATCCCCGAGACCGAACGGCGCGGCCGCGCCCGCGAACTCTTCCCCGTCTGGGCGGCGGCCAGCGTCAACTACCTCAACCTGGCCGTCGGCGGCACCCTCGTCCTGGCCGGGCTCGACCTGCCCCAGGCGTTCGCGGTGGTCGTCGTCGGCAACCTGTTCTGGCTGGGCACCGGCCTGCTGGCGGTCTCCGGACCGGCCGCGGGCGCGCCCAGCGAGGTCATCACCCGCGCCATGTACGGCGTCCTCGGCAACCGCGTGAACAACGCCGTCACCGGCTGGATGATCTCCGTCTGCTACTTCGCGCTCAACCTCGCCGCGGCCGCCGTCGCCGCGTTCTCGCTCGCCGAGCAGGCCGGGATCACCCCGACCACCCCGATCAAGATCGCCATCGTGGTGGCCATCGTCGTGGTGACGCTCACCATCAGCGTCTACGGCCACGCCGCGATCCTCCGGCTCTACCTGCCGATCACCCTGGCGCTCGCCGCCGCCTTCGCCGTCGTCGGGTACGTGGTGCTCCGGCACGCCGACTTCGGCTACACGCCCGCCGAACCGCTCTCCGGCACCCGCCTGTGGTCCGCCGTCCTGGCCGGCGTCACCCTGATCGCCTCCGGCTCGCTGTCCTACACCACCAGCGCCGACTTCTCCCGCTACCTCCCGCACACTACCTCCCCCCGTGCCGTCCTCGGCTGGACCGCCCTCGGCGGCTTCCTGCCCAGCGTCGCGGTCGGCGGGCTGGGCGTACTCGCCGCCAGCGCGGTCGACATGACGGACCCGCAGGCCGCCCTCCAGCGGATCCTGCCCGGCTGGTTCGACCCGGTCTTCCTGCTCGCCCTGGTCGTCGGCACGATCGCGGTCAACGCGCTCACCGCCTACAGCGCCGGCCTCGCCCTGCAAGCCGTCGGCATCCGGATCCGCCGCACGCTCAGCGTGCTCGTCGACGGCACCGTCGCCGTCTGCCTCACGCTGTACGCGCTGCTGGTCTCCAACTTCCTCGACACCGTCAGCAACGTGCTCCAGTTGACCGTCGTCCTGCTCGGTCCCAGCACCGCGATCTACGCCACCGACATCCTGCTGCGCCGCAACCGCTACGACGGCCGCGCGCTCACGGACGAGAGCCCGGGCAGCCCCTTCTGGTACCGGGCGGGCGTCAACCCGGCCGGCGCGCTCGCCCTCGCGGCCGGGGTGGCCGGCGCCGCGCTCTGCGTGGACACCCTCTACACCGGGCCGGTGGCCGCGCTCGTCGGCGCGGACCTCGCGCTGCCGGTCGGCATGGTCGTCGCGGCGGCCGTGTACGCGGTGCTGATGCGCGGGAAGCTGAACCGCCGGGGTGCCTGAGCGCGGTCTTCCGGCGCCCCCGGCGAACTGCCCTTCCGTCGAGGGGTGCTGAGGACGTCCGGCCGGGAGGCGCCTGGGACCGTCCGTTGTCAGTGGCGTCCGTTAGGGTGCGGACCGGCGGCCCGGCCACGCGGGCCGGCCGCGAGGTGAGGGGGCGTCATGACGGACGGTACCGAAGGGGCGGGGGGCGAGGAGGGCATCCGGTGGCTCGCGGACGCCGGGTGCTCCGTCGACGGCGTCCTGTTCGCCCGGGGGATACCGCCGCAGGAGCTCGCCCGCCGGATGGGCGCCGATCCGGCCGCCGCGGCCGGGCCGCTCAGCGGCACCGAGGTGTGGGACCTCGACATCGAGGTGTTCCGCCCGAGCGACGACGGCGACGGCGTGATCCGGGTCGGCGAGTCCGGTGACTGGTCCTTCGCGGTCGAGTACGGCGACTCCACCGGCGGCGAACGGCTCACCGAGATAGCGCGCGACGGGGTCGAGGTGGTCCACTTCCGCCCGATGCCGGACCACCCGCCCGCGCTGCTGGACTACGCCCGCGACGGCGCCGTGCTGTGCGGGTTCGGCCTCGCCGAGGAGCGCTGGCGCTGGGGCCGGGAGCCCGACCTGCTCGTCCCCGAGCTGGTCGCCGCAGGTGTCCTGGAGTCCGACGGGATCACCCGCGGCCCCGGGGGCGAGCCGCCCGCGGCCGTCCGCCGCCGCACCCTCGGCGTGGTCGGGCGGCGGTTCGGGCTGAGCCTGCCCCGGGCCGTCCTCGGCGAGCTGCGGCTGCCGGCGTACGCGGTGCGGGGCAGGCCGGGGATGGAGCCGCAGGGCCGTTGAGCCCGGCCGGCCCCGGGCCCGCCCGGGCCGCGTGCCGGACGTTTTGGATGCCCCGGACGCGTGTTCAGTCGGAACGTGGCCTGGTCCGGCCGGCCCGGGCCTCCAGGTAGCGCCGCTCGGCGAGGCTGGCGGTGGCCTTCGCGGCGCGCCGGTAGTGCTCGTGGGCGCCGGCCGGGTCGCCGGCCTTCTCCAGCAGGTGCGCCCGGACGGACAGCAGCCGGTGGTGCCCGGCCATCCGCCCGTCACCGTCCAGGGCGGACAGCAGGGCCAGTCCGGCGGCCGGGCCGTCGGTCTCGGCGAGGGCGACCGCCCGGTTGAGGGTGACCATCGGGTTGGGTGCGATCCGTTCCAGGATCAGGTAGAGGGCGTGCACCTGGGGCCAGTCGGTCTCCTCGGCGGTGGCCGCGTCGGCGTGCGTGGCCGCGATGGCGGCCTGCAACTGGTAGGGCCCCAGGGTCGGGCCGGCCAGCGCCGCCTCGACGAGCCCGACGCCCTCGTCGATCAGCGCGCGGTCCCAGGCCTTGCGGTCCTGCTCGTCCAGCGGCACCAGGTCGCCGGCCGGGGTGGTCCGCGCCTCCCGGCGGGCGTGGGTCAGCAGCATCAGTGCGAGCAGCCCGGTCACCTCGTCGTCCCGGGGCAGCTGCGCGTGCACCGTCCTGGTCAACCGGATGGCCTCGCGCGCGAGGTCGGGGCGGTGCAACTCCGGTCCGGAGGTGGCGGTGTAGCCCTCGTTGAAGATCAGGTAGAGCACGTGCAGCACGACCCGCAGCCGTTCCTCGCGCTCCGCGCCGTCCGGCAGGGCGAACGAGCTGCCGGCGGCCCTGATGCGCTGCTTGGCCCGGCTGATCCTGGCCGCCATGGTGGCCTCCGGCACCAGGAACGCGCGGGCGATCTCGGCGGTGGTCAGACCGCCGACCGCCCGCAGCGTCAGGGCGGTTCGGGAGGCCGCGGTGAGCGTCGGATGGCAGCACAGGAACAGCAGGACGAGCGTGTCGTCGGTGTCCGGCACCTCCGGCGGCACCACCTCGGCGGCCGTCGCCGACTCCCGTTCGCGGCGCGCGCGGTCGCGGCGCAGCTGGTCGATGAGCCGCCGGGCGGCGACGGTCACCAGCCAGCCGTGCGGATTGTCGGGCCTGCCCTCGGACGGCCACTGCACGGTGGCGGCGAGGACGGCCTCCTGGACGGCGTCCTCGCACCCTTCGAACCGGCCGTACCGGCGAACCAAGGTGCCGAGGACCTGCGGCGTGAGCGCACGCAGCAGGTCCTCGAAATCCGGTGCTGTCATGCCTCCAAGTGTCCGTCGGCGAACATCACCTGCCGCACCTCGACCCCCAGGCCCTCGATCGCGGTGTCCGGGATCAGCGCCGCCAGCGCGATCGCCCGCTCCTTGTCCTCGCAGTCGATCAGGTAGAAGCCGCCCAGGTACTCCTTGGCCTCCAGGAACGGGCCGTCGGTCACCACCGGCTGGCCGTTGCGCACGGTCACCACGGCGGCCTGGGCCGGATCGGCCAGTGCCTGGGTGGTGATCAGCTCTCCGGACGCCTTCAGCGCCTCGATGAACTCGCCGTGGCCGTGGCCGATCGCCGCCTTCTCCTCGTCGGTCAGCGCGTCCATCACGGCCGGGTTGATGTGCAGGCTGATCAGGAACTTCATCTCGTGCTCCTCGTGGTTCGCGGGCCCGGCTGGGCTCCTCGACCGGTGGTCGGAGCCGTCGCCGCGGTCTTGACGTCCTCCGCCGGACGTTCGGAGGAATCCTCGCGGCCGCACCCCGCACCCCGCACCCCGCACCCCGCACCCCGCACCCCGCACCCCGCACCCCGCACCCCGCACCCCGCACCCCACATCTCCGCACGGCCCGTACCGGGAGGGCCGGGGCCGGGAACAGTCCCGCCATCGCCCGGGAGTGCGATGGTCACGTCACATCGGGCGCCGCTACTGTGACCCGGTGGCGGAGCGTCACATGGAGCGGGTGGGCCGTCCCGGCCCGGTCCCGTCAGGAGGGGCAGTCATGAAAAGCACTCGTCGTGTGTTCGGAGCGGTGCTCGCGGCCGCCGCCCTGGCCGCCTGCGCCCCGTCGGCGTCGCCCGCCGCGGCCTCGATCGCCGCGCCGGCCGCCTCGGGGTCCGAGGCAGCGAGGGGAGCCGCGTCGGCCGCGGTGGCGAGCGGGAAGGCGGCCTGGACCGGCCAGTTCCGCGGCTACGGGACGGACCAGTGGAAGCACGCCTGGGGCGCGGTCGGCCAGGGGACGTGGGGCGGCTCGGACCTGAGCGCGGTCGACGACCCGGCCGCTCCCGGGGGCGGCTCGGCGCTCCAGGTCACCTACGGCGCCGGGTCCTCCTCCAACCAGTGCACCGACTGCCCGAATCCGGGCGGCGGCCAGTTCTACACGGATCTGACCAGCCTGGGCCTGTCCGCCCTGGCCCAGGGCCGGACGCTGGACCTGAAGTACTCCCTCAAGTTCCCGGCCGGCCGGGACTGGGGCAAGGCGGGGAAGCTGCCCGGGCTGTACGGCGGCAAGATCGGCGAGGAGTCGGGCGGCAACCACGGCGCGGGCTGGTCGACGCGCTACATGTGGCGCGGCGCCAAGGGCGTGCCGGACAACGGCGAGGTCTACCTCTACACCCCGACCAACTCCGGCCCGACCGGCTACGGGGTCGACGAGGGGCTCGGTGACTGGCGCTTCCAGGCCGACGGCGCGTGGCACAGCGTCGAGCAGCTGGTCGACCGCGGCACCGGGGACGTCACCGTCTGGTACGACGGCCGCCAGGTCTACGCGGCGCGCGGGGTGGCCTCGGGCATCGGCGGGATCCCCTTCGGCGGCGTGTTCTTCTCCACCTTCTACGGTGGGCACGACACCAGTTGGGGCCCGGCGAGCACCCAGCGCGCCTACTTCGCGGACTTCTCGCTGTCCTCCGGCGTCCAGCACTGACCGTCAGCCGGCCGTCGCCGTCACGGTGAGGGCCGGTTCGCCGTACGGGGAGGAGGTTCGGGTCCTTCAGGTCCGCACACAGTGTGCGGGTTTCCGTCTACCGCATGAACCGCCCTGATCCGAAACGGATTTGACGGTGAAACACGCGCAAGACATCAGCTTCCGACGTGCGGAGACCGCCCCCCCTTGTATTCGGGGGCGGTCTCCGGCATCGCCAGGGTGGCCGGCGAAGCGTCAGTGCTTGTCGATGAAGCCGGTTCAGGCCACGAGTGCGGCGTTGCGCAGCCGGGCGGCGGAGCGGGCCAGGAAGAACGCCGCGAGCAGGGCGGGGCAGAAGCCCACCACGCAGGCGGCGAGGACGGCGGCCGCGGTCAGGCCGACCGGAGACGCGACGGCGGCGACGACGGCGGCCAGCGGAGTGAGCAGGAGGGGGGAGAGCAGCAACAGGGCCGCCAGCCGCTTCTCCCGGCGGCTCCACTGCGTGGACCGCCAGACCCTGCTCGCGGCGATGACGGCGGCGGCCAGCGCGAGCGGGGGCCCGATGACCGGGACGAACGACAGCGGAACCGGCAGCACCGCGAAGACCAGGGTGCGGACGGTGCGGCCGCGGCTCTCCGGCTCCGGTCGGGTGCCGCCCTCCTCGTCGAGCGCGGCGTCGGCGATCTGCCGGGGGCTGCCCAGCTGCTCCAGGACCCGCCGGACGGCGGCCTCGTCGGCGGGGTCGCTCTCGGCGAGCGAGACCTCGACGTGCTCGCGCAGGTCCGCGAGCAGTTCGCGGCGGCGCTGCTCGGGCAGCGGGGCGGTGTACCGGGCGACCGCGGCCAGGTGGGCGCGGACCAGGGGGTGCTCGATGGGGTTGTTCACGGGTTCTCTCCCGGGGCCAGGACGTGGTCGACGGTTTCGCGGAAGGCGGGCCACAGCGTGGTGAACTCCTCCAGTGCGCTGCGGCCGGCGTCGGTGAGCGTGTAGTACCGGCGGGACGGGCCGCTGGCCGAGTCGCGCAGGAAGGTGTCGGCGAGGCCGGCCCGGCGCAGCCGGGACAGCAGGGGGTAGATGGTGCCCTGGCTGGTCGCCAGCATCGGGAACCGGCCGAGCTCCTGCAGCAGTTCCACCCCGTACCGGGGGCCGTCCCGCAGCAGCGCCAGGACGCAGTACTCCAGTACGCCCTTGCGCAGCTGCGTCGCCACCGGTCCGTCGGCCGTACCGGCGTCGCCGTCGTGGTGTGTGATGCCAGGTACCATGCGATGCAAGATAGCATGCGACGCCAGGTAGTGGGCGATCCGGACGAGGGCCGCAGGAGCACCTCACCCGGACGGCGGGTGGCAGCCGGACCGGCGCACGCCCCCCGGCGGGGCCTTCCGACGGGCGTGACCGCCTGGCCACCCCTAGGGTCTGTGATGCGTTGACCGTGCCGAGCGCCGGGGCGCACGCCGCCCCGCCGTCTGCCGGGGCGCGCCCGGCAACCCGAGAGGTGGACCGCTCCATGCACACCGTCGTCCGCGGCGCCGGCGCTTTCGGCCTGGCCGTGCTGCTGCTCGCTTCCGCCGCCGGCTGCCAGGGCGACGCCCGCTCCGCCGTCGAGCCCGCACCGACCTCCCCGGCCTCCCCGCCCGGCTCACCCGCTTCGCCCGCCGCGTCCGCGACCGGACTCGCGGCCCAGCGGCTCGACTGGCAGGCCTGCTCGGCCCCCAGCCCCGCGCAGGGCAGCGGCACCGCGCCCGCCGGTGACTGGCAGTGCGCCACCCTCAAGGCGCCGCTCGACCACGGCAAGCCGGACGGCCCGACCATCGACCTGGCCATGATCCGGAGCCGGGCGAAGGACGAGAAGCACCGGATCGGCTCGCTGCTGTTCAACTTCGGCGGCCCCGGCGCCTCCGGCGTCGCCACGCTGCCCTCCCTCGCCGCCGACTACGCCTCCCTCAACGCCCGCTACGACCTGGTGAGCTTCGACCCCCGCGGGGTCGGCGCCAGCGCCGGGGTGAGCTGCCTGGACGACAAGGCGATGGACGCCAGCCTGGAGATCGACAACACCCCCGGGACCCCCGACGCGGTGAAGGCGCTGGACGCCAGCAACGCGCAGTTCACCGCCGCCTGCGAGCACAACTCCGGTCCGGTGCTGCCCTACGTGGACACCGAGAGCGCCGCCCGCGACCTCGACCTGATGCGGCAGGTGCTCGGCGACGAGAAGCTCTTCTACTTCGGCATCAGCTACGGCACCCAGCTCGGCGGCGTCTACGCGCACCTGTTCCCGCAGGAGGTCGGCCGGATCGTCCTGGACTCGGTCGTCGACCCGACGAAGGACCCGCAGCAGGCCGCGCTCGGCCAGGCCCAGGGCTTCCAGCTCGCGTTCGACAACTTCATGAAGGCCTGCGCCGCCGAGGAGGCCGCCGCCTGCCCGACGGGTGCCGGCGGCGTCGAGGGCACGGCGGCGGTCACGGCGCTGCTGCAGAAGCTGGAGCAGTCCCCGCTGCCCACCACCGGCGGGCGGCAGCTCACCGAGACCCTGGCCGTCACCGGCATCGCCGCGGCCCTGTACAGCGAGGAGACCTGGCCCGTCCTGGCCGCCGGGCTCACCGAGGCGATGCAGCAGGGCACCGGCAACACCCTGCTCGAACTCTCCGACGCGATGTTCGGGCGCGACCCGCAGGGGCGCTACACCAACCTGAGCGCCGCCAACCGGGCGATCAACTGCGTGGACGCCCGGCAGCGCTACTCCGACCAGGACGTCGAACAGCAACTGCCGCAGTTCCGCGACGCCTCCCCGGTGTTCGGCCCCTACTCCGCCTGGGGCCTGACGAGCTGCACAGGCTGGCCGGTGCCGGGCAAGGCCGACCACCCGGACGTCTCCGCCGCCGGCGCGGCCCCGATCCTGGTGGTCGGCACCACCGGCGACCCGGCCACCCCGGTCGAGGGCGCCCACGCGATGGCGCAGCAGCTCGGCCCGGGCGTCGGCGTCAACGTCACCCTCCAGGGCGAGGGCCACGGCGGCTACAACACCGGCGACCCGTGCCTGAAGCAGGCCGTGGACGCCTACCTGCTGGACGGCACCGTGCCGGCCGACGGGAAGACCTGCAGCTGAGAAGTGGCCCACCGCAATGGTGATCGATTGGCCCTGGAAGGCGGTCCACTCGGCGCCTAGGCTCTTCACCGTGACCACCAAAGTCGATTTCTACTTCGATCCGATCTGCCCGTTCGCCTGGATCACCTCCCGGTGGATCCTGGAGGTCGAGCGCCACCGCGAGCTCGACCTCACCTTCCGGGTGATGAGCCTGTCCGTCCTCAACGAGGGCCGCACCGACCTGCCCGAGCGCTACCAGCGCCTGATGACCACCGGCTGGGGCCCCGTCCGGGTCTGCATCGCCGCCGCCGAACAGCACGGCGAGCACGTGCTGCGCGACCTGTACACCGAACTCGGCACCCGCCTGCACGACCAGGACCGGCCCGCCGACGACGCCGTCATCCGGGAGGCCCTGGTCGCGGCCGGGCTGCCGGAGGAACTCGCCGCCGCGGCCGACAGCACGGCGTACGACGTCGCGCTGCGCAAGAGCCACCACGAGGGCATGGACCCGGTCGGCGAGGAGGTCGGCACGCCGACCATCCACGTCGACGGCGTCGCCTTCTTCGGCCCGGTGCTGACCGCCATCCCGCGCGGCGAGGACGCCGTCCGGGTCTTCGACGGGGTGCGGCTGCTGGCCGGCTACCCGAACTTCTTCGAGCTCAAGCGGACCCGGACCGGCTCGCTCGACTTCTCCTGACGGCCCCGGCCGGCCCCCGCGCCGGGGCCGGCCGGTTCGTCCTGGACCTCCCGTCCGGGCCCTTCTCGCCCCACCATGGAGAGGAAGGCCCGGCGACGGAGAGGCGGTGAGCGTGGATGATCACCCGAGTCCGGCTGCGCGCCGCCCGCCACCCCGCGACCCCGCCGCCCCCGGGCGGGGGCCCCGGGCGGCCCCGCACCCCCGGCGGCCCGCCGCCCAAGCCGCCCCCGCCCGCGATGCGCCGCTGGCTGCTGCCCGTCGCCGTCCTGGTGACCCTGCTGCTGCTCGTCCTGTTCTCGCGCTCCGGCTCGACCGGCGCCACCTACGGCTACACCGACTTCCTCAACCGGGTCGGCGCCGGCCAGGTGCAGACCGTGGACATCACCGACACCGGCGGGGTCACCGGCACCCTCAAGGACGGCACGCACTTCACCAGCCAGATCCCGACCGCCCTGGACACCTCCCAGCTCAGCGGCGAGCTGGCCGGCCAGCACGTCGACATCACCGCCAGCCGCGGCGGCGGCAGCTCGATCTGGTCGACGCTGCTGCTGTTCCTGCCGCTGCTGCTCTTCGGCGGGCTGTTCCTGTGGTCCGGCCGGATGGCCGCCCGCTCGCTCGGCGGCGGCCTGAGCGCCATCGGCCGCTCCCGCGCCAAGATCATCGAGGCCGAGCGGCCCGCCACCCGCTTCGCCGACGTCGCCGGGTACGAGGGCGTCAAGCAGGAGGTCAGCGAGGTGGTCGACTTCCTGCGCAGCCCCGAACGCTACGCCGCCGCCGGCGCCAAGGGCCCGCGCGGGGTGATCATGGTCGGCCCGCCCGGCACCGGAAAGACCCTGCTCGCCCGGGCCGTCGCCGGGGAGGCCGAGGTGCCCTTCCTCTCCGTGACCGGCTCCGGCTTCGTCGAGATGTTCGTCGGCGTCGGCGCCTCCCGCGTCCGCGACCTCTTCGACGAGGCCCGCAAACGCGCGCCGTCCATCATCTTCATCGACGAGATCGACGCCGTCGGCGGCCGCCGCGCGGGCGGCACCCGGCTCGGCGGCAACGACGAGCGCGAGCAGACCCTCAACCAGCTGCTCTCCGAGATGGACGGCTTCGACCCGACCACCGGCATCGTCGTCATCGCCGCCACCAACCGCCCGGACGCCCTCGACCCGGCCCTGCTGCGCCCCGGCCGGTTCGACCGCCAGGTCACCGTCCCGCTGCCCAACCAGGCGGAACGGGCCGCGATCCTCGCCGTCCACGTCCGCGGCAAGACCCTCGCCCCCGACGCCGACCTCAACCGCATCGCCCGCGGCACACCAGGCTTCTCCGGTGCCGACCTCGCCAACCTGGTCAACGAGGCCGCCATCAACGCCGTCCGCGGCGACCGCGCCACCCTCACCGCCGACGACCTCGACGCCGCCCGCGACCGCGTCCTGCTCGGCCGCCGGGACTCCTCCAACGCGCTGCTGCCCGAGGAACGCCACGCCGTCGCCGTCCACGAGTCCGGGCACGCCCTGACCGCCGCGCTCTGCGAACACGCCGACCCCGTCGCCAAGGTGACCATCCTCCCGGCCGGCGTCGCCCTCGGCGCGACCGAACAACTCCCCGAAGCGGAACGCCACCTGTACACCGAGGGCTACCTCACCGACCTGATCACCGTCCAGCTCGGCGGGCGGGCGGCCGAGCTGGTGGTCTTCGGCGAGGGCTCCACCGGCGCCGCCAACGACCTCGCCCACGCCACCGGCGTCGCCACCCGGATGGTCCGCGAATTCGGCCTCTCCCCGGAACTCGGCCCGGTCGGCTACTCCAGCGGCTCCCCGAACTACCTCGGCGATGGTCCCGAGGACCTGTTCCGCCGCCCGTACTCCGAGCAGACCCAGCGCGCCGTCGACGAGGCGGTGGCCCGACTGCTGCGCCGCGCCGAACGCCGCGCCGTCGACCTGCTCCGCGAACACCGCCACCACCTCGACGAACTGGCCGCCCTGCTGGTCGCCCAGGAGACCGTCGACGGCGCCGTCGTCCTCGACATCCTGCGGCACCCCGCGTAGGCGCCCGCCCCGGCCTGCCGCAGCACCGCCACCACCTCGTCGAACGCTTCGAACCCGCTGGTAGCGTCCTGGGCGGGCACCCACCGTGTCACCTTCACCCGGGAGTCGATATGACCGAACCCCTGTCCGCCGACCTCCAGCGGGAGATCGCCCGCACCCTGCGGGTGGCCCCCGTCCCCAGCCCCGAGCGGGAGGCCGAGCGCCGGGCCGACTTCCTCGCCGACCAGCTCCGGGCGGCCGGCGCCCGCACGCTGGTGCTCGGCATCAGCGGCGGCGTCGACTCCACCACCGCCGGGCGGCTCTGCCAGCTCGCCGTCGACCGGCTGCGTGCCGCCGGACACCCGGCCGAGTTCTGCGCCATGCGGCTGCCCTACGGCACCCAGGCGGACGAGGCGGACGCCCGCCGCGCGCTCGACTTCATCCGGCCGGACCGGACCCTGACCGTCGACATCAGGCCCGCGACCGACGCCGCCCTCGACGCGCTGACGTCCGCCGGCCTCGCCTTCGCCGACCGCTCCCACGAGGACTTCGTCCGCGGCAACGTCAAGGCCCGCCAGCGGATGGTGGCCCAGTACGCGGTCGCGGGCGCCACCGGCGGCCTGGTCGTCGGCACCGACCACGCCGCCGAGGCGGCCGTCGGCTTCTTCACCAAGTACGGCGACGGCGCCGCCGACGTGATGCCCCTGGACGGGCTGACGAAGCGTCAGGTCCGCTCCCTGGCCGAGGCCTTGGGGGCCCCGGTGGACCTCGTCCACAAGACGCCCACCGCCGACCTGGAGAACCTCGCCCCCGGCCGCCCTGACGAGGACGCCCTCGGCGTCCCCTACGAGGCCCTGGACGACTTCCTGGAGGAGCGGCCGGTGAGCGAGGAGGTCTTCCGCACCGTCCTCGGCCACTACCGCCGCACCGAGCACAAGCGCCGCCCGCCCGCCACCCCGGCGTAGGGGCCGGGCGGGGACGGCGCCGTCGCCGGCCCCGCCGACGACCCGGGCGGGAGCACGGCTACGGTACGGGGAACAGGTGTTCGACATCGAGGGAGGATAGCGTGGACGAGGTGACGTCGCGTCCGGTGGCGTGGGTGGTCGGCGGCCGGGAGGAGGTCAGGGACGACGACTGGGGGAGCGTCGGCGCGGTGATCCGGCTGGACGGCGCGCAGTTCGGTGAGGAGGCGCTGTACGGGCTGGCGGACTTCTCGCACCTGGAGATCGTGTACCACTTCGACCGGGTGCCCGCCGACAAGGTGGAGACCGGGGCCCGGCGCCCGCGCGGCAACCCGGACTGGCCGCTGGTCGGCATCTTCGCCCAGCGCGGCAAGAACCGCCCCAACCGGCTCGGCGTCTCGCGCTGCCGGCTGGTCCGGGTGGACGGCCTGGACCTGCACGTGACCGGGCTGGACGCGGTGGCCGGTACGCCGGTGCTCGACATCAAGCCCTACCTGGCCGAGTTCGGCCCGCGCGGCGAGGTCAGCCAGCCCGCCTGGTCGGCGGAGCTGATGCGCGCCTACTACGACGCCGGGACGAACTGACACCGGGACGAACTGACGCCGAGTCGGCTTCTGGCCGCGCGCCGCTGCGGGGCGGGGCCCCCGCCCCGCAGCCGTACGCCCCGCGGCGGCGGGCCCTACTGCGTCGCGATCCAGTCCGTGACCAGCGTGTCCAGCACTCCCAGCGGCAGGCTGCCGTGCCCGATCAGCTGGTGGTGGAACTCCCGGATGTCGAACCGGCCGCCCAGCGCGGCCTGCGCGCGCTCGCGGTGCCGGACGATCTCCCGGCGGCCGATCAGGTACGCGGTCGCCTGGCCCGGCCAGGCGAGGTAGCGGTCGATCTCGTTGCGGACGTTGGCCTCGGTGGTGGCCGTGTTGTCCCGCATGAAGGCGATCGCCCGCTCCCGGGACCAGCCGTAGTGGTGCAGCCCGGTGTCCACGACCAGGCGCACGGCCCGCAGCGCGTCGAGCGAGAGCATGCCGAAACGGGAGAGGTCCGAGCTGTACAGCCCCATCTCGTCCGCGAGCCGCTCGGTGTACAGGCCCCAGCCCTCGACGTGGGCGGTCAGCTGGCCGCTCGGCCGGCGCCGGAACTCCGGCAGGTGGTGCAGCGTCTGGGCGACGGCGATCTGCAGGTGGTGGCCGGGCACGCTCTCGTGGAAGGCGATCGCCTCGTACTCGTACCTGAACCTGGTCTGCGGGCGCAGCGTGTTGATCCAGTGGGTGCCGGGCAGGCCGCCCGGGCCCGGCGGCTGGTAGTAGGCCAGCGGCCCGGTCTCCGCCTCGATCGGGTCGATCTCCCGGGTCACGCAGTCGGCGATCGGGTAGGCCCGGAAGTAGTCGGCCGAGGCGCGGCGGGCGCGCTCCAGCGCCGCGTCGACCAGGGCGATGATCTCCCCGGCGCTGCCGAAGCGCAGCGCGCGGTCCTCCCGCAGCGCGGCCAGCACGGCGTCGGGGCCGGTGATGCCGAGTACCTTGCCGCCCAGCTCGGCGAACTCCTCGCGCAGCTGCGCCAGGGTGTCCAGGCCGATCCGGTGGACCTCCTCCGGGGTGAGCCCGGGCCGGGTGTAGCGCGTGACGGCGTCGGCGTAGCCCTCGGCGCCGCCGGGCACGTGGCAGACCCCGGCCCGGTCGTCCGGCCGGGCGTCCGCGGCCAGCCGCTGGGCCAGGCCGGCCCGGTAGCGGGCCACGGCCGGGCGCACGCCGTCGAGGACGATCACCCGGCCCCGGTCGAACTCCGGGCGGCCGTGCAGCGCGCGCAGCACCTGGTCGTCGTCCGGGCCGGCGACCAGGTAGGCGTCGAGCTGGTCGAGGGCGGCGTCGACGCCGCTGCGCAGGGGCGTGCGGCCCTCGGCGGCGGCGTCCAGGTGGAGCTGCAGGGCGGCGTCGAAGTAGCCCGGCAGGCCGGCCAGCCGCTCCAGGTACGCGTCGGCGCCCTCCTGGTCGACGGAGGTCATGGCGAGCGAGGTGAAGGCCTCGTTCTGGGGCGCGGTGATGGTCGCCGAGATGCTGAAGTCACCCAGCCCGTGGGTGATCCGGCCGGTGCCGTTGTCGATCAGCCGCCCGAGCACGCGGTGGGTGACCAGGTCCTCGCCGGCCAGCGCGTCCACCGGGATCGCGGCCAGTCGCGCCCCGAAGCCCGCCAGCGCGTCCCGGTGGCGCAGCGCGGCCGCGCGGGACGGGTCGGGCACCTCGTGGGCGTAGCCCTCGACCCCGCTCAGGGTCGCGTCGAACGGGGCGTGGGCGTTCTCGGCGGCGAAGTACTCCTCGGCCAGGGCGGCGAGTGCGGTGGGGGCGGTGAGCGCGGCGGGTTCGTCGTGGTGCGGTTGGTCGGTCATGCGCGCTCCCCGGTCCGGTGTGGTCAGAGTGACGAGGGTTGCCTGGGCGCCCCGGTGGCGCCGATTATTCGGAGTCGGCGGCGGCGCGGTCAATACGCGGCGCGGGGAAAGGGGTTCTCCCCGGCGCCCGGTGGCGCCGCCGCGACCAGGGCGATCCGACCGTCCAGTGACCCCGCTGACCGTGCTGCCCCTGCTGCCTGTGCCATCCGCGAGCTCCCTGTCCGCATGTCCGCCGACGACTGTGCCGACGCCCGTGGAACGGACGTCGGCACCAGCCCTGCGCAGGGATCTGACCGTCGGGCCCGGCCGGCGGCCGGAGCGCGCGGGTCAGCCGGCCTTGGCGGCCTTGGCAGCCTTGGCGGCAAGCGCCGCGGCGTCCTTCTCCTGCTTCTCCTTGATCCGGACGGCCTCCTTGCGGACGTCCACCTGGTTGGCGCGCTCGTGCTGCAGCCAGAGCGGGTTCTCGGCCTTGACGGCCTCGATCTGCTCGGTGGTGAGCGCCTCGGTCACGCCGCCGCGGGCCAGGCCGGCGATGGAGACGCCGAGCTTGGCGGCGACCACCGGGCGAGGGTGCGGGCCGTTCTGGCGCAGCTCCTGGAGCCACTGCGGCGGGTCGGCCTGAAGCGCGTTGAGCTCCTCGCGGGAGACCACACCCTCCTGGAAGCCGGTCGGCGCCGCGTCGAGGTAGATCCCCAGCTTCTTGGCGGCGGTGGCCGGCTTCATGGTCTGGCTGGTCTTCTGCTTGAGCGATGTCATGGTGACAAGGGTAAGGGAGTGCGCGGGCGCTCCCGGTCACGGTCGGTAGCCTTGCCCTGTGACAGACATGCAGGTGAACCCGTCCTTCCGGCTCGTGTACGTCCCGGGCGTGACCCCCGGCAAATGGGTCCGGGTGTGGTCCGAGCGGCTCCCGGACGTGCCGCTCGACCTCCTCGCCGTCCCGGCCGGGGACGGCGAGGCGACCCTGCGCGAGGGCACCGCGGACGCCGGACTCGTCCGGCTGCCCGTCGACCGGGACGTGCTCAGCGCGATCCCGCTCTACGCCGAGACCACCGTCGTGGTCTTCCCCAAGGACCACTGGCTCGCGGCCGCCGAGGAGGTCGCGCTCGGCGACCTCGCCGAGGAGGTGGTGTTCCACCCGCTCGACGACACCCTCGGCTGGCCGGGCGGGCTGCCCGGCCGCCCGGCGATCGAGCGCCCGGCGAGCACCGCCGACGCCGTCGAGCTGGTCGCGGCCAACGTCGGCGTGCTGCTGGTGCCGCAGTCGCTGGCCCGGCTGCACCACCGCAAGGACCTCACCTTCCGGCCGGTCGCCGAGGCGCCGCAGTCCCAGGTGGCGCTCGCCTGGCCGGAGGACCGCACGACGGACCTGGTCGAGGAGTTCATCGGCATCGTCCGGGGCCGTACGGTCAACAGCTCGCGCGGGCGCGGCGCCCAGCCGGCGGCGGAGCCGCAGAAGGCCGCGGCGCCGCGCAAGTCGCAGCCGCAGAAGGGCGGCCAGCAGAAGTCCGGCCAGCAGAAGGCGGGTCAGCACAAGGGCGGCCAGCAGAAGGGCCGGCCGAAGCCCGCGGCGGGCGGCCGGGGCGCGGCCGCCGCCAAGCGCGGCAAGCCGAAGCGCCGCTCGTAGGTCCTGTCCCGCTGGAGTCCCGGGTTCGTCCGGGTGCTGGCCGGGGCCCGGCGGGGCGCGTACCGTCGGGCCCGGGCGGTGCCCGCCCCGTCCGGCCGAGGGGTTGAAGGAGCGGGGCCATGTGGCACGACCTGGTGATCGTCCAGATTCCGATCGTGGAGAAGATCCTCCGCACGATCGCGGTCTACGCGCTGATCCTGATCCTGTTCCGGATCGCGGGAAAGCGCGGGCTGGCGGGCCTGAACACCTTCGACATGGTGGTCATCTTCCTGCTGTCCAACGTGGTGCAGAACGCGATCATCGGCAATGACAACAGCCTGCTCGGCGGGGCCATCGGCGCGGTCACCCTGATCGCGGTGAACGCCGCCGTCACCCGCTGGCTGGCCCACGACCCGCGTGCCGCCCGGCTGTTGGAGGGCACCCCGACCACCGTGGTGCGCGACGGCAAGCTCGTCCCGGGCGCGCTGCGCGGGCTGGCGCTGCGCGCGTCCGAGATCGAGCACGCCGTTCGCGTCCAGAACGGCGACTCCATCCGCGACGTCGCGGTCGGGCGGCTGGAGCCCGACGGCCAGTTGGTGATCACCCTCAAGCCCGCCGAGCAGAGCGCCACCCGCGGCGACGTCGAGGACCTGCACCGACGGCTGGAGGCCATCGAGCGGCTGCTCACCACCCTGGCGGCGGACCGGCGCGGCGAGGACTGACCCGGCGGCCACCCCAGAGGTCTGGGATGGGAACGGCCGCACCCGGCCCGGCAGGATCGGCGTAGACCACTTCCGTCCACACTCGCCGGGCCCTTGTCCGGCCGGAGGAACGCATGCTGCGCAGACTCTCCTGGATCCCGGCCCTGACGGCCGTCCTGCTCGCCCTGGTGGCAGGGCCGACGGCCGGTACGGCATCCGCCGCGACCGAACGCGAATTCCTCCAGGGCTACGGGCAGTTGGTGCCGCTGCCGGCCCCGGTGACGCCGGCGCAGCAGTGCGTCGAGCGGCGGCTGTTCCTGGACGCCGGCACGTACGCCTGGAGCTTCAGCACGCCGGGCGGCAACGTGCCGTCCCAGGACGTCCAGCTCTCCTCGGGCTGGTTCCGCTGGACGATCTGCGTGTACCCGCGGGCGTCCGTCTACGGCGCGACCACCTGGCTCGACCCGGAGACCTCCGGCCAGCCGCACCTGGAGCGGACCACCAGCTTCGACGTCACCTTCGCCTACACCTACACGTGGGAGTCCATGCTCTACCGCTGGCAGGGCATCCCCCGCCCGCCGCGCACATGACGTTCCGTCAGGCATGGCTCCCGTCCGCGCCGCGCGGGGCGGGAGCCCCGGTCACCACCGCCGGCGGGCGAGGGTGGCCGTGAAGGGACGGGGGGACAGCGAGGAGCTGCGGGTCGGGCGGACCGGGCGGCCGGGGGTGGGGGTGACGGTCCAGCGGGCCGCGATGGTGGCGATGGCGAGGGCGGCCTCGGTGGTGCCGAACACGTCGCCGATGCAGCGGCGGGGACCGAGGCCG
The DNA here is from genome assembly GCF_040304045.1 of Kitasatospora sp. NPDC094016. NCBI lineage: Bacteria > Bacillati > Actinomycetota > Actinomycetes > Kitasatosporales > Streptomycetaceae > Kitasatospora > Kitasatospora sp. NPDC094016. Next base: position 45,679 of record NZ_JBEOUK010000038.1, read on the forward strand.
AAGGGGGCGTAGGTGCCGGGGGAGGGGCGGGTGTTGGTGAGCCAGCGGTCGGGGTCGAAGCGGGCGGGGCAGACGAAGACGTCGGCGCGGCGGTGCAGCAGGTACGGGCTGAACAGGATGGTCGCGCCGGCCGGGACGCGGTGGCCGCCGAGTTCGGCGTCGGCGGCGACGACGCGGCTGAGGATCCACACCGGCGGGTAGAGCCGCAGCGTCTCGGTGACCACCCTGGCGGTGAGCGGTAGGGCGGGCAGGTCCTCGTGGCGGGCGGGGCGGCCGTCGAGCACGGTGTCCAGCTCGGCGTGCAGGCGGTCGCGGACGGCCGGGTGGGCGGCGAGCAGGGTCCAGGCCCAGGAGAGGGTGGCGGCGGTGGTCTCCATGCCGGCGAGCAGGAAGGTGACCACCTGGTCGTGGATCTCGGCGTCGGTGAGCCCCCGCCCGTCCTCGTCGCGGGCGCTGAGCAGCATGGACAGCAGGTCGTTGTGGTCGGTGCCGGCGGCCCGGTAGTCGGCGATCAGCCGCCGGGTGACCTCCTTCAGGTCCTGCTGGGCGCGGCGGAAGCGGCGGTTGCCCGGGGTGGGGATGCGGTCGGCGCCGGGCAGCGGCATCATGACGCGCCGGCCGACGCCGCGGGTGATGACGTCCATGCTGTCGTGGACGGGCAGCGCGCCGGCCCGCTCGTGGGCGGCGAACAGGCAGCGGGCGGTCACCGCGGTGGTGAGGCGGTACATCGCGGCGGGGACGTCGACCACGTCGCCGTCGCTCCAGGAGGCGGTGGTGCCGGCGATCTCCTCGGCCATCATCGCGGCGTAGCCGGGCAACCGGTCGCGGTGGAACGCGGGTTGCAGCATGCGGCGTTGGCGCCGGTGCGCGGCGGCCGGGCAGGTGGCCAGGCCGTCGCCGAAGACCTCGCGGGCCTTGTCGAGGACGAGCCCGCCCTTGTCGTAGGTGCGGTCCTCGGCGAGCAGTTGGCGGACCAGTTCGGGGTGGCAGGCGACGTACGCGTCGAGCGGGCCGAGCCGTAGCCGGACGAGGTCGCCGTGGGCGGGCAGGCCGGCGACGAACTCCAGTGGCCGGCGGACGAAGGCGGGGGCGTGGCCGAGCAGCGGGAGGGCGCCGGGGGCGGTGGCCGAGGTGTACTGGGTGGGCACGGGCGTCACCTTGGAGTTGGGTGGGAGGACCGGATCGGTTCGTGATCCGGCCTTTCCTCGGGGCCGCCGGCGAAACGATCTCCGACCGGCGGGTGGGGGGAACGCGGGGGCGCATGCCGAACGCCCGTGCGCCGTCGGGGTTCGGCGACGGGAGCCGGGGGTGGGGTATCCCCCGGCGCGGCCCCACGCCTACACTGCGAACTCTTGCGCGACTACCGGTCAGTAGGGATTGGGGAGTTCGGATGACCGACGAGCGGGCCCACGGGTTCACCGACGACGCCCTCGGCGCGCACGACGCCGTGGCCCTGGCCGCCCTCGTCCGCGCCGGCGAGGTGGCCCCCGTCGAACTGGCCGCGGCCGCCGCCGCCCGCGCCGCCCGGATCGACCGGACGCTCACCCCCGTCGCCCACCCGTCCTACGACCGGCCCCGGCTCGGCCCGGACGGCACCGACGGCCCGCTGTACGGCGTCCCCACCTTCCTCAAGGACAACGTCGACCTGCGCGGCCTGCCGACCGGCATGGGCAGCGAGGCCTTCCAGGCCCGCCCGGCCCGGCGCAACTCCCGCTTCACCGACCAGTTCCTCGCCACCGGCCTGGCCGTCCTCGGCAAGACCCGGCTGCCCGAGTTCGGCCTCAACGCCTCCACCGAGTTCGCCACCGCCCAGCCGGTGCGCAACCCGTGGAAGCCCTCGCACTCGGCCGGCGCCTCCTCCGGCGGCTCGGCCGCGCTGGTCGCCGCCGGAGTGGTGCCGATCGCGCACGCCAACGACGGCGGCGGATCGATCCGCATCCCGGCCGCCTGCTGCGGACTGGTCGGACTCAAGCCCACCCGGGGCCGCCTGGTCACCAACGCCCAGAGCGGCAAGCTGCCGATCGACCTCGTCACCGACGGCGTGCTCACCCGCTCCGTCCGCGACACCGCCGCCTTCTACGCCGCCGCCGAGCGCCACCACCGCAACCCCGCGCTGCCCCCGCTCGGCCTGGTCGAAGGCCCGGGGCGGCGCCGGCTGCGGATCGGACTGGTCGTGGACTCGCCGCTCGCCACCACCGACGGACCCACCCGCGCCGCCGTCGAGCAGACCGCCGCCCGGCTGGCGGCACTGGGCCACCACGTCGAGGAGACCACCCTGCCGTTCGGCGAGGAGTTCTCCCGCGACTTCGTCCTCTACTGGGGCTACATCGCCTTCGCCATCGCGGTCAGCGGCCGGCTGGTGCTGGACCGCAGCTTCCGGATCAACCGGCTCGACGGCCTGACCACCGGGCTGCGCCGGCTCTACCAGCGGGAGTTCCTGCACACCCCGGCCGTGCTGCGTCGACTGCGCGCCGCCGAAGCCGCGTACGCGGGCCTCTTCCGCACCCACGACGCGATCCTCTCGCCGGTCCTCGCGCACGCCGCCCCGCCGATCGGCCACCTCAGCCCGAACGTGGCCTTCGACGAGCTGATCGAGCGCCTCCAGCGCTACGTGGCCTTCACCCCGGTCAACAACGTGACCGGCGGCCCCGGCATCGCCCTGCCCACCGGCGCCGCACCGAGCGGCCTGCCGATCGGCGTGCACCTGTCGGCCGCGCACGGGCAGGAGCGGCTGCTGCTGGAGCTGGCCTTCGAACTGGAGGCGGACCGGCCCTGGCGGCGGATCCAGGACTGACCCGGCCCCCGGCCGGCCCGGCCCTCAGGCGGGCACCACCGCCCGGGCCGCCTGCACCTCGCGGTGCAGCCGGCCCAGCGCGCAGTCGGGCGGGAGGGCGTCCGGCCCGGCCTCGGGCAGCGGCCCGCCGCTGCGCAGCGCCCCGGCCAGGTCGCCCAGCTCCCGGACGACGGCGCCGACCTCGGCCGGGGACGGCGCCGGAGCGCCGTGCTCGACCCGGACCCGGGTGGCGGTCGTGGTGTCCACGATCCGCTCGACCGCGATCACCAGCGGCCACCAGGCCTCGGCCCGGGCCCCGACCGGCGGCGGTTCGGTGAGCGCCCGCTGGAACTCGCTGCGCACGGCGGACAGGTCCCGGTAGAGCCGCCGCCGGTACCGGGCGCGGGCCGGCTGGTCGGCCCCGGGCGCGGTGGTGAAGGCCAGCGAGACGTACGCGGCGGTGTCCGCGACGGCGTCGGCCAGCCGCTCCCCGATCCGGGTGTGCCAGGAGTCCGGCCACAGCAGGTAGCCGGTCAGCAGCGCGATGCCGCAGCCGATCAGCGAGTCGTACAGCCGGGGCAGCACCAGGTGGAAGCCCCGGTGGTTGAGCAGGTCGGAGAGCAGCAGGATCACCGGGGTGATCGCCGCGGTCTGGAACGCGTACCCCTTCGCCGACAGCACCGGGATCAGGGTCGCCAGCGCCGCCATCACCGGCACGTCCCACCAGCCGTGCGGCACCTCGGCCAGCACCGGGATGGCGACCAGCAGCCCGGCGGCGGTGCCGAGCGCGCGCAGCACCGCCCGGGAGAACACCGAGCCGAAGTCGGGTTTCAGCACGAAGGTGACGGTCAGCGACACCCAGTACGAGCGGGGCACCGCGATCACCGACACCAGGATCTGGGCGAGGCCGATGCACAGCGCCAGCCGCAGCCCGTACCGCCAGGACGCCCGGGACAGCAGCAGCGCGTGGGCGGCCCGGCGGGCGCGGATCTGCAGTGCGGCGGGCCGGCCGAGCGGGTCGTCGCCGGCGTACGGGTCGGGTGCGGGCTCGTGCGCGACGGCCCGGGCGTGGCCGATCGCGGCGACCAGGGCGCGGGTGGACGGTCCGGCCGGATCGGGCAGTCCGGGCGGCGGGGCCGACCCGACGCGGCCCCGCTCGACGGCCGCGGCCAGCTCGCGCACCGCCGCCGGGTAGGCGGGCGGCAGCGGACCGTACTCGCGCGGGCGCAGCTGCGCCGCCGAGGCGGCCTCCACCACCGGGACGGCGGCGTTGAGCTGGGCGAGCAGCCGGACCAGGGTGGGGGAGCGACCGTGCCGGCGGGCCCGCCGGGCGAGCAGCAGGTCGTAGGACTGGTTCAGCGACTGGGTGAGCGCCTGCCGCGCGTCGTCGGCTCCGGGGGTGCCGGCGGCCTCCAGGAAGTCGGCGACCGACCGGTAGGTGCCGGCCACGGCGGAGCGCTCCGGCGCGCCGCCGCGCAGCGGCCAGGCGAGCAGGGTGAGGCCGAGCACCAACAGGCCGCCGAGCAGCAGCAGTCCGGGCGGCAGCCACCAGGGGGAGGGCAGCGGCAGCCCGGCGCCGACCACCGCGTTGAGCAGGAGGAGCAGTCCGGACACCGAGGCGACCGCGCCGATCGAGGAGATCATGCCGGAGACCAGGGCGACGGCGGTCAGCACGGCGACGGCCGTCCAGCCCGCACCGTACACCAGGGTGCCGAGCAGGATCCCGAGGGCGCCGAAGAGCTGCGGCACGGCGATGTTGAACACCCGCATCCGGTAGGCGTCCGCGGTGTCCCCGATGACCCCGGACAGCGCACCCATCGACACCAGCGCGCCGTACCCGGGCCGGTCGGTGGCCGTGCCGACCGCGAGCGGCGCGGCCAGCGCCACCGAGGCCCGGGCGGCGGCGGCCCAGGGGACCGGCGCGGCCTTGGGGCGCAGGCTCGCGGTCAGCCAGCCGGGCGGGGTGAGCCGGGTGGCGGCGGGGCGGTGTGCCATAGGCCCAACGTACGGCGCGAAGGACGGGGCGCAACGCTGGGGAACTCGTTTCGGTTCACGTCCGGGTATGTCAATTCCCGAAACATACCCCTGCTTATGTCACTCTCCGAAACATAAAGCGAACCCCGAGGGGCCATCTGAACTGCGCGGATTTCCCTATTGGTAACCAGCCGTCGAGGGTTGACACCATTAGTTGGTCTAGTCCAACGTATGAGGGGCGCGGTTCGGCAGGGGCTGAGGCGGGGTGAGAGGCCGTGCCGGACCGATGAGTTGGCCCCCTGACGTGGCGGAACCTTGCACGGCCGGGGCCCGGGCGAGGTGGAGCGCATGCGGACGGCATGCGGTCCACGGACTGAATTCCACGCACGGCCGGTGACGGGCCGTCGGCTCGCCGTGCCCGCACTGTGCGTCCAGGAAGCGCTGCGTCGACTACGAACCATGGAGTGACTGCCCATGCCGAGCCCTGACGGATATCTGCACCGAGCCGCCTCGGCGCGCCCCTACTTCAGCGAGGACGGGGAGAGCTACCTCGCGCGCACGGCGCTGCGCGAGGTCCGCAAGGAGCGTCCGCTGCGGGTGCTCTCCGAGGAGGACTTCGCGTTCTGGCAGACCTACGGCTACATCGTGGTCAAGGAGGCCGTCCCGGCCGAGGCCGCACGGCGCCTGCTCGACTTCGCTTGGGACTTCCAGGGCCTCTCGCCCGACCGCCCCGACGACTGGTACCGCGAACGCGACTACCGCGACGAACTCGACCGGGAACTGCACATCTACGGCTTCGTCGAGGCCTACCACCACCAGCTGATCTGGGACAGCCGGCAGGCCCGGAGGGTCTACGACGCCTTCGTCGACGTCTGGGACTGCGAGGAGCTCTGGGTCACCCTCGACCGGCTCAACCTCAACCCGCCGAACATCCGCAACCGCGACCGCGCGCTGATCGAGCCCACCGACCGGGGCTTCGACATCGAACTGCACTGGGACGTCGACACCACCCAGGGCATGCTGCCCCAGCGCGTCCAGGGCATCATCGCGCTCGACGACACCCGGCCCGACCACGGCGGCTTCCAGTGCAACCCGGAGCTGTTCCGCCGCTTCAACGAGTGGCAGGCCGCCCAGGCCGCCGACCGCGACCCGATCCGCCCGGACGTCGACCGCACCGAGTTCCCGGTGGTGCGGCCCGAGTTGAAGGCCGGCGACCTGCTGATCTGGAACGGCCTGCTCGCCCACGGCGTCGCCCGCAACACCTCCGAGAACGGCGTCCGCGCCGTGCAGTACCTGTCGATGATGCCCGCGCTGGAGGAGGCCGCGCAGATGCGCCGCTCCCGGGTGGAGTCCTGGCGCACCCTCGCCACCCCGGACTGGAACCGCACCCTGGTCGGCGACGCGACCCGCCACGAGTCGCTGCGCTACGGGCCCGCCGAACTCACCGAACTCGGTGAGCGGCTGCTCGGCCTGCGCTCCTGGCACGACCCGGAGCCCACGGGCGACCGGCCCGCCCCGCAGCAGCCCGCCGAGTCCGCGGGGGAGCCGGCATGCGCGCCGTCTGCCTGACCCTGCCCACCAACCGCGAGTGCGCGGCCACCATCGCCGCGATCGGCGCCGAAGCCGCCTACGCCGCACGGCGGTTCGGCGTCCGGGTGCACCTGCTGATCCTGGACTCCGCCGACCCGGCCACCTACCGGCGACACGCCGAGGCCGTCGCCGCGCTGCCCGCCGTCGGGTCCGGTGCCGCGTCCGCCTTCGGGTCCGGTGCCGGGTCCGGTGCCGCCTTCGAGGCCGGGGAGGTGGTCGTCCACCACCTCGACGAGGCCGCCCAACGCGGCTTCCTGTGCGACGTGATCGAGCGCTCCGGCGCCGCCGGCCCGGACGGGCGGCCCGGCGACAAGCTGCTCGACCTGATGCTCCCCGACGCCGTCTCCTACGGCGCCTGCACCAACCGGGCGTTCCTGCTCGCCGGCGCGCTCGGCTGCGCCTCCGTGCACCGCCGCGACTCCGACAGCGCGTACCAACTGCTCGACGGCGAACCGGTGTTCCCGATCGAGCACGAACTCGCCACGCTCGGCCTCAAGGCGGCCGACGCGGCCGCCGCCGTCACCGAGGTCACCCTCGACCCGGTGCACGCCGACAAGCCCGTCGCCCTGGTCGGCGGCTCCTTCGTCGGTGAACTCTCCGTCGACATCGGCGAGATCCGCGAACTCGACCCGGACGCCTACCACCAGGTCGTCGCGCTCTGGGCGCCCACCGGCGCGAGCGAGCGGGAACGCCGCGAACTCGTCGCCGACTCCTTCACCGGCGGCGGCACCGACCCGTTCCGCCACGACCGCGCCGTGCTCGACCTGCCCGACATCTGGCGGATCGACATGTGCAACGTCGCCCTCGACCACGAGGTCTACGACCGCGTCCCGCTGCCGCCCGCCACCGCCACCATCGGCAGCGACTACTTCCTGCTGCACCTCGTCCGCGACGCCACCCTGCCCGGCGTCGTCCACAACCGGCACATCGTCAACTACTACACCCCGGAACGGCGTACCGGCACGGGCTTCACCGCCTACCAGCTGCGCTACGCCAAGTTCCTGCTCTCCATGCTCTACCTGTACCCGGTCTACTCCGAGATGGAGGCGGCCGGCGGGTCCCTCCTCGACGAGGCGAACCACATCCGCGCCGACGTCATCGCCGACTCCGCCCGCCGCAGCGCCGCGACGGACCGCGCGGAGAACCACCGACGGCTCGACGCGCTGGACCACTGCTACCGGCGACTCGGCGGGAAGTACGCCGAGTTCGCCGACCACCTGGCGCCCCAGCGGGCGCGTCTGCTCGACGAAGCGCAGGCGGACATCGAGGACTTCGCGCTGCTGATCGACGCGTGGGGCCCGCTCATGCGGGCGAGCAAGGCCACGCCCGCCGACCGGCTGCCGCGGTAGCCGCACCGGGAGCCATTCGTGATACGTCAGACCATCGCCCACCGCGCCCCGGCGCACCACACCACCGCCCACACCGGCGTCGCGCCCGACCCGGCCGCGCACGACCGGACGGCGCTCCGCGCCGCCCTCGCCGCCGCCACCGACGACCGGATCATCTACGACCTCGACGGCATCGAGCGCCAGTACACCGACCTGATCGGCGAACTGCCCGACGTCGCCGTCCGGTTCGCCATGAAGGCCTGCCCGGTGGACGAGGTGCTCGGCCGCCTCGCCGCCCTCGGCTCCGGCTTCGACGCGGCCAGCCCGCAGGAGATCGCCCAGGCCCTGCGCACCGGGGTGAGCCCCGACCGCATCCACTACGGCAACACCATCAAGTCCGACCGCAACATCGCCGAGGCCTACCGGCTGGGCGTGCGCGACTTCGCCACCGACAGCCTGGAGGACGTCGCGGCCATCGCCGAACACGCCCCCGGTTCCCGGGTGTTCTGCCGGGTCGCCACCTCGGGCGACGGCGCGCTGTGGGGCCTGAGCCGCAAGTTCGGCTGCTCGCCCGAGGACGCCCTGCGCGTCCTGGACGCCGCCCGCTCGGCCGGCCTCACCCCGTCCGGACTCTCCGTGCACGTCGGCTCCCAGCAGATGACCGCCGAAGCCTGGGGCGCCGCTGTCGACTCGCTCGCCGCCGTCCTGGAGGCGCTCAACTGGCGCGGCATCACCCCGCAGCGGATCAACCTCGGCGGCGGCCTGCCCGCCCTCGGCGTCCTGGACCGGCACGGCCGCCCGCTCGATCCGCCGCTGGACAAGATGTTCGCGGTCATCCGCGAGGGCATGGACCGGCTGCGCACCGTCAACGCCGCGCCGCTGGACTTCCTGCTGGAGCCCGGCCGGCACCTGGTCGCCGACCACGGCGCCATCCGCGCCCACGTCGCCCGGCTCTCCTCCCGGCACCAGCTCGACGGCACCCGCGAGGACTGGCTCTTCCTGAGCTGCGGCAAGTTCAACGGCCTGTACGAGATGGACGAGCTCCAGTACCGGCTCGAATTCCCCACCCACCCCGGCGGCCAGTTCGTCAACGCCGTCGTCGCCGGCCCGACCTGCGACAGCGACGACGCGTACGCCCAGGAGGACGGCCTGGTGCGCGTCCCGCGCGCGATCGCCTCCGGCGAACCGGTCTGGATCCACTCCTGCGGCGCCTACGCCACCGCCTACACCACCCAGGGGTTCAACGGCTTCGAGCCGCTGCCCTACACCTGCATCGGCCAGACCGGCGGCCCGGACGGGGACTCGGGCAGATGACCGACCTCCGCATCCGGCTGCTCCAGGAGGGGGACTGGGACGGCGTCGTCGCGCTGGAGGAGCGCGCCTACGCCGCCAGCGGCCTGTCCGAAGGCCGCGAGGCGCTGCGTTCCCGCCACCGCGCCTCGCCCGACACCTGCTTCGTCCTGGAGCACGCCGGCGGCCTCGGCGGCTACCTGCTGGCCCTGCCCTACCCGCTGTTCCAGTGCCCCGACCTCAGCCGGGCCGAGGCCGGCGGCGTCCGCGCGTCCAACATGCACCTCCACGACCTGGTCGTCGCCGAGGAGTTGCGCGGCCGCGGCCTGGCCCACCGGATGCTGCGCGGCCTGGAGGAGGTGGCCCGGGCCCGCGGCTACCGCACCATGTCCCTGGTCGCCGTCCGCGGCTCGCAGGTGGTGTGGGCCCCGCTGGGCTACCGCGCCCGCCCCGAGATCGGACTGCCCGGGAGCTACGGCCCCGAGGCGCTCTACATGGCGATGCCGCTGAGCCCGGCCGCTGCTTCTGTCGCCGTCCCGGCCCCGTCCGCCGTCCCGGCCGCCGTCCAGGCGTTGACCCCCTCCACCGACCCGTCCCCCGGGTTCCCACCCAGAGCCGAAGTGGGCTGATGCACATGTCCCCCGTTCGCGACGACTTCCGCCGGTCCCAACTGGCCATCGCCGCACTGTTCTTCCTGCTCGGATTCCAGTACGCGACCTGGGTCTCCCGGATCCCCGCGCTGAAGACCCGGCTCGACCTCGGCGAGGCCCAGATCGGCCTGCTGCTGATGACCTGCGGGGTCGGCGCGGCGGTGTCCTTCCCGCTGGTCGCGGTGCTGATGCGGCGGTTCGGTTCCCGCCTGCTGTCCGTGCTCTCCGCGCTCGCCCTCGGCGGCGTCCTGGTCGCCCTGTCCGTGGTGCCCGACTACCCGCTCACCCTGCTGGTGCTGTTCTGCGACGGCGTCGCCGTGGGCTGCCTGAACGTCGCGATGAACGCCCAGGGCGCGGCGCTGGAGGCCCGCTACGCGCGGACCACCATGTCCCGCCTGCACGCCACCTTCAGCGCCGGCTCGCTGCTCGCCGCGCTGCTCGCCTCCGGCGTCACCGCCTTCACCGGCACGCTCGCCGTGCACTTCGGGGTCGCCGCCGCGCTGCTCGCGGTGCTGGTCGTGGCCGCCAGGCCCGGACTGCTCACGGACGACGCACCGGCCGCGGCGCAGGACGGGCCGGACCAGGCGCAGGCGTCCGCCGCGAAGAAGGACCGCCGCCGCTTCGTCCTCCCGGCCGCGGCGACCCTCTGGATGGGCCTGGCGATGGTGTTCGGCACCGTCACCGAGGGCGCCATGAACGACTGGTCCGCGCTGTACCTCAAGGACGTCGTGAACGCGGGTGCCGGGCTCGCCCCGCTGGGCATCGCCGTCGTCTCGGTGATGATGGTGCTCGCCCGGATCTTCGCGGACGGCTGGCGCACCCGCTTCGGCGACGGCCGGATCGTGCGGACCGGCAGCCTGCTGGCCGGCGCCGGACTGGCCCTCGCGCTGCTCGTCGGCGGCGTCGTGCCGACCCTGATCGGCTTCGCCTGCGTCGGCCTCGGCGTCGCGGCGGTCACCCCGTGCGTCTACGTCGCCGCGGCCCGCCAGGGCTCGGACGCGCTCTCCCTGGTCGCCGCGATGGGCACCACCGGGCTGCTCGCCGGGCCCGCCGTGATCGGCTTCATCGCCGACGCCACCAGCCTGGTGTGGGGCATGGCCGCCGTAGCCGTCTCCGCCGCGGTCGTCTCGCTCTGCGCCACCCGGATCAGCTGGCCCGCCCCGGAGCCCCGCCCCGAGCCCCATCCCGAGCCCCGTCCCGAGACCCGCGACGGCCGACTCGCCCCGGACGGGACCTAGCTTCGATGCCGGTGGCTCTGGCGGCTTCCAGGGCGAGTTTTCGCAGGTCAGTACCCTATGGAGCCCGTTTGAGTAAGTGGCGTTTGCCCTAGCTTCCCGCGTCGGTGCGGCTCCGGCGCCGGTAGCGCAGCACCTGCCGGAGCAGGAGGACCGCGACCAGCAGCCCGAGGCCGATCGCGAACCAGAGCTGGTAGCGGATCGCCGTCCGGTAGACGGCGCCGATGTTGGCCCCGGCCACGTAGCCGAAGGCGCCCCAGACGCCCGTCCACAGCGCGGCGCCGAGCAGGTTGAACGGTTGGAACCGGCGCCAGGGCATCTCCGTCGTCCCGGCGATGATGCCGTTGGTCTGGCGCAGCCCGTCCACGAACCGGGCGACCGTGACGACCTTGCCGCCGTGCCGGGCGAAGAAGCCGTCCGCGCGCTCCATCCGGGCCGGGGTGAGCAGCACGTAGCGGCCCCAGCGGTGGACGAAGGCGCGCCCGCCGGTACGGCCGATCAGGTAGCCGAGGCTGTTGCCGAGCGCGGCGGCGCCGATGGCGATCAGGAGGACGGCGGCGAAGTCCAGGTGGCCGCTGCCGGCGTACACGGAGGCGAGCACCAGGACGGTCTGCCCGGGCACCGGGACGCCGCAGTTGTCGAGCAGCACGAGCAGCGCCACCGCGAGGTACCCGTAGTGGTCCAGCAGTGGCGCGAGCCCGGCGAGCGCTCCGGGCAGCGGGGTCGTGGGGGCGGACACCGCTGCTCACCACCTCGCCCGGGTGGGGTGCGGGGCGGTGGGGGAGTCGGTCAGCGGTCCGCCGTGCGGTGCTCGATGTTGCAGTCGGGGCCGGGGTAGATCAGGCCCTCGTGGCCGTCCTCGAAGCGGACCACGTACGGCGGTTCGCCGTCGGTGCCGCGCACCTCGACGATCTCGCCCTTCTGGTCCGTCATGCCCACCGACCTGCTGTGGATGTGGAGCTGGTCACCTACCGCTGCCTGCATGGTCTGCTCCTCGGGTCGTGGCGGCCGCCTCCGCGGCCGTTCCGCTTTCCACTGTGCTGCGGCGGAGGCGGGCCCGCAACGGCGCGGGCGGACGGGACGCGCGGGACGGATGGCGGGGAAGGGCGTGCGGGGACCGGGCTCAGCCGGCGGGCGGCTGCTCCGCGAGGTAGCCGCGGACCAGCCGCTTGCACTCGGCGATCAGCGCCGGATCGCCCTGCGGATCGCCGCGGAAGGCCAGCTTGAGCACCGCGTCGGCGGCCTCCAGGGCGACCCGCAGGGCGAGGGTGAGCGCCGCCGGGTCGCCGGTGGCGAACACCTCGCCGCCGAGCGCCTGGAGACGCAGCGCGACGGCGGTGTTGTTGTCCACGCCCGGGTCGAGCAGGTGCCGGTCGTCCCGCAGCCCGGCGGGGGCGGCCGCGTCGGCGAGGCCGAAGTCGAGCTGGCCGAATCCGGGTACCGCGCGCTTCATCGCGACGAACTCCTCCACCGCGAGGTCGGTGAACCCGGCCGGGCCGAGGGGCGCGGCGGTCGCCAGCCGGTGGTCGAGCCGCTGGAGGTAGCGGTCGAGGTTGCGGCCGGCGAGGGCGGCCAGCAGGTCCTCCTTGCCGGAGAAGAACTGGTACAGGGTGCCGATCGGCACCTGGGCGCGCTGGGCGACCTCCTTCGTGGTGAGCGCGGTGGCGCCGACCTCGTCGAGCAGCCCGGCGCAGGCGTCGAGGATCCGGCCATACCGCTCCTGGCTGCGCTGCTGGACCGGACGGCGCCTGGTCACGGGGCCCCGCCCGGCGCTCTCGTGACTCCTGGTGTCGCCGCTCATGACGTCACTGTGCCGCATCCGCTGTGCCAGCGGCGAATCACCGGGGCGCAACGGGTCACGAGTTTCGGGCGGGAAACGAGTCGATCGGTGGCTGGAGCTGAACGTCACGGTGGCGGGAAGATGTCCACGAGTCGGCGATGGTCTTGTGGTGGACACGAACAACGGTTCATACTCCTCAGCGGATACCTTGCGTGATCAACTCGTGCCCTTTCGTGGTGAACGTGTGTCAGCTGTGGCGACGACGGACGAACCCGGCGCCACCCGAGGTCTGGATGATCCCGTGCGTTTCATACAACCTGTTCAGGTCCGATCCGCCGTGCCCGACTGTGCGACCCGTCATCCGGAAGGAGGGGGCCGGTTCGGTGACGCAGACTTCCGGAGGGCGTGAAGCCCTAGACACCGAGCAACACCGCCAGTTCCTGGAGTCCGGATACCTGGTCCTGCCCGGCCTGGTGCCGGAGCCGCTCGGGGCCAGGCTCGCCCCCGAGGTCGACCGCTGGGTGGACGAGGGCCTACGGGCCCGCTCGATAGCCGCCTGCACCGACCCCGCCCGGCACGGCCCGCCCCCGGTACTGGAGCTGGAACTGCCGGCCCACGGCCAACTCCTCACCCACCCACCGCTGTTACGGACGCTGGCCGGTCTGATGGGGCCGTCCTTCGTCTTCCACCACCTGCACAGCGACCGCCAGGCCCCGGGGATCCCCGGCAAGGCCTGGCACCACGACTGCGAGCCCAACGACCGCGCCGACCCGTCGCTGCTGATGGTCCACGCGCTGCACTACCTCGGCGGCCTGGACGAGAAGGTCGGCAGCCTGGCCGTCCTGCCCGGTTCGCACCGGCGTACCGTCGGCAAGACGGCGTACGCCCACCACGGCACCGCCGAACTGCCCGGCGAGGTGGTCATCGACCGGCTGCCGCCCGGCTCCACGGTGCTGCTCAACTCGGCGCTGTTCCACACCCGCAGACCGGCGCCGGACGGCCCGGGCAGGCCCCGCTACTTCATCGACGCCTCCTACTGCCAGGTGGGGGCGCGCTGGCGCCCGGTGAAGCCGCACTGGCGGCTGATGCTCGCCCGGGCCCGTGAACTCGGCCTGGCCGAGGGCCGGTGGCCGGAACTGTTCGCGGAACGGCACTTCACCGAGTACGTCGGAACCGCCTGACCGGAACCGTCCGGCGAGAAATGTCTGATCGGAACCGCCTGATCGGAACTGTCTGAGGAGCACCGCGTGGAGATCGTCACCGCCGTCGCCTACGCCGAGGTCCACCACGCCTACCTGCGGGACCACCCGGCGGAGCGCACCCACGAGGCGAACAGCAACCGGGACGGCGAGGAGAACGTCGAACGCGCCGGCCGGATCCCCGGCGGCTGGTGGCGCGTCCGGCTCTCGCGCTCGGACGTCCTCGGCGTCGTCCTGCCCTGGCACCTGAGCGAGGGCGGTGCGCGCGAACTCGTGCCCCGCTCCGGCCTGACGGTGGCCGAGGCGGCCGAGCGCATCCGCTCCGACGAGGCCGCCTGGTCGGCCGCGAACCCGGTCTGCGCCGCCAAGCTCCGGCTGCTGCGGTGGGCCCCGTTCACCCCGGTCTACCTGAGCACCGGCGCGGTCGACCACTCCGACTACACGGACCTGCTGGTCCGGGAGGGACTGATCCACATCGACGGCCTGCACCGCATGCTGGCCTGGGAGCTGGCCGGACGCCTGCCCGACCGGCCGCGCCTGGACGCGTTCCTCGCGGGTGACCCCCTGGTCGTGGACCCGCACGCGACCGGGGCGGTCCGCGCCGGGCGGGCGGCCCGGACGGGAGGCGAGCCGGAGTGACCTTCGCGACGCAGCACGTCCGGTCCACACCGTCCACACCGTCCACACCGTCCTCGTCGTCCACACCGTGCACGCCGTCCGACCAGGCCGCGTCCGCCGCGTCGTCCGCCCGGTCACTGTCCGGGTTCCTGTTACGGCTCGCCCGGGAGCACCCGGACCGGGCCGCCCTGACCGACGGCGACCGCACCCTCGACTACCGCACCCTCGACGCCGCGGCGGGCCGGATCGCGGCCCGGCTGGCCGCGTCCGGCACCGGCCCGGGCGACCGGGTCGCCCTGCTCGGGCCCCGGGACGCCCGGATGCTGGTGCTGCTGCACGGCGTGCTGCGCTCGGGCGCGGCGGCCGTGATGGCCGACCCGGACTGGTCGGCGGCCGACCTCGCCCGGCGGCTGGCGGCCGTCCGGATCGGCCGGGTGCTCAGCACCGAGGCGGCCTTCCCCGGGCCGGAGGGCCATCCGGCCGAGGTGGTGGACGTCGACCGGCTGACCGGGCCGGAGGGCCTGCCCGGCGCACCGGGCGGCGCGCCCGGTACGGCCGAGGACCTCATGCCCTGCGGGGCCGGTGACCTCCTGCTCTGCGGGGCCGAGGAGCTGATGCCCGGCGCGGCCGAGGACCCCGCGTACCTGTCCTTCACCTCGGGGTCGAGCGGTGAGCCCAAGGCGGTGGCCGTCACCCACGCCAACGCGGTGCACTACGCGCGGGCACTGGCCGACCGGCTGGGCTTCACCGAGGCCGACGCCCCGTGCGTCGCGCACGTCACCACGCTGGCCGCCGACCTCGGCCACACCGCCTGGCTGCTGGCCCTCGCGGTCGGCGGTTCGGTGCACGTGGTGCCGGACGGCGAGGTGCGCGACCCGGAGGCGTTCTGGGCGTCGCTGCGGCGCGCCGGGGTGTCCGTGCTGAAGACCACCCCCTCGCACCTGACCGTCCTGCTGGAAGGCCGGCCCGGCGACACCCCGCCCCTGCACACCGTGCTGCTCGGCGGTGAGGCGCTGCCGCGCCCGTTCGCGGCCGGCCTCCTCGACACCGGCGTCACCGCCCGGCTGGTCAACCACTACGGCCCGACCGAGACGACCGTCGGCGCCACCTGCTTCCTGGCCGCCACCTCCCGCCAACTGCCGGCCGAGGAGCCGACCGTCCCGATCGGCACCGGGATCGGCGAGGTGCGGCTCGCCCTGCTGGACGGCGACGGGCGGCCGGTGCCCGACGGCGCGGTGGGGGAGCTGCTGATCGGCGGCCGGGGCGTCAGCGCCGGCTACTTCGGCCGGCCCGCCGAGACGGCGCGCGCCTTCGTCCGCCACGACGGTGAACGCATGTACCGCACCGGCGACTTGTGCCGCCGCCGGGCGGACGGGAGCCTGGTCTTCCTCGGCCGGGTGGACCGCCAGGTCAAGATCCGGGGCTACCGGGTCGACCTCGCCGAGATCGAGCGGGCGATGGACGGCTTCCCGGGCGTCACCCGGTCCGCGGTGCTGGTCCGGGAGACCGCCGTGGGGAACCAACTCCTGGCCGCCGTACGGCTGTCGGCCGACGGCGCCGGGCTGGCCGGGATCGGTTCCTACCTGCGCGACCGGCTGCCCGGCTACTCGGTGCCGCAGCCGATCCTGACCCTGCCGGAGTTCCCGGTCGGGCCGAACGGCAAGCTCGACCGGGAGCGGCTGGCCGAGCTGGTCGCCGAACTGGTCGAGGCCCGGGCGGAGTCGGGGCCGTCCTCGGGCGGGGACGCGCTGGCCCGGTCGATCGCCGGGTTCTGGGCGGCCGCACTGGGCCTGCCCGGGGTCGGGCCGCACACCGACGTGCTGGACCTCGGCGGGGACTCCATCCTCGCCATGCGCACCGTCGCCTTCCTGCGCCGGTCGGGCCTGCGCGTCCACTACGACGACTTCTACCGGCACCCGACCGCGCACGGCCTGGCCGCAGCCGCCGCAGCCGTTCCGGTTCCGGCCGCGGCTCCGGCCGGGCGGACCGGAAGCGGCGGCCGGGGGATTCAACTCGCCCCTGCCCAAAGGTGGTTGTACCGCCAGCGGTCCGTCGACGACCTGCGGCACTGGAACCAGTCCGTCCTGCTGCGCTGCCGGACGGCCGTCGACCCGGCCGCGCTCTCGGCCGCCCTCGCGGCCGTCCTGGAACGCCACCCGGCGCTGCGGCGGCCCGTCTCGCCGGAGGGCTACGACGCACCCCGGCCGGTGGCCGACCTCGACCCGCTGTCCTTCTCCCGGATCCCGCGCGGGGCGGCCCCGATCGCCGAGACCGTCGCCGGGGTCTGCACCGAACTCCAGCGCAGCCTGGACCCGTTGGCCGGCCGGCTGCTGCGCGCCCACCTGTTCACCGGCCCGCCCGGCACCGACGACCGGCTCGCCCTGATCGCGCACCACCTGGTGGTCGACGGGCTGTCCTGGCGCATCCTGCTGGACGACCTCGCCCACGCCTACCGGGCGGTGCTCGACCAGAAGCCGGCCGACCTGCCGCCGACCCCGGACTTCTACCAGTGGGCCGCTGCCGCGCCGCCGCCCCCGGCGCCGGTGTCGCCTTCTGCGGAGTCCGTTTCTCCGGAGTCCGTTTCTCCGGAGTCCGCTTCTGCGGAGTCCGCGCCGGAATTCGCGCCGGAATTCTTGCCGGAACCCGTGGTCCGCGCGCAGCCGGCGGCCGTCGGCTGGACGCTCGACGAGGACGGCACCGCCCGGCTGGTCGGCCGCCACGGCGGCGGGACCGGCCTGGAGGCCTTCCTGCTGGCCGCCTTCGCCGACGCCGTGACCGGCTGGAGCGGCCACCCGCGGCTGCCCGTCGAGGTGGAGACCCACGGCCGGGACACCGTCGGCGATCCGGGTGAATTCCTGGACACCGTCGGTTGGTTCACCGCCGTCAAGTGGCTGGTGGTCGAGGCGTCGGCCGGCCCCGAGGGGGCCGCGCGGCGCCTGCGCGAGGCCCCCGTCCAGGCGATGGACGCACCCGGCACCCGCCCCGCCGCCGGGTTCAACTTCCTCGGCACCTTCCGGCTGCCCGACGAGCCCGCACTGGACTGGACCGTCGCGGACGAGCAGGCCGGAGTGGCCCGCTGTACCGGCGGAGACCCGCTGTACGACCTGCGGCTCACCGCCCGCATCGTGGAGAACCGGCTGGTCGCCGACCTGGTGTACGGGTGGCCCGGTCTGCCGCACCCCGCCGCCGAGCGGATCGTCGCCGCGTTCGCCGAGGCGGTGGCCACCGAGGCCGGTGTCGGTGCCGGCAGCGCCACCCGTCCCGTCCGGGAGCCACTGTCGACCTCCGGCCAGCTGCTCCACCCCGGCAGCCGGGCACCCGCCGTACCGGCGGCCCGCACCACGGTGCGCGAACCCGCCCGGGTGCTGCTCACCGGTGCCACCGGCTACCTGGGGCGGCACCTGCTCGACGCCTTCGTCCAGCGGGGCGCCCACGTCACCTGCCTGGTCCGGGCCGAGCACGACGCCGGCGCCGTCCGGCGGTTGGGCGCGGGCGCCGACGACGGCCGGATCCGGGTCGTCGCCGGGGACATCGACCGGGAGGGGCTGGGCCTGTCCCCGGCCGGACTGGAGCGGGCCCGGGGCGCGCAGCTCGTCGTGCACGCCGCCGCGGACGTCCGGCTGGTGGCCTCGCCCGACGAGCTGGAGCGGACCAACCACACCGCGGTACGGCGGCTGCTCGGCTGGATCGACGAGCACGCCCCGGCGGCCCGCGTCCACCACGTCTCCACGCTCGCCGTCGCGGGCGGCGTGGACGGCCCGCCCCGCCGCTTCAGCGAGGCCGACCTGCGGATCGGCCAGCACTTCCGCACCCCGTACGAGCGGACCAAGTTCGCCGCCGAGCAGACCGTCCGCGCCTGGGCGGCCACCGGGCGGGCCGCCTACCTGTACCGCAGCGGCCACATCGCGGCGCACAGCCGGACCGGCGCCTTCCAGGCCAACATCGGCGACAACCGGATCTACCAGCTGATCCGCGGCTACCTGCTGGCCGGCGCCGCCCCGCGCCGGCCGCGCACCACCTACGCGTTCTCCTACGTCGACACCGTGGCCGCCGGGATCGCCGCGATCGCGCTGGACCCGCACGCCGCGCCCGGCGCCTACCACGTCGAAAGCCCGCACGAGACGCCGCACGACGAGCTCGTCCGCTGGCTCGCCGGCCACGGCCACCCCGTCCGGCTCACCGACGACGAGGCCTTCGCGGCGGCGATCGCCCGGGCCGAACGCGACCACCCGACGGCGGCGGGGCTGGCCGCCGCGTGGTCCCTCCAGGAGGAGCGCAACGTCCTCGTGGACCGCGCGTACACCACCTCCGTGCTGGACCGGCTGGGCGTCCGGTTCGCCGAGCCCACCCCGCAGTGGTGGTCGGCCGCGCTCACCCGGGCGGCCGAGGCCGGCTACCTGCCGCCCGTCGCACCGCCGCACTGACCCCGTCCGCCGCACCGACTCCCGTCCGCAGGACCGACCCCCGTCCGCCGTACCGACCCGCCCGGCGCGCCGCCGCCCCGTGAGCCGCGCCCCCACCGACCCGTACCCCCCAGACCCATGGAAGGCGGACCTCGTGTCCCAGCTCTCCCCGGTGCTCAAGCAGGCCACCCCCGTCGTCGCCACCCGCGGCGAAGGGCTCCACCTCTTCGACGCCGACGGCCGCCGCTACCTCGACTTCACCTCCGGCGTGGGGGTGACCAGCACCGGCCACTGCCACCCGCGCGTGGTGGAGGCGGTGCGCGAGCAGGCCGGCCGGCTGATCCACGGCCAGTACACCACCGTGCTGCACGACCCCCTGCTCACCCTCACCGAGCGGCTCGGCGAGGTGCTGCCGTCCGGCCTGGACTCGCTGTTCTACGCCACCGCCGGCAGCGAGGCGGTGGAGGCGGCGCTGCGGCTCGCCCGGCACGCCACCGGCCGGCAGAACGTGATCGTCTTCGAGGGCTCCTTCCACGGCCGCACCATGGGCGCGGCCGCGCTCACCACGGCCGGCAGCCGCTTCCGCGCGGGCATCGGCCCGGTGATGCCCGGTGTCGCGGTGGCGCCGTTCCCCGACGCCTTCCGGCTCGGCCTGAGCCTGGGGCTGAGCGAGGCGCAGGCCGTGGAGCACGCCCTGCGCGGACTCGACCAGGTGCTCGCGACCGTCAGCGCCCCCTCCGAGACCGCCGCCATGTTCATCGAGCCGGTGCTCGGCGAGGGCGGCTACGTGCCCGCGCCCGCCGGGTTCCTCGCCGGGCTGCGCGAGCGTGCGGACCGGCACGGCATCCTGCTGGTCGTCGACGAGATCCAGACCGGCTTCGGCCGCACCGGCCGGTTCTGGGCCCACCTGCACCACGACGGCGTGGTGCCCGACGTCCTGATCACCGCCAAGGGCCTGGCCAGCGGCTTCCCGCTGTCCGCGATCGCCGCGCCGACCGACCTGATGCGGCGGGCCTGGCCCGGCTCGCAGGGCGGCACCTACGGCGGCAATCCGGTGGCCTGCGCCGCCGCGCTGGCCACGCTGGACGTCATCCGGGACGAGCAGCTGGTCGACAACGCCGCCGAACAGGGGGCGCGGCTGCTGGACGGCCTGCGGGCGGTCGCCGCCGGAGCACCGGGCGTCGCCGACGTCCGGGGCCTCGGGCTGATGATCGGCAACGAGTTCTGCCACCCGGACGGCTCCCCGGATCCGGACACCGCCAAGCGTGCCCAGCAGGCGGCGGCCGACCTCGGCCTGCTGCTGCTGATCTGCGGCGTCCACCTGAACGTGGTGAGGATGATTCCGGCGCTGACCGTCACGGCCGGGCAGGTCGACGAGGCGCTGGCGCTCTGGTCCAAGGCGGTGGCGGCGGCCGCCGCCCAGCGGTAGAGAGGAGTGGTTCCGCACATGTACGACGACACGGTGTCCGAAATCGGCTGGAGCAGCGAGGAGTTGGAGGCACGGCGGGAGCAGTGGTCGCTCCCGCTCGACGAGGGTGAGCGACAACTGCTCTGGGCGGACGCGCGGGCCGAGCGGTGGGGCGCGGCCGAGCCGGTCCGGGCGAAGCTGCGCGCGCTCGTCCAGGGCGGCGCCCGCTCCGTCGGCGTCGCCCACGTCACCGGACTGATGGATCCGACCGCCCCGGAGGAGGAGGTCGCGGCCGCCCTGTCCTTCCTGCTGCGGGACTTCGGCGAGATCGTCCCGCAGAACGGGCGCGGCGACTTCACCCAGGTGCTGCGCGACCAGGACGGCGACGGCAACACCGAGCTCGGCTTCCACTGCGACACCTGCGACCTGCTCGTCCTGCTCTGCATCCAACCCGCCTACAACGGTGGAGGGTTGACCAAGCTGGCGAGCGCACGGCACGTCTACGACCTGATCAGGCGGGAGCGGCCGGACGCCCTGGCCACCCTCACCGAGGACTGGACCTTCGACCGGACCGGTCGGGCCGGGCCCCAGGTCGTGGTCTCCCCGATCCTCTACACCCAGAAGGACGGGACCATCGCCTGCTACTACCAGACCCGCACCGTCCGCTCGTCCCCCGACCGTGGCGGCCCGCCGCTGACGGACCGCCAGTGGGACGCGCTCGGCGTGCTCGACGAGGTGCTCTACCGGCCCGAGATCGCCTTCGGCCTCTCGATGGCCGCCGGGGACCTGCTGATCATCCGCAACAGCCGGGTCCTGCACGGGCGTTCGCCCTACGTGGACGAGCCGGCCCCGAACTCCCGGCGGATGCTGCGGATCTGGATGAACACGGAGGACATGTGACCGGGAGCGTACAGGCGCCGCACGGGCGGACGGCCGTCGTCACGGGCGGCGGCAGCGGGCTCGGCCGGGCCGTGTCCCTGGCGCTGCTGGGCGCCGGCTGGTCCGTCGCACTGGCCGGGCGGCGCAAGGACGCCCTCCAGGAGACCATCGCCCTCGCGGACGTCGACCCCGCCCGGGTGCTGGCCGTCCCGACCGACATCCGCCAACCGGACGAGGTCGCCGCCCTGTTCGACGCCGTCCGCGACCACTTTGGCCGGGTCGACCTGCTGTTCAACAACGCCGGCGCCGCCGCCCCGCGCCGGCCCATCACCGAGACCCCGTTCGAGGACTGGAACCGCGTCCTGGACACCATCGTCACCGGCGGCTTCCTCTGCGCCCGCGAGGCCTTCCGGGTGATGAGCACCCAGTCCCCGCAGGGCGGGCGCATCATCAACAACGGCGCGCCGTCCGCCCACGTCCCGCGCCCCAACTCCATCGCCTACACGGCCGCCAAGCACGCCGTCCTCGGCCTCACCAAGGTGCTCTCCCTGGACGGCCGCGCGCACGGCATCGCGGTCGGCCAGATCGACGTCGGCAACGTCACCCCGGTCGACGGCGGCCCGCAGCCCGCCGCCATGCAGGCGGACGGCACGATGGCGGTCGAGGCGACCATCCCGGTGGAACGCTTCACCGAGGCCGTCCTGCTGATGGCCTCGATGCCGCCGGACACCAACGTCCAGTCCCTGACCGTCCTGCCCACCACCATGCCGTACGTCGGGAGGGGCTGAACCGTGCTGGTCAGCGCGCGATCCTTCGACGAGTACCGGGCGATGTTCGCGCTCACCGACGGCGACCTCGCCCCCGGCCGGCGCATCCTGGACTGCCCGGGCGGCGCGGCCGCCTTCACGGCCGAGGCCGGTCGGCGCGGCATCGACGCGGTGGCCGTCGACCGCGAGTACGCCCACCACCGGGAGGATCTCGGCGTCCTCGTCGAACGGGAGACCCGGCACAAGCGCGACCAGCTGGTCCGGGACGCATCGGACTTCGTCTGGACGTGGTACGGCGACCCCGACCGCCTCACCTGGCAGTGGATCGCCAACGCCCGCGACTTCCAGGCCGACATCGCCGCCCGCCCGGACCGCTACGTCGCCGGCTCACTGCCCGAACTCCCGTTCGCCGACGACTCCTTCGACCTGGTGCTCAGCTCGCACCTGCTCTTCTCGTACGGCAACCGGCTGGACGGGGACTTCCACCTGGCGGCCCTCCTGGAACTCGCCCGGATCGCCCGCCGCGAAGTCCGGCTCTTCCCCGTCATGGTGTACGACACCGGCGTCCGCTACGGGGAGCTGGACGGGCTGCGCCACCACCTGGACGCCCTCGGGATCCCGAGCCGGGTGGAGCGGGTGGACTACGAATTCCAGCCCGGGGACAACGAGTTGCTCGTGCTGTCGTGCGCCGACTACCGGCCGCTGGCGCGGACCGGGGCCGGGGCGCCGGGAGCCGGCGCGTCGGTGCCGAGCGCCGCCGACCCGGTGCGGTGGCGGCACCGGGAGAAGCCCTGACCTGAGGCCTGAGGCCTGACGCCTGACGCCTGAGGCCTGACGCCTGAGGTCTGGTCCCGGTCCCGGCCCTGACCGACACCGACTCCGCGTCGGTCAGGGCCGGGACCGGCTGGGTCCGGGCCCAGGTCACCCGCCGGCGCCGTCGCCGCCAAGGTGGGCGGCAATCCTCCGCGCGCACTCCAGCGATTCGGTGCGCGAGGTGTCCACCTCCAGGTCGTAGCGCACGCCCTGGTGGACCAGCTCCGCCTGCGAGGCGGCCATCCCCAGGATCCGGTTCCCCCGGGCGAGCTCCCGGCCGGTGGCCACCGCCGCCTCGCAGCGGACCGCGACCCACAGCACGTCCAGGCCCACGAGCGCCTTCTCCCAGCGGAGTTGGGACTCCGTCCGGCCGAGGAAGACCTCGTCGACGATCACCCGCGCGCCCGCCCCCGCCATGGCCGCGACCCCCGTGATCCATGCCGCCTCCAAGGCCCGGAACGCCGCCCCGACGCTCACCCCGCCATCGGCTGCGAAGCCGATGCCCCCGTCCGTATCGTGCAGGGACGCGGGCATCGCCTCGATCAGGGTGTCGACCCCGACCGTCAGCCAGGGCTCCGGCAGCACCGCCTGCAGACACCGGGCGATCCCGGACTTGCCCGAGCTGGAACCACCGTTCAGCACAATCACCTGAGTCGCCATCCCGACACCGTAGCCACTCCGGCGCCACGCCCCAACCGGATATCGGACGCCCGGCGGGAGCCCGGCCGCCGACGGCTGGGGCACGTCGAGGGAGTGGCATTGGTCACGGTCCGTGTCGACGTGGTGACGGCGCGGTCACTCGTGCGGGGGAAAAGCGATGGTTGCGCTTTGAACAGTCGCGGTGGCTGGCCAGACTGGTCCTTCTCCGACCGGCCGGGTCGGAAGTGGTGAGCGAGGGGGAGCACGGGCATGGGCATGGGCATTTCGCCGTACCGCGGCATGTGTGGCCTCGCCGCCGAGCACCCCGGAGGCCCGGACCTCCTCGCGGGAGTCGCCAGACCGGCGCCGCACGGCGAGGCCGACGCCCTCCGCCGGGACGTCGGGGCGTGGCTGGTGGCGAGCGACGTGCTCGGCGGTGACGTCCAAGGGTTCCTGGCACAGGGCCACCTGGACCTGGTGGCGGAGGCGTGGGGCGACGTCCCCCGGGGTCCGAGGCTGGTCGCGGCGGCGAAGTGGCTGGTGCTCACCTGGATCCTCGACGACCGCTTCGACGACCAGTGGATCGGCGGGCCCGTCACGGCGGCCCGACGGACCGTCCGGGCACTCACGGACGTCCTGGAGGGCGGTTCGGACGGCGGTTCGGAGGGCGGCTCGGACGGCGTCGAGCCGCCCGGTGACGCACTCGTCGAGGCGTTCGCGGTGCTGTGGCGAGAGACGGTCGAGCTGACGCCGCCACAGTGGAGGGCGCGCTACGCGGCGTACTTCCGCGCGTACCTGGACACCTCGCTCGGCTACCTCGACGAGGCCGCGCTCCACGGCACCCCCTTCCGCGATGCCCCGTTCCACACTCCCGGCCTCCACACTCCCGGCCTCCACACTCCCGGCTTCCACACTCCCGACTTCCGCGCCCCCGGGGCCGCCGCCCCGGCCGGCGCCGTGCAGACCGTCCCCGAGTACCTGCGCCGCCGGGACCAGGACGGCGCCGTGTCGTGCGCGGCGGGCTGGATCGAGCTGGCTCACGGCCTGGACATCGCCGACGAGGTGTTCCGGCACCCGAGGGTGACGGACCTTCTGATGCGCTTCAACCACGTCGTCTGCTGGGTCAACGACCTCTACTCAGCCGAGGGGGAGTCCGCCGCCGGGAACGGCAAGAACCTGCTGCGCTCGTTCACCGTCCACGAGGGCCTGGCCCCCGAGGAGGCGTCGGCCCGGCTCGGGGCCCTGTGCGAGGCCGAGTCGACGACGCTGGAGTTCCTGGCGGACGGCATCGCCCGCGACCCGTCGTCGCCCGGCGAGGTGCGGGCCTTCGCCCTCGGACTGGTCCGCTTCACCCGCGCGCTCATCCACTGGACGGCGACGGCCGCCCGCTACCGTACGGAGTCACCGCGATGATCCCCCGTCCGCCCGGCGGCCTGCCGCTGCTCGGGCACCTGGTGCCGTTCCTGCGCGACCCGCTGGCGTTCCTGCGTTCCCTCCCCCCGTACGGCGGCCTCGTCCAGATCAGGCTGGGGCCGGTCTCGGCCGTGGTGGTCTGCGACCTGGAACTGACCCGGCACGTCCTGCGCGAGGACCGGGTCTTCGACAAGGGCGGGTTCCTGTTCGAACGGGTCCGCGACTTCGCCGGCAACGGCCTGGTGACCTGCCCCCACGCCGACCACCGCCGCCAGCGCCGCTACGTCCAGCCCGCCTTCCGGGCCGACCGGATCGCGCGGTACACGGAGGTGATGGCCCGGGAGGCCCGACGGCTGGCCGGGTCCTGGAGCGACGGGCAGGAGGTCGACATCACCGCCGAGTTGAGCCTGGCCGCCGGGCGCAGCCTGGTCTCGACCCTGTTCACCCGGCTGCCGTTCACCGGCCTCCAGGAGACCGTCGACGACTTCGTGCTGCTCATCGGCGGCTCCTACCGGCGCATGCTGCTGCCCCACCGGCTCAACCGGATCCCGCTGCCGGCCAACCGCCGCTACGACGCCGCCCGCACCCGGCTGGTGCACCTGGTCGACGAGGTCGTCACCGCCTACCGCGCGGATCCGGAGGACCGGGGCGACCTGGTGTCGACGCTGGTGGCCGCCGACGCGGGCGGGCAGGCGCTCTCCAACGCGGAGGTCACCGACCAGGTGATGACGATCTTCGCCGCCGGCTTCGACACCATCGCCAACTCCACCGTGTGGGCCCTGCACCTGCTCGCCCAGCACCCGGACATCGCCGACCGGGTCCGGGCCGAGGTGGACGCGGCCCACGTGGACGCGGCCGGGGCGAACGTGCTCGGGGCGAACGTGCTCGGGGTGAACGTGCTCGGGGTGAACGTGCTCGGGGTGAACGTGCTCGGGGTGAACGCGGCCGAGGCGGACCTGGCCGAGGCCGACGCCACCGCGCCGGCCGGCACGTCAGCGAGCGTGGCCGGGTTGGAGCTCACCACCAGGGTCGTCCGCGAGGCCGTCCGGCTGTACTCCCCGGGCTGGCTGCTCACCCGCGTCACCACCACCGAGACCGAACTCGGCGCGCACCGCCTGCCCGAGGGCACCTCGGTCATCTACAGCCCCTACCTGCTCCACCGCCAGCCCGCCCTGTTCCCCGACCCCGACCGCTTCGACCCCGAGCGGTGGGTGGGCGTCCACCCGCAGCGCGGCCCGTTCATCGGCTTCGGCGCGGGACCGCGCCGCTGCGTCGGCGAGCAGTTCGGCATGACCGAGTCCGTCCTGCTGCTCGCCACGATCATGCGGGCCTGGCGGCTGGAGCCCGTCCCCGGCCGGACCGTCCGCGAGGTGCCGCTCGCCACGCTGCGCCCCGGCCCGGTGTGGATGCGCGCGACCCGCCGGGACGGCCTCGTCCGCACCGGGGCCGCCGGGTGAGCACGGCCCTCGTCCTCGGCGGCGGCCTGGCCGGCACGCTGGCGGCCGCCGCCCTGGCGCCGCACGCCCGGAGCGTCACCGTTCTCGAACAGGACGTCCTGCCCGTCCTGCCCGGCCCGCGCCGGGGCCTGCCGCAGGGCGAGTTCAGCCACATCCTGCTCGGCGGCGGCGCGGACGCCGTCGAGGAGGTCCTGCCCGGGACGCTCGACGCCCTGCTCGCCGCCGGCGCCCACTACCGCTCGATCCCCGCCGGCCTGCTGATGCGCCTCGGGCCGGGCTGGCTCCAGGGCTTCGACTCGCCGGCCTACCTGATCGCGTGCAGTCGCCACTTGCTCGACCACGTCGTGCGGCGGCGGCTGCGCGAGCAGGCGAACGTGACGGTCCGCGAACGCACCTCCGTCCTCGGCCTGGTGGGCGGCCCGGGCCGGATCGTCGGGGTCCACATCGAGAACCCGGACGGCTCGCGGGAGACCCTGCGGGCCGATCTGGTCGTGGACGCGACCGGCCGCCGCTCCCGTGCCCCGGAATGGCTGCGCGCGCTGGGCGTCAAGGGCCTGTGCGAGGAGACGGTGGACGCCGGACTCGCCTACGCCGCCCGGGTGTTCGAGACACCGGGCGGGAACGAGGGCTTCCCGGTGGTGAGCATCGTGCCCGTCCCGGGGCGTGGCCGGCCCGGTCGGGGCGCCACCATCATCCCGATCGAGGACGGGCGCTGGATCGTCACGCTCTCCGGCACCCGGGGCGGCGAACCCGCCCGGGGCGAGCGCGAGTTCCACGACTTCCTGAAGGCGCTGGACCACCCGGTCGTCCATGACCTCGCCCGCGCCGCCCGCCCGCTCGGCCCGATCCGCACCTGCCACGGGACGCTGAACCGCCGACGCCGCTACGAGTGCTACGAGGGCGGCCCGCTGGCCGGGTTCGCGGCCACCGGCGACGCGGTGGCGGCGCTGAACCCGGTGTACGGGCACGGCATGACGGTCGCAGCCCAGTGCGCCGCCGCCATCCGCGCCGCCGTCGACAGCGAAGGCCTGCACCCGGGGGTGAGCGCACTGATCCAGCGGCGGATCGCCAGGATCGTCGACACGCCCTGGGACATGGCCAAGGACCAGGACGAGGGCTTCCCGGACGCGCTGTCGAGCCACCCCGCCACCGCCGCCGGGCCCGCCGCCGTGTTCACCCGCTGGTACACCCGCCGGGTGCTGGGCGCGGCCCTCACCGACCCTGCCGTCTCGGCCGCCTACTTCGAGGTGTTCTCCCTCGCCGCCAGACCCGCCCGGCTGGCCAGACCCGCGGTGGCCCTCGGCGCACTACGACCCCGGCGCGCCCACCCGCCGACCGCCGGCCAGGCGATCGCCCGCTTCCCGGGGGTGGCCGCACTGGCCGGGCCGTACTGACGGGCCCGGCCGGTCGGAACCGCCCAACCTCCCGCTCCGGCACTCCAGTTCACGCCGTCGCCGTCGCCGCCGTCGCCGTCGCCGCCGTCGAACGCCCAGGCCCTGTCCCGCCCGGATCGGTCGGACAGGCCTGGGGCGGCCAAGCGGCTCCGCTCACCGAGTCGCCGCGGCCATGGCCTCGCGAACGGTGATCAGGCATGGATCGCAGTAGCGGTCCGGGCCCGCCGACTCCTCGACACCCGCAGCCGGCGCGACGCGCTGGGCGGGTTCGAGGAAGCGTCCGCACAGGGACGTCGACGAGTCGTTCTTCGTCACCACGTGCCACACCACGGCCGGCGGTGACACCGCCGGGTCGTGCTCGGCCCACATCTCGTACACGGTAGCCTCCCGAATCGCTGGGGCCCGGTCACCCCATGCAACCCCCCTCCCCGGCGGTCGGCCACCGGACGGGGCCCGGTGGGATGGCGCGCGGGCGGGTCGGGGCGTGTCCGGCCACGCCCGCCGGGGCCGCGCCGCGTTCCTCCGGCCGGGTGGCGGCTGTTCCCTTGTGGTGGTGGCCGGTTGCCCCTGGCGTTTCGGTGCCGCGCCACTAACATGAGTTCCCCTCATGTTCTCGTCAGGAGGCAGTCATGCCGGATCGCTACGACCTGCCGACGGGGTTCCGCCGGGGCGCCGCCACCGCCGCCTACCAGATCGAGGGGGCCGTGACCGAGGACGGTCGCGGGCCGTCCGTCTGGGACGTCTTCGCCGCCCGCCCCGGCGCCGCCCTCGACGGGCGGGACGAGGTGGGGCTCACCAGCCGTGCAGAGCCTCGGTGATCAGGGCGCGGGTGCCTGGCCCGTAGACGGCGGACTCCTGGAGCAGCCGGAACGCCCGGTGGAAGAGGCCGACGCGCTTGGGGTCGGTGATGGTCTCGCACCCGCGGTAGCCCTCCACTTCCACTCGGGTGCCGTCGTGGATGCCGAAGCCGTCGCCGGGGTAGATGTTCAGGCGGGCTCGGGCGGGGATGATTCCGAGTTGCAGACCGGGTGTATCGAGGGTGGCCAGCAGGTGTTCCAGCTGGGCACGCATCACCTCGGGGCCGCCGATGCCGGTCAGCAGGGCCTGTTCGCCGAGCAGGACGTGGTAGGTGCGGCCGCCCTGTCCGAGGTAGCGGGCGCGGGCGGTGCGTTCGGCCGCACCGGCGCGCGAGTCGTCGGGCAGCTGGTGCAGGTTGGCGACCATGCGCAGGACCTCCCGTGCGTACTCGGGGGTCTGCAGGTTGCCCCAGATCAGGTCGGGGCTGTGCCCGGCGTAGTCGCTGGTGGCGGCGACGAGTTCGTGGAAGGCACGCTGGATGTGCTCGGTACCGCGGTGCAGCAGGTCGTCCCACGACGGGGTCGGGGCTGATGGCTGCGGCATCTCGGGCGGGGTCGGTGCACTCACTGGCTTCTCCCTGCTGGTCGGAATGTTCGGGTCGGGGGTAGTGAGTAGGCGGTCAGACGCTGGCGGTGGTCGGGGTGGTCGGGGTGGTCTGGGTGGTCGAGGTGGTCGAGGTGGTCGGGTGGGGCAGGCGGCCGCCGAGGTCCTACTGGGCGGACCGACGGGGTCCGGCGGACACCGATCACGTTCCGACGAGCTGGTGCCCGCCGGAGGCGGTGTCGAATCCGTGGGTGGAGAACGCGGGCCCACCTGCGAGGTACGCCTCCACTGCGGCCTTGGATGTCGGGAACATCGGGTTGGGCAGGACGTCGGCGGAGTGGTGCCAGCGCACCTCCAGGTGCTTGTCCGGCTCGACGTTGGCCAGCTCACCCGTGAACTCGCTGGTGGCGAAGACGAAGAGAACGAACCCGCCGCCCCCGTCCCAGCCCTCCTTGGCCTGGATCGTGTGCACCAGGCGCAGGTCGGACGGCCGGGCGATGAGACCGGCCTCCTCATGCAGCTCCCGGGCGGCAGCATGGGCGATCTCCTCCCCGGGGTCGACCTTCCCGCCGGGGATCGTCCACGCGGGCCCCGGTGTCCAACTGCGCTGCGCGTAGTGGACGGTGGCGATCCGGTCGGTGTTCAGGTCGTGGGCGATGACGCCGACCGACAGCCTGCTCGTCTCGTGCATCAGGTACTCCTCGTCAAGGGGGATGGATGGGCGGAGTCGCGGCGGTCAGCCGGTCCGTCCTGGTGAGGTGGGGCGCAGGGCCATGAAGCCGTCGACGGGTGCGAAGCCGAGGCTGCGGTAGAGCGGGGCGTCGGCGTCGGTGGCGCGGTCGCTGGAGCGGGCGCGGCGGTCGGGCAACTGCTCCTAGGTGTCGCGGCCGGCCAGCTCCGAGAGCGCGGTGTCGCGCATGATGCGGTCGACCGAGTCGTGGAGGGTGCTGTCGCTGCCGACGACGGTCTCGATGCCGCCCGGGAGCAGGTCGTGCTCGCGGTACCAGTCGCGCAGTTCCCGCTCGGTGACGGCCGCCAGGTACTCGCGGTCGGCCTTCGAGGCGTGCCGGACCAGCGTCTCGTCGATCGGGATGTCGAGGTAGTAGCAGCGGGTGACGCCGCGATGGTCGTCCACCAGGCGTTGAAGCATCTCGCCGTAGTGGTCGGCGTACAGGATGCCTTCGATGACGACGTGGTAGCCGGCGCCCAGCGCGTACCGGGCGACGGTGTCGATCAGGCCGATGTTCGCGCCGCCGGGGCGGTCCCGCTCGCGCAGCACGATGCGGCGGAGGTTGTCCTGCGCGACCACGGCCAGGCCCCGCCCGAACCGGTCCCGGATGCCCGCCGCTACCGACGACTTGCCCGACGCCGAGTTTCCCCGAACGACCACGAGACGGGTCTCCGCGCTCCCGGCAGGCGTCCCGGTCGCTGGGGGCACCGGGTGGTTCACGGCGCTCATGCCGGCCAACCGACGACGGACAGCGGGCGGCCGGCGGTGATCTGCGTGAGCGCGTCCGCGGTGTAGCCGACGATCGGCTCCGGAAGGCCGTCCAGCGGCCAGAAGCGGAGAGCGGTGCACTTGTCCGGTTCACGGTTGGTGATCTTGCCGGTGTACGCGCGGGGGGTGAAGAACAGCTGGAGGCGTCCGGCCCCGTCGTCGGCGTCGAGGTGGTGGAGGGTGTGCACCAGGACGAGGTCCTCCTCCCGGATGGTGATGCCGAGTTCCTCGTCGGCCTCGCGGGCCATGCCGGCCAGGACGGACTCTCCCGCTTCGAGGTGGCCGGCCGGAGCGTGCCAGTGCTGGTCGGCGAACGCGGTGTTGGCACGCTGTCCGAGCAGCACCCGGCCGTTCTCGATCAGGACCAGGTGAACTCCGACACCCAGCGTGTGCGGCACGGGGATGTCTCCTTCCAGGGGCGGGAGAGAGCCAGCGCGGGGAGTCCGGCTGGTTCAGGACATGGCGAAGCTGCGATCAAACTGGTGATCGTCAGTCGTACGTGAGTGCGTCGGCAGGTGTCCCACCGTAGGCGGCCCGGCGAGGCAGTGTCGGCGTGTCGCGGCAGATGCCACACGATCCGGTGAACGGCCCCAACTCGTCATACTGGTAAGGCGATTGCCGACCGGCCAGGGCGCCCTCGGTGCGGAACAGCTCATCCCCGCGTCCGTCCCGCGACTACGTGAGCTGGCTGGGGTCACCTCGCCGCAGGTCACCGACCCCGGCCTTGTCCGGTAGACCATGGACCTCCGGCGGGAGCCCGTCCGTCACGTCCTGGACCAGGTGGAGCAGCGCCTCGGCACTAGGCTGGATCGGACCAGCGTGGTGAGCAGGCGCCGGACGGTCGGAGCCGGCACCGACCGCAGCAGCTGGGTCCGGACCGAACGACATGGGCGTGGAACCCGCGCAGCGCGAGGCCGCGCGACTGATCCGGCCCCTTCAATCGAGCTGAACGCAGCTGTACTGCTACTGCACCATCGTCACCGAACACGGAAGGAGCAGGCATGGACCCCACCACGCGTCCTCCGGGCGGCCACGACGCCGAGGACATCGCGAGCATGAAGGAGCGAGGCTGGCGCGATCTGGCACCCATCGACGAGGCGTACCAGGCAGGCGAGATCACGGCGACCGAGTGGCACTCCGCTGTCCTGAACGTCATCGAACCGGCCTACCTCAACGGCGACAACCCGCGGGCCCAGTCCGGCCACAGCGGCGACGAGATCCGCTGGCGAGAAGCTCGTGGCCTGCTCGTCGACCTGCTTCCGCCTCACGGCGGGACGTTCCTCGACGTCGGATGCGCCAGTGGCCACCTGATGGAGAGCCTGACCAACTGGGCGGCTGAAACAGGGATCATCATCGAGCCCTACGGGGTGGAGATCTCCACGGCCCTCGCCGACCTCGCCCGAACGCGCTGCCCGAAGTGGGCGCATCGGATCTGGACCGCGAACGCGATGGGCTGGAAGCCTTCACATCGCTTCGACGCCGTCCGCACCGGCCTGGACTACGTGCCGACGGACCTGCGTGGAGCCTACGTAGCCCATCTGTTGGACCATGTCGTCGCCCCGGGCGGCCGATTGATCATCGGCGTCTACAACGAGGAACGAGACCAAGTCACAACGGCGGACCTGCTGCGGTCCTGCGGCTACACCCCGGCCGGTACCACCACAAGAGACCACCGGCACCCCAAGATCCAGTACAAGGGTCTGTGGCTGGCCAACGCTTGAGCAGTCGCTTCGCTCCCGGCGCCGGGGCACGCACCCTCCAGCGCTCTGTGGACAGCGTGCTCGTCTCGGCAGGCCGGTACCGTCGGCGAACAGCCAGTCATCACGCGTAGCGCCGGCACGGAGGCCAGAGCCTGGCCCATGTCGGTGTCGAACCCGCCGCCTTCGTGAATACGGCAGTTGGGCATTCGGGCGTAACGCCATCGCGCCCTGGCGGCTCGTACCAATGGGGCGGGACGACCACCATGCACCCTCGGTAGATCCCTCAGCCGGTCCCGCCGTCGCTCGCAGTGGGGTGGGACCCGGCTTCGCGCTGTCACCCGCGTGGGATACGCCGGGCAGCCCCACCGGTTACGTTTCGGGACGTCCTCAGAGCGTCCCGAAACGTGGTTGGAAGGCACCCAGTAGACCCGTCAGAATCTGGAGAATTCTCCATTCTGGCGGCGCAAGGTAATCGCAGCCTGGAGAACCGCGCTCACTCCTGGAACCGGATCAATTCGCGCAGCTCTCCTTCTGGACACTGTTCCCCTGAAAGGCAGGTGCCCGTGAAGCACGAAGCAAGGCAGAAATCCGTGAAGGTGATGGACAATCGGTACTCGTCCGGCATGCGTAAATGGAATCTCCGGTTCGGCATTACGTCCCGCTGCAATATCCGCTGCCAGTACTGCCTTCCGGAAGGGAAGCAGGGAGTCATCGTTCAGCCTTCGCTGGAGGAGGCGATCGAGGTCCTGCAGGCCGGCTATGACATCGGCTTCCGGAGGGTCCACTACACCGGTGGAGAGCCGACCGTGAGGCGCGACTTCGTGGATCTGCTGCGTGCCGGCAAGGAGATCGGCTACGACCAGCAGATCGTCACGACCAATGGCTACCGCCTGCACCACTTCATCGAAGAGGCGATCGATGCCGGCCTGACCCGGGCGATCGTCAGCATCGACACCCTGGACGAGCAGCGCAATCTGTTGATCACCCGGCGGGGCTTTCACAGTGACGCCCTGCGCAGCATCGAGCGTTCGGTCGAGTTGCTGCCGACTCTGACGAAGATCTCGTGCGTGACGATGCGCGACACCCTTCACGAGCTGCCCGCCTTCATCGACCACGCCCGTGAGCTGAACAACAGCGGAGGGGCGGGCCAGCTGGCGATCAAGCTGAACCAGTTCTTCCCCTCGAACCCCGCCCAGCTCGGCGCCGAGGGCGAGGTCTTCTGGAAGAACCAGTTCGTGGAGGAGCAGGCGATCCTCCAAGCGCTCGCGAAGGCGGGTGAACTGCGGCCGGTGCGGCGGGAGTCGATCGAGGGCGACAATCCGAGCTACAACTACTTCGAGATCGGCGACACTGGGGTAAAGGTCGCGGTGCTCGCGATGTTCTCCTGGGACTACCCGTGCGGTGGCTGCTGGAAGCTGCGGATCAGCCCGAACGGGATGACGACGGTCTGCATCAGCCAGAAGAACCCTCCGGTCCTGTGGGGGATGTCCCTGGATGAGAAGCGCGAGACGTTCAAGCGGCTGACCGGCTACCGCGACAGCGAGCAGTTCGACATCGACAACCCGAACCGCAAGCACTACCGCGACCAGCTCGGCGAGTTGCGGTTCGACAAGGTCGTCGGCGAGCAGAAGACGATCGCGCACTTCCGCACCATCTTGACCCGCGAGGCGCTGGAAGCGCGGGGGGAGATGTGACGGGCCTGGAGCGCCTGTGCTTCGGCACTTCGACGTTCGTCGCCGGCCGTCTGCTGCCCGGCAAGGACTCGCGGCCCGGTCTGGCCGCGCTGCGTACCGCGCTGGAGGCCGGGGTCCGCACGATCCACTCCAATCCGCACCTCGGCACGCAGTGGGCGGTGCGGGAGGTGCTGGACCACGTCGGCCCCGTTGCCGGGCTCCGTCACCTGGTCAAGGCGGAGTGCCCGCTGCGGGGGGACCTCGAAGCGCGCATCAGCACGGCCATCGAGATGTCCACCGGCCAGCTGGGCATCGCCCGGATCGACGCGGTAGTGCTGCAGGTTGACCTCAAGCGCACGGAGCGGGCTGAACTTCTCGACGACCAGAAGGCGTTGAGGGATTTCTATCGGCATGGCTCCCGGGTCGCGTTCGCTTCGGGGCGGATCGGCGCGGTCTACGCCTACTGCCACGGCCCGGCCGCGGTCCGTGCTGCCCTGCGGGAGGAGTCGATCTCGGCCGTTGCCGCCCAGTACCACCTCGCCTCTCCGTGGCCGATCTCGCATCTGGCCCAGATCTCGCAGGCCGACCGTGGCTTCGTCGGGATGTCGCCGCTCAACCGCGGTGCCCTGATCGACCCGCTCGCCCGCACCGCCCGCGGCAGACTCCGCCCTCTCACCTGGGCGCTGAGTGATCCGCGTGTGGAGGCCATCGCCATCACGATGTCCTCACCGGAACACGTCAACGAAGTGATCGACACCGTCCGGAACTCGCAACGCTCAAGGCCCTTCGGTCCCCGCACCAGCAGCACCGGATTCAAGGAGGCCATCCTGTGATTGAGGTCGCCCTGCCACGAACGGGCCCTGAGGGCCACGTCCAGGCCGGCAGCATGATCCTTGCCTCCAGAGCCCTGCGCCCGTGCGTGGGAAGCCACAAGCAGATCGGCGAGGGCTGTTGACTCTGACCTTGGGGCTGAACTTCGGTACCCACGACGCGGCAGCGGCCATCGTTCACAACGGAACGGTGGTCGCCGCCGTCGAAGAGGAGCGCCTGAATCGGATCAAGAACACGAAGGTGTTCCCCGAGCAGGCGATCCGGGCCTGCCTGGACCTGGCCGGCGCCCACCCACAGGACCTCGACCAAGCAGCGCTGTTCGTCGACCCGAAGCTCCACCTTCTCCTGGCGCCGTCGAACCTACGCTACGGCACACCGGCGTCGATCGGTTCGGTGCTGTCCGACCTGGCCAAGTACCGCACGCGGCGCAGGCTGCCCCAGGTGGTTCGCCGCAGCGGCCTCTTACCGGGCCACCTGCCGCTCATACCCGTGCCGCACCACCGGGCGCACGCCGCCAGCGTCTACCTGACCTCCCCCTTCGATGAGGCGCTGGTCGTCACCCTCGACGGCCGCGGCGAGTACGAGACCGCCGCGATCTACGACAGCACCGACGGCCGGATGACGAGGCGCCATCACATCGTCTACCCGCACTCGTTCGGATACCTGTACAGCGCCCTGACCCGGTACCTCGGTTTCTGTCCGCAGAGCGACGAGTACAAGGTGATGGGCCTGGCAGCCTACGGAGGCCCCCGGTACTTCGACCAGATCGGGCGCCTCGCCTGGTTCGACCAGAGCGTCGGCCGACTGCACCTGAACCTGCGCTACTTCGACCACCACCGCCGGCCCAGCGCCCGGCGCAACCTGTTCAGCCCGGCTCTGGTCGAACTCCTCGGGCCGCCCCGGCACCCCGAGGACGCGATCACCGATCGGCACCGCGATATTGCCCGCGCCCTCCAGCACCTCCTGGAGCAGCTGGTCTGCTCCTACCTCGCCTTCGCCCAGCGCCTCGTACCGCGACGATCGCTCTGCCTGGCCGGCGGCGTCGCACTCAACTGCGTTGCCAACGCCACCGTGATCGCATCGGGCCGGTTCGACCGGATCTTCATCCAGCCTGCAGCAGGCGACGCCGGCACCTCCATCGGCGCGGCGCTGGTCACTGCGGTCAGCCCGGTCCGGAGCCCGCTTCGACACGCCTTCCTCGGCCCCTCCTACGACGAGGAGACCATCCGCTCGGCCCTGAGCGGCATCCCTACCAGCCGGTACCGGGTGCGGCGCACGGCCGAGCCGCACCGGGACGCCGCCCGGCTGCTGAGGGCGGAGAAGGTGATCGGCTGGTTCCAGGGCCGCATGGAGTTCGGACCGCGGGCGCTGGGAGCCCGCAGCATCCTGGCCTCTCCCCAGTACGCCACGACCGCTTCCCGGATCAACGCCATGATCAAACAGCGGGAGGCGTTTCGCCCGTTCGCGCCGGCCGTACTGGCAGAGCACGCCGACGACTACTTCGCCCTGCCGTCCGCCGGCGCACTCGTCTACCCGTACATGCTGGCGACCGGCACGGTGCACCGGCAGCAGCGGGAACGCCTGCCAGCCGTGGTCCACGTGGACGGCTCTGCCCGGGTCCAGACAGTGCACCGGGATACAAACCCCCTGCTGTGGAACGTCATTGACGCCTATCACCAGCTCTCGGGCCTGCCCGTCGTGCTGAACACTTCGTTCAACGGCGCGGACGAACCGATCGTCTGCACCCCGAGCGATGCGGTCGCGACCTTCCTGAAGTGCGGCCTGGACGCACTCGTGGCCGGCCCGTACGTCATCGAGGAGACCACCCGGTGAACCACCCCGGCGGCATCATCCCCGCCCCCTTACGCATAGCGGTGGAAAGGAAGTTCGGACCCGTCCTCCGCATCGAGGAGCGCCCTGGCGGCCACACCCCCGGCATCAGCGCCGCTCTCACCCTGGCCCACCGACGCGTCTTCCTCAAGGCGATAGCCGTCTGCCACCCGCTCTCGAAGGATCACCAGCTGGAGGCCGGGATCAACTCCGTCCCGCCAGCCGGCCTCGGGCCTCGGCCGCTGTGGTCCGGGACTGTCGACGGCTGGCTCATCCTCGTCTTTGAGTACGTCGACGGCCGCCACCCGGACCTGAGCCCGCGCTCACCGGACATCCCGATGGTCCTGGCCGCTCTGCGGGAGACCCTGGAGGAGTGCGGCCTGACGGCGACGATCACCGGCTACCTCGGCTCTGTCGACTACACCAACCGCAAGGGGCAGCGAGGCCGGCAGTACGCCTTCACCGCCACCGCGCCCATCATCCTGAGCGAGCACGACGACTTCGTCTGGGCCAGGCCGAACGCCCTGCCGGACGTCTCGGACGCAGTGCGAGGGCTGATCGCGCTGGCCGAGCGACACTGATCAGCTTCGGCAACCGGCTCTCACGAGAACCGGCGGCAGTGAAGCTGCTGAGCTGGCAAGACAGCGAGCCACACCCACCGCCGTGATGTCGCTCAGGGTGATCGGACGAATCTGTACGGCGATTCTGCGTTGCTCGCGGCGGCCCGAGCAATCTATCCTCTGGGCAACGCGCTGACGGAGACAAGTAGCCGCAGGGCACGCGAGCCGAGAGAGCTGCCGGCAGCTGGGAAGGCAGCCTCGCGTCCTGGGGTGAATCCCCTCCCGAGTGGGGGGAGGAACGGCCGGCTGCGGCCCAATGCCCCGCCGGTTCGCTCCCGTTATCGAGCTGTCGAGGCCGTCACCTCCGGGTGCCGGCGAAGGCGTGGTGGCACCGCGAGTTCCCTTCTCGCCCACGCCCCCAAGGGATCACGTCGGACTCCGACTGATCGATGGGACCCGAAATGCTGGACATCACCGTGATCCGCGAGCACCCCCAGCGCGTCGAGCGCGCGCTGGCGAAGCGAGCCCTTCACATCGACCTCACCGCCTTTCTCGCCCTGGACGAGAAGTACCGGCACGGCATGACCGAAGTCGAGACGCTACGCGCCGAGCGCAAACAGATCTCCCGCGAGATCGCGCGGCTCGACTCGGCGGACCCCGCCGCCCACGCCAAGCGCACCGAGGCAACCGAACTCGGTACCCGCCTCGCCGCACTCGAGGAGCAGCTCACCACCCTGGCCGACGAGCGCCAGGCGTTCCTCGACCAGCTGCCCAACCTGCCCGACGAGGACGTGCCGACCGGCGGCAAGGAACAGAACCAGGTCGTCCGCGCGCACGGCACCCGCCCGGCCTTCGACTTCGAGCCGCACAACCACGTCGATCTGGCCCGCCGACTCGGTCTGATCGACTACGAGCGCGGCGTCAAGCTCGGCGGCACCGGCAACTGGGTCTACCGCGGCAACGGCGCGCTCCTCGAATGGGCGCTGCTCAACTTCTTCATCGAGACCCACGTTCAGGACGGCTACGAGCTGATCCTGCCGCCCCACCTGCTGACCTACCAGGCCGGCTACACCGCAGGTCAGTTCCCCAAGTTCGCCGAGGACGTCTTCGCGCTCGAGCAGGGTCCGGCCGGGCCGCAGCGGTTCCTGCTACCGACCTCGGAAACCGCCCTGGTCAACCTCCACCGCGACGAGGTCCTCCCGGAGGCCGAACTGCCGCGCAAGTACGTCGCCTACTCGCCCTGCTACCGGCGCGAGGCCGGCAGCTACCGCGCCGCCGACCGCGGTACCCTTCGCGGCCACCAGTTCAACAAGGTCGAGATGTTCCAGTTCGCGCACCCCGACGCCTCCGACATCGCCCACGAGGAACTCCTGACCAAGGCAGCCAACTTGGTCGAGGCGCTCGGCCTTCACCACCGAATCACCCGGCTGGCTGCCGAGGACACCAGCGCCTCGATGGCCAAGACCTTCGACGTCGAGGTCTGGCTGCCCAGCATCGACGGCTACGTCGAGGTGAGCTCGGTATCGAACGCCCGGGACTACCAGGCCCGGCGCGGCAACATCCGCTACCGCCCCGTGGCAGGAAAGGCCGCCTACCTGCACACCCTGAACGGCTCCGGGCTGGCCACCAGTCGGCTGGTGCCGGCCCTGCTGGAACAGCACCAGCAGGCGGACGGCACCGTCGCGGTGCCGACCGTGCTGCAGCGCTGGCTCGGCTGCAAGTCCTTGACCCCAGCTGAACGCAGGTAGTCGTACCAGCGGCAGGCCCGGAACACAGCGCGTCCGGGCCGACAGCGGGCCACTGCCCAGGGCACTGCTACAGCGGTGACCTGGGCAGTGCGTGCTCCCCCCAGAGCAACGCATGGACCAGGTGTTGGGCGGGGAGGCTGGCAACGTGACGGAGACCTTGCCACAGTGGGCGCGGCGGATCGCCGAGCAGGAGCTGGCGGACACCCTGTCGAGGCGGTGGTTGCACTCCCAAGGGGTGACACGTCAAGCCGAGCAACTGGCCGCGGTCGCCGGGCCGGATGATGGCCTGCTGGTCGCCGCCGCAGTGCTCCACGATGTCGGCTACGCTCCCCGCTTGGCCCTGACGGGCTTTCATCCTCTCGACGGTGCAAGGTTCCTGCGGGACGAGCACGGCGCGGACACGCGGCTCGTGCGACTGGTGGCAAACCACTCGCTCGCCCTGCTGGAAGCTGAGGAACGCGGGCTACGCGAAGCCCTGGAGTGGGAGTTCCCGATGCTCGCCGACCAGGTACTGGTGGACGCCCTGATCTTCTGCGACATGACCACTACCCCCGACGGGAAGCCGACCCGTTCCAGGGACCGGGTCGCGGAGATCCTCGCCCGGTACGGAGCAGACACGCTGGTGGGACGGTTCATCCAGCGAGCCCAGCCGGAGATCGCGGCGGCGGTGGCCCGCACCGAAGAGCGGATCGCCGCCGCGGGTCAGCCGAGGTAGGGGTACCGCCCGCTGAGGTAGTGGCCGATCTGCTGCCACATGCTCGGGTGGATGTCGTACTCGTCCAGGTCGCCGGGCCGCACCCAGCGCACACCGTCGGCCTCATCGTTGATCGTCGGGGTACCGCCGATCGGGCGGCCGATGTACGCCACCTCGAACTGCTGGCGGGCTTCGCCGTTGCTGCTGTAGACGACGATGTGCTCCGGATTGGAGTAGACCCCGAGGAGACCGGTCACCTCCGCCTTGATCCCGGTCTCCTCCTCGCACTCTCGCACCGCGCAGTCGGCGGCGGACTCACCGATGTCCTGCTTCCCGCCGGGCAGCGCCCATTGCCCGGTGTCGCGTCGGCGTTGCAGCAGGATCTCGCCGACCTCGTTCTGCACGAGCAGGTTGCTCGCAGGGACCAGCGAGTTCGCGGCCGGTGCGTCCGGATCGCCGTAGTACTCAGTCCTGCCGGCCATGAGACTGGCTCCCCTGTGCGTCGTCGTTCCACGGCCGGGCGGAGTTCCAGACC
This sequence comes from Kitasatospora sp. NPDC094016, assembly GCF_040304045.1. Classification (NCBI taxonomy): domain Bacteria; kingdom Bacillati; phylum Actinomycetota; class Actinomycetes; order Kitasatosporales; family Streptomycetaceae; genus Kitasatospora; species Kitasatospora sp. NPDC094016. Next base: position 85,759 of record NZ_JBEOUK010000038.1, read on the forward strand.
GCGTCGAAGCTCGAAGCGTAGCCGCTGAACCAGCCCAGCCGGCCGTCGTTCTGAAGGTGCAGCAGCGGGTTCGCGGACGCCGGCTGGCCCCAGACGTGCGGGTTGACCAGCAGGTCGTCGTCGTAGCGGAACAGCGAGTTGTACAACGTGGTGTCGTGCAGGCGGATCTCGCAGCCGGGCGTGCCCAGCAGCGGCCGGTAGTAGGTCAGCGAGGCGCGGATCTTCGCTGCGAGGGCGTCGCCGATGCCCTCCTCACGTCCGCGGATCGCCACCGCGCGGCCCTGCGGGTCTCCGAAGCACAGCCGGACCTTCACCCCGGCCGCCGCGCGCTGCGCCAGCATCGTGGCGATGCGCGGGTTCGACTGGGCGAAGAACGTCCCCGAGAACACCAGCACGTCAATGTTCTGGTCTGCCTCCAGCAGCAGGGAGAGCCACATCTCCCGCGGGACGCCGGCACGGTCGGGGTATGTGGCCACGAGGCCGACACCGGGACCGGTGACCTGTGCGGACCGGGGATGGGGCTCCGGCCAGAGGAAGGTCTCGTCCACCTGGAGGTGGTGCGCAACAGCCCACCGGTGACGGGCATGGGGCACGCGACCGCCTAACCAGCGGGTCACGGTCTTGGGGTCCACCTCGCAGACCGTTGCGAGTGCCGCAGGGGGCACACCGCGCTGGACGAGTGCGGAGCGCAATCGCTCGTTCACAGCGGATATCCAACCGGACTCCACCGGGACCCGCAAGGACGTCCTGGGACGCCGGAAGAGTCCAGGTTCACCGGCCCACGGCCACCACTACCGTCTCGGAGAAGAAGAACCGCCCATCTCGGGCCGCGGCTTGCACGCCCGCGTGCCAGTCTGTGACCTCGGCTGCGGTGACCGTCGTCGTGCCACGTGCAGCTGAGCCCAGCAATGCTCTGCGCATGTCGGCCAGTCGACGTTCGGGGTGGCCCGTGAGTACCGTCGAGGCGGTTGTGAGTGTCTCGGTGCGCTGCAGGGTCAGCCCGGCGGCCCCGACCAAGCCAGGCAGCGCGCGACCGATGCGGCCGTTCGCGTGGTCCATCCACGGTTGGCGATCGTCAGTGAAGGCGTGGCACACCCGCCGGTCCAGGTCAGCCGGCGGACCGGCCACCATGATCGAGTCGAAGTCGACGTGCGCGAGCACCAGGGTGCCCTCGGCCTTGAGGAGTCGAACGGCCTCGCGAACGAGCTCCGCAGGGTCGGTGAGGCACTCGAGTACGTTGTAGGACACGACTGCGTCGGCGCAACCACCGGCCAGGGGGAGGGACCGCCGCAGGTCTGCCTGGACGAGCTGTACGCCTCGACCATGCCTGGTCAGGCGGGTTCGTGCGGTCGAGAGTGCCGCCGCTGACCGGTCCAGACCGACGAGTCGTGCCCGAGGGTGGCGGCGGGACACCGCAGTGAGCGTCGGTCCAGCGCCGCAGCCGAGATCGACCAGTGTCCCGTCTGCGGGCAGCTGCGACAGGTCTGCGAGGAGAGCGTGAATCGGCTCATCAGCCTCGGACATCGGACACCTCCAGCCCGGGCCGCAATGCGCGGACGTGGGCGTGCAGTTGGTCAGCAGCGGTCGGCGGAAGGGGATCCGGGTGGCATTGTGCTGGCGCGGCGGTGGTTGTCACTACATCCGGTCCGGCGCCTGGAGGCCGAGCAGGTCGAGGTCCCGGGCCAGCGTCTCCGCGGTCAGTCGGCACAGTGCCAATCGGTTCGTCCGGCGGGCCGGTGTCTCCGCCTTGAGGACGGGACAGGACCCGTAGAAGTCGGTGAGGGCCTTCGTCAGCCCCAGTAGCGCCGGTCTTGTTGAGCCGATGCGCGCGCCATCACTGCAAGTCTCTTGCGAGAGCGGATCGCGGAAGTCTGCCGAACCTCTGCTGAACCATCTCCGGGTGGCGGTGTGCCCCCTCTGGCGTTGGTCGTGTCCCCTGAAGTGGTGTAGCGGTCGTGGACCAACGGTCATGAAGTAGGTGGGAGTTCGTTGCGGCCGGGCTCGTTGGGGTAGATCTTCT
>NZ_JBEOUK010000039.1:0-87025 GCF_040304045.1 Kitasatospora sp. NPDC094016
GTCGCCCTGATCACCGACGCGATGGGCGCGGCCGGCATGGGCGACGGCCTCTACCCGCTCGGCCCGCTCCAGGTCGAGGTCAAGGACGGCGTCGCGATGCTCCCGGACGGCAGCTCCATCGCCGGCTCCACCCTCACCCTGGACGTCGCGTTCAAGCGCTCGCTCACCGTCAACGGCCTGACGCTGAACCAGACCGTCGAGTCGCTGTCCGCCACCCCGGCCCGCCTGCTGGGCCTCGCCGACTCGATCGGCTCGCTGGAGACGGGCAAGCGGGCCGACCTGGTCGTGCTCGACTCCGAGGGCTACGACCTGGTCGCCGTCATGCGCCGCGGCCGCTGGATCGCCGGAGCGCCGCCGCTGGCGCCCCGGGTCGGTTGACCGGCCGGGGTGGTGAGGCCCGAAGTCCACGTGTCGTCGACCGAGTCGAGTCGCCGGTGGCGGCGCCGCTCACAGCTCCGTGGGGTAGCCGCTCCGGGGAGGCTTGGCGTTGGCGAGCTGTCGCCGGGGCGCCCGCGGCGGGCGGGACGGGGACTCGCGGGACGGCGAACGCGGCGGAGTCCAGGCCGGGGCGGTGGCGGGGGTCTCCGGTTCGGCGGGCCGGCCGCGCAGGGCCTGGGCCTCGACGGCTTCGGAGAGACATCTCAGGGCGGTCCGGACCTGTGCGCTCTGTTCCTCGCTGAGGGCCCCGAGGACCTGCTGCTCGATGGCCAGGCGCTTGGGCATGACGTCGTCGACGGCGGCCGCGCCCGCGTCGGTGATGTAGACCAGCGCCGCGCGCCGGTCCGCGGGGTTGACCGTCCGGACCACGAGGGCGCGCCGTTCCAGCTTGGCCAGCGCCTTGCTCAGCGCGGCCGGCGACCGCCCCATCGAGGCGGCGAGGCGGCGTGCGATCGTCGGCTCGGTCGAGTGGCGGAGGTGGTAGAGGACGTCGAACTCCGAGGAGCTGACGGCCGCTGCTTCGAACACCGGTTCCAGGAGGAACTCCAGCATCGCGTGGGCGTGTCGGAGGCCGCCGATGATCTCCATCGACGAGAGGTCGAGGTCAGGACGGCTCTGTACCCACAGCTGCCATACCGCCTGAGTTTCATCCATTCGTGCACATGCTCCAACTTGTTAACCGGTAACCTTTCAGTTACCGTATGACACGTGGCCCGCTTCCAGCTGGGCAACCTGGGCACGCTCATCGGAGGCTTGTCCGCTTTTGTGCTCTCTGTATAGTTGATCTGCTCATGTCACATGAACCTGGACTGCGACAATCCGACCGATAGCTTCCCGTCTCCGACGGAGCTGAGGAAAGTGTCACCATGGTCATCACACATGTCCCCGCCGCCCCGTTCCCTGGAACGCTTCCGGGATTGGGGAACCTCCGGCAGATAATACTGGACCGGAATGGCTTGGTGTCTAGCCGTTTGCGCGCGTCGGCGTCAAGGAGATCGGACCGGCAGCTTGCCGAGCCCGTATCGCCCGGCGGTGCGACGAGAAAATCGAGTTGACACTGCGGCGGGTATGAACTCGCCCTGCTGTCCGAACACTTCGAACGGCCCGAAGCGGAACGCGCCGGCGTGACCGGCTCCGCACGGGCGGCCCGCCGCGGTCGCCACGGGCCACCTTCACCCTGCGTGCCGAGGCCGGTCACCGCGCCCCGGCTCGCCTTTCACGGAGCCGCCGCGGGCTGACCGCCCGTGGCTCGTCACCGAATTCAGAATTTCTCCGGCGGTCGCACCGCCGACCCCGAAAATCCGCATGGCCAGATTCCGGGAAAAGGATTCCGCGCGCTATGACCGATCGCTTGGGATTCAGTCTCACTCAATTGCGTTACTTCGTCGTCTCCGCAGAGATCGGCAACATCTCGGAGGCGGCGGAGAAGCTGTGCGCCTCGCAGTCGACGGTCTCGTCGGCGATCATGCGGCTGGAACGTCAGCTCGGTGTTCAGCTGTTACTCCGTCACCACGCCCGTGGGGTCTCCCTGACGCCGAGCGGTCGCCATCTGCTGCGGGAGGCGCGCGCGTTGCTGGGGCAGGCCAGAAGCCTCAAGGCGCAGGGCGACGCCCTGGCGGGTGACACCGCCGGCCGGCTCGACGTCGGGTTCTTCTTCCCGATCGCCCCGTTCCTGCTGCCGCTGGTCCACCGTCTGGCCCGGGAGCGGCACGGGGCGCTGGAACTGAACCTCCACGAGGAGTCCGCCGACCGGTTGCTGGAGTTCCTCCGGGACGGCCGGTGCGAACTGGCGGTGACGTACGACTTCCTGGCGGGCGACGCCAGGTTCCACCCGCTGGTCGATCTGCCGGTGCACGCCCTGCTGGCGGATGACGACCCGTCGGGCCTGGCCGGTCCGCTCACCCTGGACGAGCTGGCCGGCCGGCCGCTGGTCGCCCTGAACGTCCCGAGCGTGCTCCGCCACGCCGAGCGGATGTTCTCCCGCGCGGGCGTCCGCATGCCGCGGGTGGTGACGACGACGAGCATCGAGACGCTGCGCGGCCTGGTGGCCGCCGGTGCCGGGTTCGCCTTGATGTATCAACGCGGCCTGACCGCGACGACGTTGGACGGCGGCAGGGTCCGCGAGGTCGAGCTGGTCGGAGACCTGCCGCCCGCGACCCTGGGCGCGGCCGTGATGCCCGAGCTGGCCATGAGCAGCCGCGGCAGGGCCTTCCTGGACGTACTCGGATCCGCGGTCGCGGTCGGGGCGGGCCGGGGGCGGGTCGGGGCGGCTCGGGCGTAGATCAGTGCAGGTCAGTGCAGGTCAGCAGGTAGTCATGGGTTGAGGGAGTGTCGTGCTGGCAGTCATCTTCGCTGGTCAGGGAAGTCAGGAAAAGGGAATGGGGGCAGAGGTCTTCGAACGGTACCCGGGGCTGGTCCAGTACGCCTCGGACGTGCTGGGGTACGACCTGGTCTCCTTGTGCACGGAGGATCCGGACGGCCTGCTGGGCCGCACGGAGTACACCCAGCCGGCGCTGTTCGTCGTCAACGCGCTGCGGACCTTCGAGCGGGTCCACCGCGGGGACCGGGAGGCGGACGTCTACCTGGGGCACAGCCTCGGCGAGTACAACGCGCTGCTCGCGGCCGGGTCCTTCGCCTTCGAGACGGGGCTGCGGCTGGTCGCCAAGCGCGGCGAGCTGATGGCGGCGGCCTCCGAGGGCGGCATGACCGCCGTCATGAACACACCGCCCGCGCGACTGCTGGAGCTCCTCGCGGAGGACGGCGTCGACGGCGTCGACATCGCCGGCCTCAACACCGGCTCGCAGGTGGTCATCGCGGGCACCCCGCCGGTCCTGGAGGCGGCGCACGCCTGCCTGGAGCGCCGGGAGATCCGCTTCGTACGGCTCAAGGTGAGCGCGCCCTTCCACTCCCGGTACATGGAGTCGGCCAGGGTGCGGTTCGCCGAGTTCCTGACGGAGTTCGAGTTCGCCGACCCCGACACCCCCGTCATCTCCAACGTCACGGGCCGGCCGTACGAGCCGGGACAGGTGACGCACATGCTCACGGAGCAGTTGGTCGCCCCGGTGCGCTGGACCGACAGCGTCCGCGGGCTGCTCGACGGCGACGCCGGGCTGGAATTCACCGAAATCGGGGGCCTGGCCCTCACTCACATGGTGTTCAAAATCAGGGCTGGAGTCTGACACATGGCAACCACGACGGACACGATCCGGTTGTACCTGGAAGACCGTTTCCTCTTCGAGTTCGACGACGTGATCACCCCGGACACCGACCTGTTCAAGGCGGGGGTCATCGACTCGTTCGGCTACGTCAGGATGATGAAGTTCCTGGAGTCCGAGTTCTCCGTCGAGATCTCCCCGGAGGACATCCTCGTGAACGTCTTCGTCTCGCTCACCGCGATCGACGAATTCGTCACCAAGAAGATCTCCGCGAAGTAGAAGGACGGATCATGTGCGGGCTGGCTGGTTTCCTCTCGACCTCGCTGCACCCCGGTGCCACCGCCGAGGTCATCACCTCGATGCTGTCGAACATCCACCACCGCGGGCCGGACGAGGCGGGCTACTACCTCGATGACGGCATGGCCATGGGGACGGTGCGGCTGGCCATCGTCGACCTCGCCGGTGGCTCGCAACCCATGTCCGACCCCTCCGGGCGCTACTGGATCTGCTTCAACGGCGAGATCTACAACCACATCGAACTCCGCGCGGAACTGGAGCGCCTCGGCCGCCCGTTCCGCACCGACCACTCCGACACCGAGGTCGTGCTCCAGGCCTGGATCCAGTGGGGGTCGGACTGCTTCACCCGGTTCAACGGCGCCTTCGCGGTCGCCATCAGGGACGCGGCGACCGGTGACCTGGTCCTGGCCCGCGACCGCTACGGCAAGCGCCCGCTGTTCTACGCCGACGCGGGCGGGGACTTCCTGTTCGCGTCCGAGATGAAGGCGTTCCGCGCCTTCCCCGGCTTCCGCTTCGAGTTCGACCCGAGGGAGCTGGCCACCACCTACGCCGCGTGGACGCCGCTGCCCGACCGCACGCCCTTCCGGGGCGTGCGCCAGCTGCCGATGGGCTCCGTGCTGACCATCAGCGGGGGCCGCCGCTCGCTGCGCCCCTACGAGGACCTCGACTTCGACGTGCCCGGCTTCGACGGCACCGAGGCCGAGGCGATCGACATGCTCCGGCAGACCCTGCGCACCAGCGTGGACCTGCGGCTGCGCTCCGACGTCGAGGTCGGCGTCTACCTCAGCGGCGGCCTGGACTCCTCGATCGTGACGAGGCTGGCCACCCAGCTCTCCCCGTACGAGGTCCGCACCTTCTCGGTGGCGTTCCAGGACAAGTCCTTCGACGAGTCCGACAGCCAACGCCTGGTCGCCGAGCACCTGGGCACCCTGCACACCGCCGTCCCGATCACCAGCGAGGACATCACCGAGCACTTCCCGGCCGCCGTGTACCACGCGGAGGTTCCGACCTTCCGCACCTCGTTCGTGCCGATGTTCCTGCTGTCCCGGCACGTCCGCGACGCCGGGATCAAGACCATCCTCAGCGGCGAGGGCGCCGACGAGGCCTTCCTCGGCTACTCGCTGTTCCGCGAGACCCTGCTGCGCGCGCGGTGGAACGAGCTGACCGACGGCGAGCGCCGCACCCGGCTGGCCGGCCTGCACCCGGAGCTGGAGCACTTCGGCTCCGCCCACCAGGCCCATCTGCTCGGCCTGTACCAGCAGTTCTCGGTGGAACGGCTGCCGGGCCTGTTCTCCCACGAGATGCGGTACCAGAACGGGAGGTTCGCGGCCCGGCTGCTCGCCGACCGGATGGACCCGTTCGCCGACCTGCTCGACCTCGTCGCCGGGACACCCGGCTACCCGGACATGCCCGCGATGCACAAGGCGCAGTGGCTGGAGTACAAGACGCTGCTGCCCGGATTCCTGCTGTCCACCCAGGGGGAGCGGGCCGCGCTGGCGCACAGCGTGGAGAACCGCTGCCCGTTCCTCGACCCCGCGGTGGTGCGCGCGGCCGCTTCGGTGAACCTGCGCTACGACGACGGCCAGGTCGAGAAGGCCATCCTGAAGAAGGCGTTCCGCGCCGAGCTCCCGGAGTGGACCACCAGCCGCCCCAAGCAGCCCTACCGCGCGCCGGGCAGCGCCGCCTTCAAGGACAGCCGCCCGGACTACCTGGAACTGCTGCTGTCCGACCGCGAGTTGGCCGGGATCGGCTGCCTGGACGCGAAGTTCGCCCGGCGCCTGGTCGACAAGGTCATGACCTCGCCGGTGGAGGAGGTCAGCACCAAGGAGGACCAGACGTTCCTCTACCTGCTGACGACCGCGGTGCTCCACCAGCAGTTCGTGCGGGACGGCGGTACGGCGCCGGCCGGAGCGTCGGGCGCCGCGCTGAACCTGCGGACGACCGTGGACAACCGCCGTGCCGTGCAGCGAGTGGGGGAGAGCCGATGAGCACCGACGACATCGCGATCATCGGTCTGGCCCTGCGGTTCCCCGGCTCCGACACCCTGGTCGAACTGTTCGACCACCTCGCGGCCGGGCGCTCGCTGATCACCGAGGTGCCCGCCGAACGCTGGTCCAAGGAACGCTACTTCGGCGATCCGCGCAGCGGCGAGGAGAAGACGTACAGCGTCTGGGCCGGGTTCGTCGAGGACGCCGACCGCTTCGACGCCGCCTTCTTCAACATCTCCCCGCGCGAGGCGGAGACGATGGACCCGCAGCAGCGGTTCGCGCTGGAACTGGCCTGGAAGGCCATCGAGGACGCGGGCTACCGGGCGGGCGAGCTCGCGGGCAGCCGCACGGGCGTCTTCATGGGCCTGTGCCACGGCGACTACGCCGAGCTGATCGAACGCGACGACGTGCCGACCGACGCCTACTTCCCCACCGGCACGGCCTACTCGATCGTCGCCAACCGGCTGTCCTACTACTTCGACTTCCACGGCCCCAGCATCGCCAACGACACCGCCTGCTCCAGCTCCCTGGTCTCGCTCTACGAGGCCGTCGCCGCCCTGAACAACGGCGACTGCGACCTGGCGCTGGCCGGCGGCGTGAACCTGTGCTGGTCGCCGAAGCTGTTCGTGGCGTTCAGCAAGGCGAGCATGCTCTCGCCCACCGGCCGCTCGCACGCCTTCGACCAGGACGCGGACGGCTTCGTCCGGGGCGAGGGCGGCGCCGTCCTGCTGCTCAAGCCGCTGGCCAGGGCGCTGGCGGACGGCGACCCCGTGCACGCGGTGATCAAGGGCGTCGGCACCAACCACGGCGGCAAGACCAACTCGCTGACCGTCACCAACCCCGTCGCCCAGGCCGCGCTGATCGAGGACGTCTACACCCGCGCGGGTGTGACGCCCGAGACGGTGAGCTACATCGAGGCCCACGGGCCCGGTACGCCGGTCGGCGACCCGATCGAGATCGTCGGCCTCAAGCGCGCCTTCCAGAGCCTGCACGACGCCCACGGGACGTCACCGCGGCCGGACAGCACCGGCATCGGCTCCATCAAGACCAACATCGGCCACCTGGAATCGGCCGCGGGCGTGGCCGGCGTGGTCAAGGTGATCGGCGCGATGGCCGCCGGGGTCCTCCCGGCGACGGTCAACTTCCGGACCAGGAACCAGCTGATCGACCTGGACGACAGCCCGTTCTACATCGTCGGCGACACCCGGCCGTGGCCGGGCGGCGACGGGGTGCCGCGCCGGGCGGGCGTCAGCTCGTTCGGGTTCGGCGGGACGAACGCCCACGTCCTGCTGGAGGAGCCCGCCGGCGGGCCGGTCGACCGCGCCACCGAGCCCGCAGGGCCGTACGCCGTCCCGCTGTCGGCGAAGAACCTGGAGCGGCTGCGGGTGCTCGCGAGCGGCCTGCGGGACCACCTGCTGGCGCCGGAGACCGCGCTGCGGCCGCGCCAGTCGCTGGCCGACATCGCCCACACGCTCCAGGTCGGCCGCGAAGCGATGCGGGTCAGGACCGTGCTCCTGGTCTCGGACCGGGAACAGCTCGCGGCCGCGCTGGAGGCCGTCGCGGACGGCGAGGTGCGCAACCCCGCCGGAGCCGGGGCCGAACCGGTCGCGGCGGCGCAGGACTGGGCGAACGGGGGCGGCGCCGACTGGCCCGGGCATCCCGGGGCGCGTCGCGTGCGGCTGCCGACCTACCCGTTCGCCCGGGACCGGCACTGGTACGTCACGCCGCCCGCCGAGGCGCCCGGCGCCGCGCTCCTGCACCCGCTCGTCCACCGCAACACCTCCGACCTGGCGCAGCAGCGCTACACCTCCACGTTCACCGGGGCCGAGCCCTTCCTGGCCTCGCACCTGGTCCGCGGCCGGCGGGTGCTGCCCGCGGTCGCGTACCTGGAGATGGCGAGGGCCGCGGTGGAGCGCGCGGCGGCCCGGGAGGGCGCCGTCCGGCTGCGCGACCTCGCGTGGCTGCGGCCGATCGTCGTCGGCGAACCGGTCGACGTCGACCTCGCGCTGACGCCGCGCGCGGACGCGATCGCGTTCGAGTTCCGGCAGGGTGAGACGCTCCACAGCACCGGCACCGCCGAACTGGTCACCCTGCCGGACCCGTCACCGCTGGACCTGGACGCCCTGCGCGCCGCCTGCCGCACCACCCGCAGCACCGACGAGGTCTACGCCGCCTTCCGCGCCCAGGGCCTGGAGTACGGCCCGGCCATGCGCGCGCTGCGCGGGCTCCGGCTGGGCCGCGACGAGGCGATCGCCCGCATCCGGACCACCGGCGCCGACGGCTGCGTGCTGCCGCCGAGCGTCCTGGACGCCGCCTTCCAGACCTCCGTGGTCCTGACGGGCGCGGCCGCCGGCCCGACCCTGCCCTTCACCCTCGACGAACTCCAGGTGTACCGGCCCTGCCCGGCCGAGACCTGGGCCTGGGTGCGCCGCAGCGCGGGCGCCGGGGCGCTCACCACCTTCGACATCGACCTGTGCGACGGCGACGGCGTGATCAGCGCCAGCCTGCGGGGGCTCGCCCAGCGCACCACCGACGCGGGCCCGCGCGTCGTCACGGCGACCACCCGGTGGACCGACCGGCCGCTGGACGCGGACGGCGGCGCCACCCGCACCGCGCACCCCCTGACCCTGCCGGAGATCACCCGGGCGAGCCCGGCCGACGGCGTCGACGCCGCGACCGAGCAAATGTTCGCCGAGGTCCAGCAGCTGCTCGCGTCCTCTCCCAAGGCCGGACACCGCTTCGTGGCCCTGGTCGACGCCCGGGTGCCGGCCCACTTCCACGCACCCCTGGCGGGCCTGTTCCGCACCGCCGCCCTGGAGAACCCGCTCGTCTCGGGCCGGGTCGTCCGGGTCGCCGGCCTGGACGCGGCCTCCGCCGAGCAGCTCGCGCGGATCGTGCGGGAGGAGTGCGCCGACGACTCCGCCGACACCGAGGTCCGCTACACCGCCGACGGCACCCGGCAGGTGCTGGAGCCCGTCGAGACGCGGCTGGACGCCGGACCGCAGGTTCCCGCGCTGCGGGCCGGCGGCGTCTACTGGATCACCGGCGGCCTGGGCGGCATCGGCCGCCACCTCGCCCGCTACCTGGGCCGCGCGGGGGCGACGGTCGTCCTGAGCGGCCGCTCCCCGGCGGGCCCGGTGGACGCCCTGCGCGCGGAAGGGGTCGACGCGCACTACCTGCCGGTCGACGTCGCCGACGCCGCGGGCGTGCGCGCCGCGGTCGACACGATCGTGCGCGAGCACGGGTCGCTCGACGGCGTCGTGCACGCGGCCGGTGTGCTGCGCGACCAGTACCTGCTGCGCAAGGACCTCGCCGACGTCCGCCTGGTGACGGCGCCGAAGGTCCGCGGCACGCTCAACCTCGACGCCGCCACCCGCCACCTCGACCTGGAGTTCTTCGCGCTCTTCTCCTCGGTCGCCGGCGTCTACGGCAGCCCGGGGCAGTCCGACTACTCGGCGGCCAACGCCTTCCTGGACGCCTTCGCCCGGCACCGCCGGACGCTGGTCGACGCGGGCGAGCGCGGCGGCCGGACCGTCGCGATCAGCTGGCCGCTGTGGGCCGACGGCGGCATGACGCTGGACGAGGTCACCCGCGACTCCCTGCGCCGCGAGCGCGGCTGGGAGGACCTGCCCACCGAGGACGGGCTGCGTGCGTTCGGCCGGGCCCTGCTCGCCGACGCCCCCGCGCACCTCGTCGTCGCCTACGGCGCCAAGGCCACCCTGGCCGCACGACGCCGGGCGGCACCGGCCCCCGCGGCACCGGCCACCGTCTCGTCCGCCGCCGCCACGCCGTCAGGCGGCGCGGGCGAGGGCGACCTGCTGCGGCGCACCGAGGAACTGCTCAGGGGGGTCGTCGCCGAGGTCCTGCGGCACGCCCCGGAGCACATCGAGTCGACCACCAACCTCATCGAGTACGGCATCGACTCGCTGAGCATCCTCGGGGTGACCGCCCAACTGGAGAAGGTGTTCGGGCCGCTGTCCAAGACGATCTTCTTCGAGTACCTGAACATCGCCGAGGTGGCCGCGCACTTCGTGGAGACCCGGCGGGCTCAGCTGGAGGTGCTGCTGGGGGAGACCGGTCCTGCCGAAACCCCGGAAACCCCGGAAGCGGTGGAGAGCCTGGAAGCCCTGGAAGCCCCGGTCGTTCAGCCCGAGGCCCCTGCGGTCCAGCCCGAGGCCCCGGCCGCCCCCGCCGTCACCGAGGTCCGCGAACCCGCGCGCGACGACCGGCACGACATCGCGATCATCGGAGTGTCCGGCCGCTACCCCGGCGCCGACACGATGGACGAGCTGTGGGAGCTGTTGGAGAACGGCCGGCACACCTTCGAGGAGGTCCCCGCGGAGCGCTGGGGCCACGAGGCCATCCACGACAGCGACCGCTCCGTCCGCGGCAAGAGCGTGATCCGGACCGGGACCTTCCTCCGCGACCTCGACAAGTTCGACCCCCGCTACTTCCGCATCTCCAAGCGCGAGGCCGAGCAGATGTCCCCGGAGGTGCGGCTGTTCCTCCAGTCGGGCGTGGAGGCGCTGGAGGACGCCGGCTACTCGCGGCAGACCATCCAGCGCCGCTACCAGGGCGACGTCGGCGTGCTCGTGGGGACCATGAGCAACCACTACAACCTGTACGGCTTCCAGAACAGCCTGACCAGGGGCGCGCCGCAGAGCGGCAGTTACACCGGGACGCTGCCCAACATGCTGTCCTACTTCTACGGCCTGACCGGGCCGTCGATCTTCCTGGACACCATGTGCTCCGCCTCGTCGACGTGCGTGCACCAGGCCGTGCAGATGCTGCGGGCCGGCGAGTGCCGGATGGTCGTCGCGGGCGGCGTCAACCTGATGCTGCACCCGTACAACCTGATCACCTCCTCGGAGGAGCACTTCACCACCGGCACCTCCGACGTGATCCGCAGCTTCGGCCACGGAGTGGACGGCACCATCCTCGGCGAAGGCGTCGGCGCGGTCGTCCTGAAGCCGCTGGTCGACGCCGAGCGCGACGGCGACCACGTGTACGCCGTGATCAAGGGCACCGCCCTGTCCAACGCCGGGACGCGCAACGGCTTCACCGTGCCGAACCCGGGCATGCAGGCGCACGCGATCCAGAAGGCGATCGAGGACGCCGGTGTCGACCCGAGGACGATCGGCTACGTCGAGGGGCACGGGTCGGGCACCGCGCTGGGCGACCCGATCGAGGTCCGCGCCCTGACGTCGGCGTTCCGCAAGTACACCGCGGACCGCCAGTTCTGCGCCCTCGGGTCCGTCAAGGCCAACATGGGGCACCTGCTCGCGGCGGCCGGCATGATCGGCCTGGCCAAGGTGCTGCTCCAACTTCGGCACGGCAAGCTGGCGCCGTCCCTGCACAGCACGGAGCTCAACCCCGACATCGACTTCGCCGACACGCCCTTCCAGGTGCAGCAGACGCTCGCCGACTGGCGGCCGATGGTCACCGAGGTGGACGGCCGCCGGATCACCCACCCCCGGCGGGCCGGCATCACCTCGATCGGCGCCGGCGGTATGAACTCGCACATCATCCTTGAGGAGTACCCCGAACGGCCGGTGCGCCAGGAGCCCTTCGGCGAGCAGCTGTTCGTGTTCTCGGCGATGAACGAGGCCGCGCTCGGGCGCTACCTGGCCGTCTTCCGCGACCACCTCGCCGGGGCGCGGGAGGCCGACCTCCCCGACATCGCGTACACCCTGCGGGTCGGAAAGAACGAACTGCCGCACCGCTGGGCGTTCGTGGCGGGGGACAAGCAGTCCGCGCTGGCGGCCGTCGACGGCTACCTGGCCGGGCGGCGGGAGCTGCCCGCGCACGAACTCGCCACGACCTGGGCCGGCGGCAGGACCGTCGACTGGGACCGGCTGCCCACGGCACGGCGGGTGTCGCTGCCCGCCTACCCGTTCGAGAAGGTGCGCTGCTGGATCGAGCAGACCGACGGCGCGCCGTCCGTCCTGGCCCCGCTGGCACTGCGCGAGCGGCTGCACCCCTTCCTGGGGCGCAACGAATCCGACGTCCGGGGCCTGCGCTACGTCCTGGACGTCCACCTCACCGATTTGCTCGACTACGGCTACCGGCTGGCCAAGGCGCCGACCATCGTGCCCACCTTCGTGGTGGACCTCGCGTTGGCCGCCGCGAAGGTCAGCGGGTTCGCCGCCGAGGCGTCGGTCCACGACCTGCGCGTCCTGCGGCCGATCGACTGGTCCACGACCACGCGGCTCGTCACGGAGTTCGCCGACGGCCACGGCACCGTCCGGACCGGGGACGGGACGGCGGCGGTCGAGTTCACCGTGCGGGGGACGGCCACGGCGCCGTCCGGCCGGGTCGAGCCGACCGGACTGCGGGAGGTCCTCACCCGGGAGCAGTTCCTGGCCGAACTGGCCGAGGGCGGGCTGGACTACAAGCCGGCCTCGTGCGCGGTCGAGGGCGTGTTCCGCGCGCCGGACGGCCGGACGGTGCTGAGCATCGGCAGTCCCGCGTTCCAGCAGGACCACGTCCGGCGCAACGTCACCGTCGAGCCGTTCGTGCTCGCGGCGATCGCCCAGGGCGTGCAGTGGGAGGCCAAGCGCGCCGGGGCGCCGGACTGGACCCTGGTCGCGCTCAACCAGATCGGGGAGATCCGGGTGCGGGCCGGTGCGCCGGTCACGCACGTGGTCCTCGGCGACGACCGGATCCTGCTGCTCGGCGGCGCGGGCGAGGTCGTCGGGGAGCTGGCCGGGGTGCGGCGCGGTACCGCAGGGGTGGCGCCGGGCGATCGTCCGGCGCCGCAGGCCCGCCCGGTGCGGGAGCGGGAGCCGGTCATACCGGCTGAGCAGGATCTACCGGTGGTATCGGCGGTGTCGGGTGTCGTGGACGTCCTGCGCGCCATCGCCGCCGAGATCCTCAAGTTCGAGCCGGAGGAGCTCGACCCCGGCACCGGACTGGACGCGTTCGGCTTCGACTCCATCTCGCTGGTGACCTTCGCGAAGGAGATCCACGAGCGGTTCGGGGTCGTGGTCAGCCCGGCGGTGTTCTTCGACGTCAGCACCCTGGAGGCGCTGGGCGCCCACCTGGTCGACGAGCACGGTGCCACGGCGAAGGCCGAGGTCGAAGCCGAGGCCGAGGCCGAGGCCGAGGTCAAGATCAAGATCAAGGCCGAACCCCAGTCCCAGCCGCAGCCGGAGCCCCAGCCCCAGCCGGAGCCGGTTCGCACCGGGCCCGACCCGCGCGGGCCGGTCGCCGTCATCGGCGCGGCCGGGCGCTTCCCGGGCGCCCGCGACCTGGACGAGTACTGGGCGAACCTGCTGGCGGGCAAGGACTCCGTCGCCGCGTTCCCGCTGCACCGCTACGACGACGAGCAGCGCAAGGTCATCGAGGCCCAGGACTTCCCCCAACGGATCGGAGCCCTGGACGACGTCGACGCCTTCGACGCCGGCTTCTTCCGCATCCTGCCGCGCGAGGCCGAACTGATGGACCCGCAGCACCGCCTCGTCCTGGAGACGGTCTGGCAGGCGCTGGAGGACAGCGCGTACCGGCCCGCCGACCTGCCGACCAACACGGGCGTGTTCATCGGCGTCACCGGCAACGACTACGCGACGCTGCTCGCCACGCTCGGCGTGCGACCGGACGCCTTCACCTCGACCGGCACCACGCACTCGATCCTGGCCAACCGCATCTCGTACCTGCTCGACGTGCGCGGCCCGAGCGAACCGATCGACACGGCCTGCTCCAGCTCGCTGGTGGCGGTGCACCGCGCGATCGAGGCGATCCGCTCCGGCACCTGCGACCTGGCCGTCGCGGGCGGGGTCAACGTGCTGCTCAGCACGGACACCTTCGTCAGCGCGCACCGGGCGGGCATGCTCAGCCCGGACGGGCTCTGCAAGACCTTCGACGCGGGCGCGAACGGCTACGTCCGGGGCGAGGGCGTCGGGGTGGTGGTGCTCAAGTCGCTGGCGGCGGCGGAGCGCGACGGTGACGCGATCCTCGGGGTGATCCGGGGCAGCGCGTACAACCACGGCGGCCGGGCCAACTCGCTGACCGCACCGAACGCCGACGCCCAGGCCGAACTGGTGACGGCCGCCGTCGGCGACCTCGACCCGGACACCATCGGCTACATCGAGACCCACGGCACCGGCACGGCCCTCGGCGATCCGGTGGAGGTCCGCGCGCTGCGCACCGCGTTCCGCCGGCTGGGCCGCAGCGACGACGGGGCGTGCGGCCTCGGCTCGGTCAAGACCAACATCGGCCACCTGGAGTCGGCCGCGGGCATCGCCGGGCTGCTGAAGGTGCTGCTCGCGCTCAAGCACGGCGTGCTGCCCGCGACTCAGCACCTCCAGGAGGTCAACCCGTACATCGAACTGGCCGGCGGCCCGTTCCACATCGTGCGGGACAACGAGGCCTGGCCGCGCCCCCGCAGCGGTGCCGGCGGCCCCGCGCCGAGGCGTGCCGGGGTGAGCAGCTTCGGGTTCGGCGGCGTCAACGCCCATGTGGTCGTCGAGGAGTACGTGCGCGGTGACCGGGACGGGGAGGGCGACGGCGGGCCGGTCGCGGTGCCGCTGTCGGCCCGCACCGCCCGGCAGCTGACCGACCGGGCCCGGGGCCTGCTCGCCTACCTGGAGTCCCCGGAGTCGGAGCAGGTGTCGTTGCGGTCCGTCGCGTGGAGTCTCCAGGTCGGCCGCGAGGAGATGGCGGAACGGGCCGGCTGGGTCGTCTCGTCCCGTGCCGAACTCGTCGACGCGCTCAGGGCGTTCGTCACCACCGGCGAGCGCGGAGCCGAGCCGGAGCCGATCGGGCGGTGGGTCGGCGGGGGCACCGTCGACTGGCGTTCGCTGCTCGGCGACGGCACGCCCCGGCGTGCGCACCTGCCCGGATACCCGTTCGCCCGGAACCGCTTCTGGGCCCCCGGCACCCGGCAGGAGAGCGGCACGACCCTGCTGACCTCCCGCTGGACGCCGACGCCCGCCGCCGCGACCGCCCGGTACGACCGGCGCGTCGTCGTGCTGTGCGGGGTCGACGGGGACGTGCCCGAGGCGATCCGCCTCGACACGGCCAAGCAGCGGCCGGAGAGCCGGTTCCGCGACCTGTCGTGGCAACTGCTGGAGACCGTCCGCGGCCTCGACGCCCGGGACGGCACCACGCTCGTCCAGGTCGTCACGGCGGACCTCGCCCTCGCGGGCCTGCTGCGGACCGTCACCAAGGAGAACCCGCGGATCGTCGGTCAGGTCATCGGCATCGACGGCGTCCAGGGCGCCCAAGGCACCGACCTGGCCGCCGTCGTCGCGGACAACGCCCGCGCCGCCGACGACCTGGTGCTCCACCGCGACGGTGTCCGGCACACGCGCAGCTGGGCCCCGGCCCAACTCCCGGGTACGGGTGCGGGTGCGGGTACGGCCTCCGGCAAGCCCTGGCGGGACGGCGGCGTCTACCTGATCACCGGCGGGGCCGGCGGGATCGGTGCCTCGACGGCCCGGCGCATCGCCGCCGACGTCCGGCGGCCGACCGTCGTGCTGGCCGGCCGCTCGCCGCAGGACGGCCGGATCGACCGCCTGCTCGCAGAGTTGCGGCAGGCCGGCGCCGACGCGCGGTACGTGCGCGCCGACGTCTCCCGCTGGGAGGAGGTGCGGCACCTGGTCGCCGAGGCGGGCGCCGTCACCGGCATCGTGCACGCCGCCGGCGTGGTGCGGGACTCGCTGATCGCGGACAAGACCGCCGAGCAGTGGGACGAGGTCCTCGCGACCAAGGCGGACGCTCTCGTGCACCTCGACCGGGCCACCGGGCACTGCCCGCTGGAGTTCGTGCTGACCTTCTCCTCGGGCGCCGCGATCACCGGCAACCCGGGGCAGTCCGACTACGCGACCGCCAACGCCTTCCTCGACGAGTTCGCCGCCCTGCGCAACGCGCGGGTCGCCGAGGGGCTGCGCCGCGGGCGCACCCTGTCCATCGCCTGGCCGCTGTGGGAGGACGGCGGCATGCAGGTCGGCGAGCGGACCCGGGCCTACCTGTGGGAGGACCGGGGGCTGGCGCCGATGCCCACGGAAGCCGGGCTCACGGCGCTGGTCGACGCCTGGAACACGGGGGCGGACCAGGTGTGGGTGCACCACGGCGACCCGGCGCGGGTGCCGACCGGAACGCCCACCCCGGCCGCCGCGCCGGCGACTCCCGCGCCCGCGACTCCCGTGCCGACGACTCCCGTCCGTGGCGCCGACCCGAACGTCCTCGGCCACCTCCTCGCCCTGTTCGCCGAGGTCAGCGGGCTCGCCCCGGGCGCGGTCGACCCCGACCGCCCGCTGGTCGACATCGGCCTGGACTCGGTGATGGTCATCCAGCTCAACCGGGAGCTGGTGCGGACCTACCCCGAGGTCTCCTCGACGATCTTCTACGAGCACCCGACCCTGCGGGCCGCGGCCGGTCAACTCGCCGGCCTCCGGCGGGAACCGGTGCACCAACGGACGGTCACGGCCGACCGTTCGGTGGCGGGCGACCAGCCGGCGGCGGCCGCCGGACAGCGGGCCACCGGCGCTCGGCCGAGCGCCGTCCCCGACCAGCCGGCTCCCGGCTCCGACGACCCGATCGCGGTGATCGGGCTGAGCGGCCGCTACCCGGGCGCCGCCGACCTGGAGGAGTTCTGGGAGAACCTCACGGCGGGTCGCGACTGCGTCCGCGAGGTGGACCGCTGGCCGCTGGACGGCTTCTTCGAGCCGGACCGCAACACGGCCGTCGCCACCGGCCGCAGCTACAGCAAGTGGGGCGGCTTCCTGGACGACTTCGCCGCGTTCGATCCCCGGTTCTTCGGCATCGCCCCGCGCGACGCCTACGCCATGGACCCGCAGGAGCGGCTGTTCGTGCAGGCGGCGTGGGAGGTGCTGGAGGACGCCGGGTACACGAGGGCGCGCCTCGCCGAGCGCCACGCCCACGGGGTCGGGGTGTTCGCGGGCGTCACCAAGGTCGGCCACGCCCGGCACGAGGTGGGCCGGCTGCCCTCGGGCGAACTCGTGGTGCCCGGCCTGTCGTTCGCCTCGCTGAGCGCCCGCGCCTCCTACCTGCTCGACCTGCGCGGGCCGAGCCTGACGATCGACACCATGTGCTCGGCGTCGCTGACCGCGATCCACGAGGCGTGTGAACAACTCCGGCGCGGCGCCTGCGAGGTGGCGATCGCCGGTGGCGTGAACCTCTACGCGCACCCGCTGGACTACGTCGAGCTGTGCCGCTCCGGGATGCTCTCGCCCGACCAGCACTGCCGCAGCTTCGGCACCGGCGGCCACGGGTTCGTGCCCGGCGAGGGCGTCGGGTGCGTGCTGCTCAAGCCGCTGTCCCGCGCGGTGGCCGACGGGGACCGCGTGCTCGCGGTGATCCGGGGCTCCAGCGTCAACCACGGCGGCCGTTCCACCGGCTACACCGTGCCGAGCCCGGTCGCCCAGGCCGACGTCGTCCGGCGGGCGCTGGATCAGGCCGGGGTCTCCGCCCGGCAGGTCGGCTACGTCGAGGCGCACGGCACCGGCACCGAACTGGGCGACCCGATCGAGATCACGGGCCTGACCAAGGCCTTCGAACAGGACACCGCGGAGCGGCAGTTCTGCGCGATCGGCTCGGTGAAGTCCGGCATCGGCCACCTGGAGGCCGCGGCCGGGGTGGCCGGCCTGACGAAGGTCCTGCTCCAGCTCAAGCACCGGCAGCTCGTACCGAGCCTGCACGCCGAACAGCTCAACCCGAACATCAGCTTCGAACGGACCCCGTTCCGGGTCCAGCGCGAACTGAGCCCGTGGCACTGCGACGGCCCGCGCATCGCGGCGGTGTCCTCCTTCGGTGCCGGCGGCTCGAACGCGCACGTGATCGTCGAGGAGTATTCCGTGCAGCCCACCGACGGCGCGATCAACGGCGCCGAACAAGCCCGACACGTCGAACAATCCGCACACGTCGTCGTCCTCTCCGCGAGGACTCCCGACCAGCTCACCGCGTCCGTCGACCGGCTGGCCGGGTTCCTCGACCGCAACCCGGACACCGCCCTCGCCGACCTGGCCTTCACGCTCCAGGTCGGGCGGGAGGCGATGGCCGAGCGCTACGCGGTCGCCGTCTCGTCGACGGCGGAGCTGAGGGCCGCCCTGCGGGCCGGCCGGGGGCACCGGGGCACCGCCGGGGAATCCGGCGGACTGCTCGCCGAGATCACCGGTGACGACGACCTCCAGGAACTGCTGGTCCGGCAGTGGATCGCGGCCGGCAAGCTGTCCAAGCTGGCGGCGCTGTGGGCGGCCGGCGCCGAGGTGGACTGGGAGCGCCTGCACCAGGGCGCGCCGCGCCGGGTGGTGTCGCTGCCGACGTACCCGTTCGCCAAGGAGCGGTTCTGGATCGGCGACCTGACCCGGCAGACGCCGGCGCCCGCGCTCGCCGCCGTGCCCGAGCCCGTGCCCGCGCCCGTGGCCGAGTCCGTGCCAGTCGCCGCGCCGATCATCCAACCCCCGGTCGTGCACAGGGAATTGGACGAGATCGTGCCCGCCGTGGTGCGGGAGAAGATCGCCCGCGCGCTGGCCATGGAGGTCGAGGAAGTCGCGGGCGGGCTGGCGTTCGCCGACTACGGCCTGGACTCGATCCTGGCGATCCGCGTGGTGGACCAGCTCAACGGCGCACTGACGCTGGACCTGCCGACCAGCGTGGTCTTCGACTTCAGCACGGCCGACCGGCTGGCCGAGCACCTGCTCGCCGAGTACCGGGGCGTCATCGTTTACACGGAGGGCGCGACGGAGCCGGCGGACGCACGGGAGAGCGCCCCGCCGCCGGTCGTCCAGCCCGTACGACCCCTGGCGACCGGGCAGCCGCACAGCGGCACCGGGAACGTGGAGCGCGGACCGATCGCGGTGGTCGGCATGAGCGGCCGGTTCGCCGGCGCCGACTCGCTGGACGAACTCTGGACGCACCTGGCCGACGGCGACGACCTGGTCACCGAGGCGACCCGGTTCGACCTCGACGGCCTGAGCGCCTGCACCCGGGGCGGCTTCCTCGACCGCATCGACGAGTTCGACGCGATGTTCTTCAACATCTCCGGCACCGAGGCCGCGGTGATGGACCCGCAGCAGCGGCTGCTGCTCGAAGAGTCCTGGAAGGCGCTGGAGGACGCCGGCTACGCGGGCCAAATGGGCCGGGCGCGCTGCGGCGTCTACGTCGGGGCGTGGGCCGGCGACTACCAGGGGCTGCTGGATCCGGAGGCGCCGGCGCAGACCCTGTGGGGCAACATGACCTCGGTCATCCCGAGCCGGGTGTCGTACTTCCTCGACCTCAAGGGCCAGGCGATCGCCGTCGACACGTCGTGCTCCAGCTCGCTGGTGGCGATCGACCTGGCGTGCAAGGACCTGTGGTCCGGCGAGACCTCGATGGCGCTGGCGGGCGGGGTGTTCCTCCAGTCCACGCCGCGGCTGTACCGGCTCGCGGGCCGCGCCGGGATGCTGTCGCCGACCGGCCGCTGCCACACCTTCGACCACCGCGCCGACGGCTTCGTGCCCGGCGAGGGCGTCGGGGTCGTGGTGCTCAAGCGGCTCGCGGACGCGCTGGCCGACGGCGACCACATCCACGGCGTGATCAAGGCCAGCGGAGTCAACCAGGACGGCGCCACCAACGGGATCACCGCGCCGAGTTCGGTGTCCCAGGAGAGCCTGCTCGGCGAGGTGTACGAGCGGTTCGGCGTCGACGTGGACCGGATCGGACTCGTCGAGGCGCACGGCACCGGCACCAAGCTCGGCGACCCGATCGAGTTCCAGGCGCTGAACCGGGCGTTCCGCGCCCGCACCGACCGGGCGGAGTACTGCGCGGTCGGCTCGCTGAAGACCAACATCGGCCACACCCAGTTCGCGGCGGGCATCGCGGGCGTGCTGAAGGTGCTGCTGGCGATCAAGCACCGGAAGATCCCCGCCTCGCTGCACTTCGAGACCGCCAACGAGGCGATCCCGCTGGCGGGAAGCCCGTTCTACCTGAGCACCCGCACCCACGACTGGGAGAGCCCCGCCGGGGTGCCGCGCTGCGGGGTGGTGAGCTCCTTCGGTGCCAGCGGCACCAACGCGCACCTGGTGATCGAGGAGGCCCCGGCGGCCGCGAGCACCGCTGCACGCACCGCCGCCGCGCCGCGGACGGACCACGTGGTGGTCCTCTCGGCGCGGACGGAGGAACAACTCCTCGAACAGCGGCGCCGGTTGGCGCTCCACGTTCGCGCCCACGCGTCGATCGACCTCGGCGACCTCGCCTACACCCTGGCCGTCGGCCGGGAGCGCTTCGCCCACCGCTTCGCCTGCGTGGTCCGCGACCGCGACGAGCTGATCCAGGTGCTGGACGGCACCGTCCCGGCCCGGCTGCCCGACGACGACCGGGCGCCGGCCGAGGGCCGACGGATCCCGCTGCCGACCTACCCGTTCGCCCGCGACCGCCACTGGGCCCCGACCGGCGACAGCGGCACCAGCACCAGCACCAGCACCGGCACCGGCACCGGTACCGGAAACGGCGACAACGTCACGCTGACCCGCACGGACGGCCTGCTGCGCGACCACGTGGTGCAGGGCCGTCACCTCCTGCCCGCGGTCGCCTACCTCGAACTCGCCCGCAAGGCGCTGGGCGCCACCCGGGTGCGGATGCGCAACGTCACGTGGGTGCAGCCGCTGGAGGTCTCGGACACCCCGGTCGACGTCCGGGTCGAGGTGCGCGCGAGCGAGCAGGGCGGGCACCGGTTCGAGATCGGCACCGGCTCCACCGTGTGCTGCGAGGGCGCCATCGCGCCGTCCGACGCCCCGCGCCCGGCACCGGTCGACCTCGCCGCGCTGCGCGCGGACTGCCGGGAGACCGTGTCCGGCGAGCGGATCCACGAGGCCCTGGTGGCGATGGGCATCGACCACGGCCCGAGCCTGCGGGCGATCCGGCAGGCGCACGTCGGCTCCGGCCTCGTCCTCGCCGAACTGGTCCTGCCCGACTCTGCGGAGCCCGGACCCCTGGCGGCCGCGATGCTGGACTCGGCGATCCAGGCGGCCGTCGCGCCGCACCTCACCGGCATGCGGGACACCGCCGTGCCGTTCGCCCTGGACCGGCTCGACCTGTTCGCCCCGTGCCGGTCGGCGATGTGGGCCGTGGTGCGCGGCGGCGCGGCCGGGCCGCTCGACAAGCTCGACATCGACCTGGTCGACACCGACGGCGCGGTCTGCGTGCGGCTGACCGGCTACACCTCGCGCCGCACCGTCCGGAGCGAGCCCGCGCTGTACGCGCCCGTCTGGGACCCGACCACCGCGACCGACGCGCCCGTGCCCGCCCGCACCGACCGGGTCCTGGTCGTCGGCGGACCGGCACCGCTCGACGGCGCCCTGACCTGGCCGCTGCCGCCGTCCGCCGCCGTCGAGGAGGTGACCGCCGCGCTGCGCGACCTCGGACCGGTCGACCACCTGGTCTGGACGGCGCCCGAGCCCAAGCTCGACCCCGTCGACGCCGCCGGGTACACGGCCGCCCAGAACGACGGCGTCGTCGCCGCGTTCCGCCTGATCAAGGCGCTGATCGGAGCCGGGTACGACGCCCGGCCGCTGGGGATCACGCTGGTCACCACCCGCGCGCTCGCCACCCACGCCGACGACCCCGTCCAGCCGGCGCACGCCGGGCTGCACGGCCTGTTCGGCTCCCTGGGGCGCGAGTACGAGCAGTGGACCGTCCGGCGCGTCGACCTCGACGGCCCCGACTGGCCCGCCGACCTCACCGCCCTGCCCGCCCGCTCGCCCGAGGACGCCTGGGTCCGACGGGCCGGCCAGTGGCTGGCCCGGCACTGGGCGCCGTGCGAGACGCCCGCGCGACCGGTCTACCGCGAGGGCGGCGTCTACGTGGTGATCGGCGGCGCCGGAGGCCTGGGCACCGCCTGGACCCAGCACGTGGTGCGGCAGTACGGCGCGCACGTCACCTGGATCGGCCGCAGCGCACCCGACGCGGCCATCGAGGAACGGCTCCGCTCCGTCCAGGGGCGCGGCACCGTCCGCTACCTCAGCGCCGACGCCGGGGACCCGGCCGCGCTGCGCCGGGCCGTCGGCGAGGTCAAGGAGCGCCACCCGCGGATCGACGGGGTCGTGCAGGCCGCGCTCGTCCTGCGGGACAGCACCTTCGCCCGGATGGACGAGGCCACCCTGCGCGCGGGGCTGGCGGCCAAGGTCGACGTCACGACGGCGATGGCCGAGGTCTTCGACGGCGAGCACCTGGACTTCGCCGTGCTGCTGTCGTCGATGCAGTCCTTCACGACGGCGGCCGGCCAGGGCAACTACGCGGCCGGCTGCACCTTCAGCGACGCCTACGCCCACGCGCTCGGACAGCACTGGGACACCCCCGTCAGGGTCATGAACTGGGGGTGGTGGGGCAACCTCGGGAGCGTCACGTCCGAGTTCTACCGGGAGCGGCTGAGCCGGGTCGGCCTGGTGTCGATCGAGCCGCGCGAGGGGCTCGCCGCCCTGGACGCCCTGCTCGGCGGGGACCAGCGGCAGCTGGCCTTCGTGAAGACCAACCAGCACAACACCCTGGCGAACTTCGACCGCGCCACCCAGGTCACCGTGCACGGCCGGACGCCCTCCCGGGTGCGCGGCGAGCTGCTGCTCGCGCCGGAGAGCGTGGACGGCCTGATGGACGAGGTCGTGCGGTGGCGCCGGACCGAGCGTGACCCGTGGCTGGCGAAGGTCCTGGCGGCCCAGCTGGCGACCGTCGACCACGCCGCGATCCTGCCGGTGTACGCCGACTGGCTGGAGCACGCTCGGCGGGCCACCGTGTCGGCCGGGCCGACGGAGGGCTCGTCCACGGCGGGCGTGCTCGCGGAGGCCGTGCTCGCGCAGTGGGACCGGCAGTGCGAGTCCTGGTCGGCCGACGCCGACCGCAAGGCCGAACTGCGGCTCGCCTCCGCGATGCTCCGGGCGCTGCCGGACATCGTGACCGGCCGGACCAGGCCCACCGACGTCATGTTCCCGCGCGGTTCGGTGGAGCTGGTGGAGGGCTGCTACCGCGACAACCACGTCGCGGACGTGTTCAACCGCGCCATGGCCGGCGCCGCCGTCGCCGTCGTGTCGGAGCGGCTGCGCCGCGAACCGGGCGCGCGGCTGCGGATCCTGGAGATCGGCGCCGGCACCGGCGGCACCAGCGCCGGGATGTTCGCCGCGCTCAAGCCGTACCAGGAGAGCATCGAGACGTACGTCTACACGGACCTCTCCAAGGCCTTCCTCAACCACGCCCGTGCCACCTACGGGCCGGGCGTGCCCTACCTGGACTGCCGACTGCTCAACATCGAACGGCCGCTGGCCGGGCAGGACGTCGGCGAGGGCGGGTTCGACCTGGTGATCGCCGCCAACGTGCTGCACGCGACCAAGGACACCCGCAACACCCTGCGCAACGCCAAGGCCGCGATGCGGGCCGGCGGGTGGCTGCTGCTGAACGAGCTGTCGGCCTTCGACCTGTTCAGCCACGTCACCTTCGGGCTGCTGGAAGGCTGGTGGCTGTTCGACGACCGCTCGCTGCGGATCCCGGGCTCGCCGGCGCTTTCGCCGGAGAACTGGCGGGACGTGCTGGCGGGGGAGGGCTTCGGGACGGTGGTGTTCCCGCTGCCGCAGGCGCTGCCGCTGGGGCAGCAGGTCATCGCGGCGGAGAGCGACGGGGTGGCCCGGCAGGCGGTCGGGACCAAGCCGAAGGGCGTCACCCGGCCGGCGCCGGCGGCGGCTGCCGCGACACCCGTCGTGGCGCCTGCCGTCGCGGCGCCTGCCGCGGTGCCGACCGCGGTGCCGACGCCCAGGCCGGAGCCCGCGCCCGCCCCGGCGGCCGTGAGCCCCGCCCCGGCTCCCTCCGCCGCACCGGCGTCGCGCTCCGACCTGTCCGCACTCATCCTCGACAAGGCCGCGGCCGTGCTCGGCATCCCGGCCGAGCGGATCGACACCGCGGCCCCGCTCACCCACTACGGCCTGGACTCGATCCTGGTCCTCCAGCTCACCAACGCCCTGCGCGAGGAGTTCGGTGACGACGTCCCGGCCACCCTGCTCTTCGACGTCGAGACCGTCGACGGCCTGTGCGCCCACTTCGCCGGCGCAGGGGCCGCCGCGACGGCCACGGCGGATGCCCAGGCCGGTCCGGCGGGCGAGCGGTGGAACCTCTCGTGCGGCCAGCTGACCATGTACCGCGACCAGCAGCGCTCGCCGGAGTCGACCGCCTACAACCTCCCGCTGCTCTTCGAGATCCACGGTGAGCTGGACGAAGCCGCCCTGGAGCGGGCGATCCGCGCCCAGAGCGGCATCCACCCGGTGCTGAGCGCCGTCTTCGGCGAGCGGGACGGCATGCCGTTCATGGACATCGACCCGGGCCGGGCGCCGTCCTTCGAACGGGTCGACCTCACGGCCACCAAGCGCGCCGCCCAACTGGCGGGGCTGCGGGACCTGGTGAACCTCCCGTTCGACCTGGCGACGGGCCCGCTGGTCCGCGCGCACCTGGTCTCCCTCGCCGGGCGGCGGCGCCTGCTGCTGATCACCGCGCACCACATCCTGTTGGACGGCACGTCCACGGCGGTCCTGATCCGCACGCTCAAGGAGGCCTACCAGGGCCGGGGGAGCCTGAGCCGCGCCGGCTACGGCGACTTCGTCGCCTGGGAGGAGGCGCTGCTCGCCGGCCCGCGGGCACGGCAGCACCGGGACTACTGGCTGCGGGAGCTGGCAGGTCATCGACCGGCGCTCGCGCTGCCCTACGACCGGCCGTACGACCCCAAGCGGATGCCCCGGGTGGACGTGGCGACGGTCAAGCTGCCGCCGCCGCTGGCCGCCGCCCTGGCCGACGCGGCGCGCGAGCACCGGGTCAGCGTCGCCACCGTGCTGTTCGCGACGTACGTGCGGTTCCTGCACCGGCTGACCGGGCAGGACGACCTGGTCCTCGGCATGACGGCGGCCGCCCGCTACGAGGAGCGGTTCCAGGACGTCGTCGGCCAGTTCGCGAACTGCCTGCCGATCCGATGCACGGGCGTCGGCGGCTTCCCCGAGCTGCTGAAGTCCCTGCAGCGCAAGGTGGTCGGCGGCATCGAGCACGGCGGCTACCCGCTGCTGGAGATCGCCCGGGCCGTGGGCGCGGACTACGAACCGCTGGTCCTGACCAACTTCCTGTTCCAGAACTTCGACGGCGCCGACCTGCTGACCAACGCGGCCCCGGCCGCGCCCGGCGAGTTGGACCTGCGACTGTTCGACGACCTGCCCTACGCCGGGGAGTACGTCCTGTCCGCCGAGTCCTACCGGGACGGCGAGGGGTTCAAGGTCTTCCTCAAGTACGACGCGAACGTCTTCGACGAGGCCACCGCGCGGCGCATGACGGAGGAGTGGTACGCGGTCATCCGCAAGGAGCTGGGCCTGCGGTAGTCCGTTCCACGGACCGCCCCGAAACCCGGAAGCCGGGCCGCGACCTCGGTCGCGGCCCGGCTTCCGGGCGCCCGTTCGCCGAACGGCGCTGTCAGGCCAGGCCGGTGAGCACCGCCGGGTCGTACGGGACGGTCCGGGAGAGGTCGCCGCGCAGCGCCCTGGCGGCCCAGTCCGGGTTGGCCAGCAGGGTGCGGCCGACGGCGACGAGGTCGAACTCGTCGCGCTTGAGGCGGGCCAGCAGTTCGTCGATGCCGGTCACGCCGGCCCGGCTGGTGTAGCCCTGGGCGAACTCGCCCTCGCCGTACTGCTGGTCCAGGCCGACCGAGCCGACCGTCACGGCGGCCTTGCCGGTGAGCTTGCGCGCCCAGCCGGACAGGTTGAGGTCGCTGCCGTCGAACTCGGGCTGCCAGTAGCGCCGGGTGGAGCCGTGGAACGCGTCGACCCCGGCCTCGGCCAGCGGGGTCAGCAGCTGCTCCAGCTCGGCCGGGCTCTCCGCGATGCGGGCCCCGTAGTTGCCGACCTTCCACTGGGAGAACCGGAAGAAGACCGGGAAGCCCGGGCTGACGGCCGCGCGGACGGCCCGCACGATCTCGGCGCCGAAGCGGGCGCGGGAGGCCGGTGTGCCACCGTAGCGGTCGGTGCGCCGGTTGGTGCCGCTCCACAGGAAGTCGTCGATCAGGTAGCCGTGCGCGCCGTGCAGTTCGACGCCGTCGAACCCGAGCCGCTCCGCGGTCGCCGCGGCCTCGGCGAAGGCGGCGACCGTGTCGTCGACGTCCCGCTGGGTCATCGCCCGCCCGGCAGGGGCGCCGTCCAGGCCGATCCCGGACGGCCCTTCGGCGGGCGGCTCCGTCCCGGTGCGCACGACCCCGGTGTGCCACAGCTGGGGGATGATCCGGCCGCCGGCCTCGTGCACCCGCCGCACCACGCGGGCCCAGCCGGCCAGCGCCTGTTCGCCGTGGAAGTGGGGCACGTGGTCGTACGCGCGGGCGGCGGCGCGGTCGACGTAGGTGCCCTCGGTGATGATCAGTCCGACCTGGTGGGCCGCCCGGCGGGCGTAGTACTCGGCCACCTCCTCGCCCGGCACGCCGCCGGGGGACTGCATCCTGGTCATCGGGGCCATCACGATGCGGTTGGGGACCGTCAGATCACCCACGACGAACGGCTCGTCCAAGCTGGACATGCTTTCTCCCGAGTTCTCGGCACTCATGGTGTGAACATTCCGTGTGCGCCTTCTCCGCCGCTCCGGCGAATCACCACCGGGCCGTGCGGAAAATGGTGTGGTCGGCCGCACATAGGTAACGCACGATTATCGACCCTGTTGATCGCGGCGTCCAGCGGGTGTTCTCGTCCGCGCTGCATTGCCTCAGGCGATCCACCGCATCGACACAATCATGTTGACCGTGTCCGGGAGATCACGGATAGTGGTGCAGGTGGTTCCGCGTCGCCTTCTGGGTCGCAACTGGAGAATTGATTCCCTTGCCGACCAGTGCCGCGGAAATGAATTTCCCAGGAACGAAAGGTGGCGGAACCCAGGGTGAGCGAGAGTCGCCTTACCGCGCAGATTTCCCACGACTTGGACGGCAAGCGGGCCGTCGTCACCGGCGGCAGCCGGGGCATCGGCGCCGCGATCGTGCAGCACCTGCTCGACGCCGGCGCCACCGTCGTCACCTCCGCCCGCAACCCCACCGAACACACCCCGTCCGCGGCCAAGTTCATCCAGGCCGACCTCAGCTCGCAGACCGGGGTGCGGGCGTTCGCCGACGCCGCGCTGGACTCCCTCGGCGGGGTGGACATCGTGGTCAACAACGCGGGCGGCTGCCGGGCCTTCCAGACCGCGCTGGAAATCGAGAACGACTGGCAGTACACGGTCGACATCAATTTCCTGGCCGCCGTCCGGCTCAATGCCGCACTCGTGCCGGCCATGCGCGCGGCCGGCGGCGGGGTCATCGTGCACCTCTCCTCCATCGCGACCATTTCCTCCTACCCGATGATCCTGCACTACGCCGCCGCGAAATCCGCGCTGGAGGTTTACAGCAAGGGCCTCGCGGTCGAGTTGGCGCCGGACGGAATCCGGGTCGTCGCGATCTCCCCGGGAAACGTGATGACTCCTGGGGCGGATGAGGCGCGCGACAAGATCGTCGACTATCTCGGCCTGGAATCGGAGGGGGACTGGGCCGACGAGGTCCCGCTCGGGCGGATCGGCCGGACCGAGGACATCGCCGAGGCCGTCGGCTTCCTGGTCTCCCGGCGCGCCTCGTGGATCACCGGCAGCAACCTCGTCATCGACGGCGGCAAGAGCGCGTCCCTGTGACCGCCCGCCAGGACTGGAAGGACTGACACGATGACCGCGACAGAAGAAGGACCGCGGGCCTATCCGTTCGGTCCGGCCGAGCAGCTCGACGTGGACCCGAAGCTGGCCGAGGCCTGCGGCGAGCAGCCGGTGCTGCGGGTGAGCCTGCCCTACGGCGGCGACGCCTGGCTGGTCAGCCGCCACGCCGACGTCAGGACGGTGCTGGCGGACCCCCGGTTCAGCCGGGCCGCCGCGGCCGGCGAGGACGTGCCCCGCATCGTCTCGGCCGGCCTGCCCCGCACCTCGATGCTGAGCATGGACCCGCCGGAGCACAGCCGGCTGCGGCGCAGGGTCGCCAACCCCTTCACCGTGCGCCGGGTCGAGGCGATGCGTCCGCGCGCCCAGCAGATCGTCGACGAACTGCTCGACACCATGATCGCCGAAGGCTCGCCCGCGGACCTGACCCAGATGCTGACCTGGCCGCTGCCGATCACGATGATCTGCGAACTGCTCGGCGTGCCCGTCGAGGACCGCGACCGGTTCAACGCCTGGGTGGACGGCCTGCTGATGCTCTCCGACCCGGCCCGCTCCGCACGGGACCGCGGGCACCTCAACGACTACCTCGGCGGCCTGGTCGCCGAGCGCCGCGTCGAGCCCACCAGCGACCTGCTCGGCGAACTGGTCGCCGTGGAGGACGAGGAGAACCGGCTCACCGAGGAGGAGCTGGTCAGCCTCGGGGTCAGCCTGCTGTCCGCCGGCCAGGAGGCCACCGCCAACCAGATCGGCAACTTCGTCTACACGCTGCTGACCAGGCCCGAGCTGTGGCACGAGCTCGTCGCCGATCCCGGCCTGATCCCCGACGCGGTCGAGGAGCTCTCCCGGATCATCCCGATCAGCGCCACCGCCGGCTTCACCCGGATCGCCACCGAGGACGTGGAACTGGGCGGGCAGACCGTCCGCGCCGGCGACGCGGTGGTCACCGAGTTCTCGCTCGCGAACCGGGATCCGGAGGTGTTCGACCGCCCAGAGGAGATCGACTTCCACCGGGGGAACATCCCGCACGTCACCTTCGGGCACGGCATCCACCACTGCCTCGGCGCGGCGCTGGCCAGGATGGAACTGCGCGTCGTCCTGGACTCCCTGGTGCGCCGCCTGCCCGGCCTGCACCTCGCCGTGCCGGCCGACCAGGTGACCTGGCGGACGGAACGGCTCATCCGCGGAGCGGACGCGCTGCCGGTCGCCTGGTGAGACGCCCGCCGGCCGGAACGACCGCCGGGCCCGACGGGCCCGGCGACCGCTCCGGCCGGCCCCGGTTCGCACGTCGACAACAGCCGGACATCGACATCAGCCGCACGCCGGACAACAGCCGGACGCCGGACAACAGCCGGACGCTACGGGAGGGCTCAGCATGGCCGAACCACTGGAGGCGATCACCGCGGCCGTGCGTGATCCGGGCAAGGGACTCGCCGAGGCCATGGCCGTCATCATGGAGGGCTACGGCGACCGGCCCGCCCTCGGCGAACGCGCGCGGGAGCCCGTGACCGGGCGCCTGCTGCCCCGCTTCGAGACCGTCAGCTACCGCGAACTGTGGGCCCGGGTACGCGCCGTCGCCACCGAGTGGCACCACCACCCGGACCACCCGCTGAGCGCCGGCGACCGGCTCTGCATCCTGGGCTTCACCAGCACCGACTACGCCACGCTCGACCTCGCGTGCCTCCACTCGGGCGTGGTGGTCGTGCCGTTGCAGTCCAGCGCCCCGCTGTCCCAGCTGGCGCCGATCGTCGCGGAGACCGAACCGCGCGCCCTCGCGGCGAGCATCGAGCGGCTGGACACCGCCGTCGAAGCCGTCCTCGGGGCGCCCTCGATCCGGCGCGTGATCGTGTTCGACTACCACCCCGACATCGCCGAGCAGCGCGACGCCTTCGAATCCGCCCGGCGGCGCCTGGCCGGGGCCGGCCGCCCGGTGGCCGTCGACCCGCTGGCCGCCGTGGTCGACGCCGGCGCCGGTCTGCCGCCCGCGCCCCTGTTCGTCGCCGCCCCGGGTGACGACCCGTTGGCGCTGCTCATCTACACCTCCGGCAGCACCGGGACCCCGAAGGGGGCGGTGTACCCCCAGCGGCTGGTCCGCACCGCGTGGAACGGCTTCAGCTACGGCGCGGAGGACACACCCCCGGTCAGCGTCCACTACATGCCGCAGAGCCACCTCGCCGGCCACTGGGCACTGATGGGCTCGCTCTCCCGGGGCGGCGTCGGCCACTTCACCGCCAGGAGCGACCTGTCCACCCTGCTCGACGACATCGCGCTGGTCCGCCCCACCGAGCTGACCATGGTCCCGCGCATCTGCGACCTGCTCTTCCAGCGGTACCGCAGCGAACTGGACCGGCGCTCCGGCGAACCCGGCGACGTCGACACGGCGGTCAAGACCGACCTGCGGGAGAACCTCCTGGGCGGGCGCGTCACCAAGGCCTTCTGCGGCACCGCCCCGCTCTCCGCCGAGGTGGCGGCCTTCGTCGAGTCCTGCCTGGGCTTCCACCTGTACACCGGCTACGGCTCCACCGAGGCCGGAGGAGTGCTGCTCGACTCGGTGGTGCAGCGCCCGCCGGTCATCGACTACAAGCTGGTCGACGTCCCGGAACTCGGCTACTTCCGGACCGACTCGCCGCACCCGCGCGGGGAACTGCTGCTCAAGACCGCCACCGCCATCCCCGGCTACTACAAGCGGCCCGAACTCAACGCCGAGCTCTTCGACGCGGACGGCTACTACCGGACCGGCGACATCATGGCCGAGACCGGACCGGACCGGCTGGTCTACGTCGGCCGCACCAAGGACGTCCTGAAGCTCTCCCAGGGCGAGTTCGTGGCCGTCTCCCGCCTGGAGACCGCCTTCGTCGCCAGCCCGCTGATCCGGCAGATCTTCGTGTACGGCAACAGCGAGCGCGCTTACCCGCTCGCCGTGGTCGTCCCCGCCCCGGACGCGCTGGCCAGGGCCGGCGGGGACGCCGAGTCGCTCAAACCGCTGCTCGTCGAGTCGCTCCAGCGGATCGCCAGGGAGGCCGAGCTCAACTCCTACGAGATCCCGCGCGACGTCCTGATCGAGACCGAACCCTTCAGCGCCGCGAACGGCCTGCTCGCCGACAGCCACAAACCGCTGCGCCCCCGGCTCCGTGAGCGCTACGGCGAGGCCCTGGAACGGCTCTACGCCGAACTCGCCGACGGGCAGGAGCTCCGGCTGCGCGAGTTGCGCCGGGCCGGGCCGGACCGGCCGGTGCTGGACACGGTCGGCCGGGCCGCCCAGGCGCTGCTGGGCTGCGCGGGCGCCGAGCCGAGCGCCGACGCGCACTTCACCGATCTGGGCGGGGACTCGCTGTCCGCGCTGTCCTTCGCCGCCCTCATGACGGAGATCTTCCAGGTCGAGGTCCCGGTCGGGGTGGTGATCAGCCCGGCCAACGACCTGGCGCGGGTGGCGGGTTACATCGAGGAGCGGCGCCGCTCGGGCGCCGCGCGGCCCACCGTCGCCTCCGTCCACGGCGAGCACGCCACCGAGGCCCGCGCCGGCGACCTCACCCTGGACAGGTTCCTCGACGCGGCGACGCTCGCCGCCGCCCCGACGCTGCCCCGCCCCGACGGCGCCGTCCGCACCGTCCTGCTCACCGGGGCCACCGGCTACCTCGGCCGCTTCCTGTGCCTGGAGTGGCTGGAACGCCTGGCTCCTGCGGGCGGCAGGCTGGTCTGCGTCGTCCGCGGCGCCGACGCGGCCGTCGCGGCGAAGCGGCTGGAGGCCGCCTTCGACAGTGGCGACGACGAACTGCTCAGGCGGTACCGGGAGTTGGCCGACGGGACGCTGGAGGTGCTGGCGGGTGACATCGGCGAGCAGCGGCTCGGCCTGGCCGAGGACGCCTGGCAGCGGCTGGCCGACACCGTGGACCTGATCGTCCACCCGGCCGCCCTGGTCAACCACGTGCTGCCCTACGAGCAACTGTTCGGGCCCAACGTCGTCGGCACGGCCGAACTGATCCGGCTGGCGCTCACCACCCGGCTCAAGCCCGTCACCTACGTGTCCACCGTCGCCGTGGTGGCCGGCGCCCCGGCCGCGGCCCTGGACGAGGACGGCGACATCCGCGTCACCAGCCCGGTGCGCCACCTCGCCAGGGGCACCGGCAACGGCGCGCACGGATCCGAGCACGAGTACGGTCACGAGTACGGGCACGACGACGCGCACGGGTACGACGGGTACGCGCACGGGTACGCGACCAGCAAATGGGCCGGCGAGGTGCTGCTCCGCGAGGCCCACGACCTGTGCGCACTGCCGGTCGTCACCCTGCGGTCGGACATGATCCTCGCGCACGGCAGCTACCGGGGGCAGCTGAACGTGCCCGACGTGTTCACCCGCCTGCTGCTCAGCCTGCTCACCACCGGCATCGCCCCGGGCTCCTTCTACCGGGGCGGCGGGCGCGCCCACTACGACGGCCTGCCGGTCGACTTCACCGCCGAGGCCGTCACCGCGCTGGGCGCGCGGGCCACCGAGGGCTACCGGACCTTCAACGCGCTGAACCCGCACGACGACGGCGTCTGCCTGGACACCTTCGTCGACTGGCTCGTCGAGGCCGGCCACCCGATCCGGCGGATCGACGACTACGACGACTGGCTCGCCCGGATCACCACCGCGCTGCGCGCCCTGCCGGAGAAGCAGCGCCAGCACTCGCTGCTGCCCCTGCTGCGCGCCTTCGCGCGGCCCGGGGAAGGCGTCCCCGGCTCGGCGATCCCCGCCGACGGGTTCCGGTCCGCCGTACGGGCCGCCAAGGTCGGCCCCGACCAGGACATCCCGCACCTGTCGGCGGCCCTCGTCCACAAGTACGTCACCGACCTGCGCCACCTCGGCCTGCTTCCGCACTGACCGCACCACCGCGACACCGCACCACCGCGACACCGCGACACCATCCCCGCATTCGACCCGACGGACACAGGAGTTCGGCATGGCACAGAGCATCGGCGAGACGGTCATCTCGGGTCTGCGGCGGCTGGAGGAGAACGACTTCGCCGGCTTCCGGGCGCTGTGCACCGAGAAGGCCACGGTCTGGCAGAACGACGGCAACGACGAGCAGCCGATCGACGAGCGGCTCGTGCACTTCAGGGCCTTCGCCGCCACTGTCGAGTCGCTGCGGTTCGAGGTCCTCCGCCAGTTCGAGAAGCCGGACGAGGTGCTCCAGCAGCACGTCATCCACCTGCTGTCGGCCGAGGGGGTCGTCCAGGAGGTCCCGACCGTCGTCTACTTCCGGTTCGAGGGCGGCCTGATCGACCGGATCGAGGAGTTCCTCTACACCGTGCCGCAGGCCGGCACGGCCTGACCGCCCGCCTTCCCGGACCCGAACCGTCAGGCGGGCGCTGCGGCGCGGGACTCCCGGAGGCTGCGGCGGGCGGCGGCGGTGACGAGCAGGACCCAGAGCAGGCCGAGGCCGCCCAGGGCGTAGACGCCGCCGCGGAGGAAGGAGAAGTCCAGGTCGGTGCCGGCCGGCGGGGCCCAGCCCTCGGGGTCGACGAGGACGGTGGTGGTGGTGCCGGCGGAGGACGGCCCGGAGCAGCCCGAGCCCTGGAACCTGGGGTGCGGCAGCGGCTTCCCGTCCGCGCGGCGGATCGCGCAGGACCAGCTGATCCGGCCGCTGCGGTCCTTCGAGCTGTGGGCCTCGGTGACGACCACCTCGGTCCGCTCCCCGCGATGCGCGAGCACCTCCGCCCGGATGGTGGTGGGCGGCAGGGCCAGCAGCAGGACCCCCAGCAGGACGCCGGGCCAGAGTACCCAGCCGGCCGTCCGGACCACCATCAGTCCGCCCAGCGAGGCGATGAGCACCAGCACGGCGAGGATCGTGAACAGGGCGGAGTGGTCCGGGTCCACGGCGAGCGCCATCAGGCCGACGAGCAGCAGCGGGGTGAGCACCGCGACCAGGACGGCCGCCCGGCGGACGGTGCGGGGCGCGAGCGGCCTGTCCTTCCGGGGTTTCCGCTTGGCGCTCTTCGGCCGCTGGGCAGCGGCGGCCGCCGCGCTCAGTGGTCTCTTCTGCTTCTTCCTGCCCTGTGCCACGTGGCCCCCGTTCGGTGCTGCGTCGGACTGCTCGCGACAGTCTGATCTGCGGTGCGGGGGTGCGGAAGACCGGGGGTCGCGAGCCCGTCACGGCCGCCGAGTCCGGCCTGCTCCAGGTCGAGGTCGCGCTGGAGGCGGCGCAGGGTGGTGTCGCTGATGAGGTGTTCCTCGTAGAGGCGGTGCAGCCGGACGTTCTGCACGGTGATGACCTCGTGCCGGAGTTGACGGTAGGCGGCGTCGGCGGTGGTGCCGTCGGGGGTCTCGGGGGTGCGGTCGAGGCGGGCGGCGAGGCCGCGCCGGACCCGGTCGATCGCGGTGTCGGGCATGACCTCCAGGGCGGCGAGGTGGTCGACGTGGTCGAGGGCGGCGCGGTTGAGGGCGTCGCGGGCGTCGTCCTCCTCGCGGGCGGTGTGCTCGGGCTCCAGGGCGAGCCCGGAGCGGTGGACCACGGCGGCGAGGGTCAAGCCCTGCACGACCAGGGTGAGGACGACCACCGCCGTGGTCAGCACCAGGACGAGCGGGCGCCCGGGGATCCGGTCGCCGTCCGCGGTGAGCAGCGGGATGGACAGGGCCGCCGCCAGCGGCATGACGCCCCGGGTGCCGGCCCAGGTGACGACCCCGGCGACCCGCCAGGACAGCCGGCCGCGGGCGGGCCTGACCCCGCGGGTCAGCGGTAGCGTCCACAGCACGCGGACGGCGATCAGCACGGCCGCCAGCGCGAGCGCCTGGAGCGGCCACCAGCCGGTGCCGGCCGGCAGGTCCCGGACCAGGGTGGGCAGTTGCAGGCCGACGATGCTGAAAATGACGCTCTCCAGCAGGAACACCACCACCGCGGAGACGGCGTGCAACTGGAGCCGGATGCGGGCGTCGGTGAGGCGGTGGCCGGAGCGGCCGAGCAGGACGCCGGCGACCACGACCGAGGTCACCCCGGAGGTGTGCGCGGACTCCGCGAGCACGTACGCCGCGTACGGGGTGACCAGGGCTATCACCGTCTCCAGGACGGGGTCGGCGGTGCGGCGCCGGATCAGCCACACCAGGCCGGCCACGGCGGCGCCGACCAGGCTGCCGCCCCCGCCGAGCAGCAGGAGCTCGCCGCCCGCCGCCGGCAGGTCCACCGTGCCGCCCACGGCCACGGCGACGCCGACGGCGACCTTGAACAGCACCAGCGAGGTGGCGTCGTTGAACAGGCTCTCGGCCTGCACCAGCACCTGGACGCGCCCCGGCAGCGCCAGCCGGCGGCCGAGCGCGGTGACGGCCACCGGGTCGGTGCTGGACAGGACGGCCCCCAGCACGAACGCCATCGCGGGCGGGAGCCCGGCGACGGCGACGGCGACGAAGCCCACGGCGGCGGCGGAGGCGAAGACCAGGCCGAAGGAGAGGATCGTCACCGGGCGCCACACCGTGCGCAGATCACGCAACGACAGTTCCTCGGCGGAGGAGTAGAGCAGGGGCGGGAGCACCACCAGGGCGATGGCCTGCGGCGGTACGTGCAGCGCGGGCACACCCGGGACCATCGCGACCGCGAGGCCTACCAGGACCAGCAGGGAGGGCGCGGGCACCCGCAACCGCCGGGCGAAGGTGGCCACGCTCGTGGCCAGAACCACCAGAACCAGAACGATCCCCACGGCGTGCATCTGCGGAAACGACCCATCACGACGATCGGGGTCGCCGCCGCCCGAGCGCTGCAGTCGTCCCCCGAGCCGACCAGACTTCCCGGCACACCGCCAATCATCTTATCGGGCCGTTTGCGCGGGACGGCAGGGTGTCCGGCCGGTCATGCCCCCTCAGCGGCGTCCGAGCAGCCTCGCCAGGAAGCCGCCGCCCTTGCCCTTCGTCCGGCCGCAGGCGCAGCGGCCGGACTCGGGCACCCCGGCGAGCACCTGGTCGACGTGCATGCCGCACCCCGCATAGCCTGCCTTGCCGCACGTCCGGCAGGTGGTTCGTCGACACATCGCGCTGCTCCTCACGTCGCACCCCCGGATGGGGTGGCCAGTCCCGTCAGGATACCCCACCCGGTATTTTTGGACGCGTGCCCCGGGGCTGGCTCCCCGGACCCGTCGTGCCGGGCCGGACAGCCCCGGCCGGGCGCTGGCGGTCGGCGGTGCGGTGTCGGCGTGTGCGGGCGCGGCGCCGAGGCCGAGCCCGGTCACCGCGACCAGTGCGGCGACTCCTGAGGTGAAGGCGGTGCGCCTGGTGCGCGAGCTCATGAGGGTGCTCCTCCGCTGGACGATGAAGGCACTGCGATTCACGTCATGTCATGTGCATGGCGTAAATCCCCCGTGGGGAAATCTTCACGTTCGCGGCGGGCCCCCGGCCATCCCGGATTCCTGGGGGCGCGGGGCGGCGCGCGCGCCAGGGGCGCGCGGGGCCTCGGGTCAGCAGCGCCCCCCGCCGAGCATGATCCGCGCGATCAGCTCCTGCCGGCTGCCCACCCCGGTCTTGGTGAACACCGACTTCAGGTGGTCCTGCACGGTGTACGGCGTCATCGCGAGCAGCCGGGCCACGTCCCGGGTGTCGCTGCCGCGCACCAGCAGCAGCGCCACCTCCTGCTCGCGGGCGGTCAGCCCGTAGGCGGCCAGGTAGAGCGGCATCACCTCGGCCGGCGAGGCGGGTGCGGCCACCACCGTCACCTCGTCCGCCGCCGCGTCGCCGCGCAGCGCCGATCCGTGCAGCAGGTACCAGCGGTCGTCCCGGGTGCGGACCCGTACCGGCGTCCGCGGCGCGGCCAGCCCGTGCGCCGCCCGGCGGGCGTGCTCGGCGGCCATCGCCACGGAGGTCGGGATGCTGAGCGAGGTGGGGGTGGGGTCGGCCAGCCGGTCGAGCAGGTCCTCGGCCGGGCCGGACATCGCCCGCAGCCGGTTGCGCCGGTCGAGCATCAGGACGGCCGGCCCCGCGTCCTCCTGGTCCGGCGCGCCGGCCGGTATGTGGCACGCCCGCAGCGCGTTGCCCAGGTGGCGGGCGGCGGCGCCGGCGAGCTCGCGCTGGTGCCCCAGGTAGGGGCCGCGGTCCGGGGCCCGCATGAACGCCGCGCACCCCCACATCCCGCCCGTCGCGTCGAACACCGCCCGCAGTTCGTCGCCGAACCCGGCCGGCGCTATCTGCTCCCGGAACCGCACGCTCTCCTGCGGGCGCCCCTTGGTCGCCCGGCTCAGCGTCTCGGCCTGCGCCCCGCTGTGCCGGATCTTCGGGAAGGTCGCCAGGTCGTCCTCCCAGACCTCCAGCCTGACGGCGTGCTCGTACGCCGTCAGGCTGAGGTCCTCGCTCTGCACCGAGTTCACCAGACCGGTCGCCGGATCGGCCGTGTGCCAGCACACCGCGTCGAACTCCAGCACCGGGCGCAGCAGTTCGTCCGCCCGCCGGAACACCTCCGGCGCCGTCAACCCCTCCCCGGCGAGCTCCCGCATCCCCTCGATCGCCGACCGCGCCGCCACCCCACGAGCCCCACGTAGTCCCATGGCGGGAAGCTAACACGCTGTTCGTACCCCCACCTACGCGCCGATCGGCGGGGTCCGCCTCCTCCTCGCGGTGGTCCGACGGCCCCCCGGCGTCATCCTGACGGCCAGTCAAGACGGCCGGGGGCTACGCAGGGGCTCAGCCGGGCAGCGAGTCCATGAAGGAGCTGACCGAGAAGACGGCCTTGCCGGGGCCGGCCGGGCCGTAGCCGGGCGGGGAGGAGAGGCCGAACTCCTCCAGGGTGGCGCGGTAGGCCTGGAGCAGGCGGATGTGGTACTCCAGCGGGGCGCCCTGGGGGTTGGCCTTGCCGAGCGGAGTGGTGGGTTCGGGGCACCAGGTGGTGAAGCGGGGCACCACGCCGCGGGACATGAAGAAGCGCAGGCCCTCCCGGGTGGAGGCGATGGCCTCGTCGACGGTGGTGAAGCCGAAGGGCTGCGCCATCTCGACCCCGGCGACGAAGTTGGGGATCACGTTCTCCGGGCCGAACACCTCGGTGGAGTCGAGGATGCGCCGGTGCCACTCGTCGCGGCCGACGTAGCGCTCCTTGCCGGGGCAGTACAGCTCGAACAGGCGCTTGTCCCAGACCTCGAAGTTGGGGTGGTAGATCCGCACGCCGTAGTCGTGGAAGCGCTGGACGTCCTCGCGCGGCAGGGCCTGGGCGACGACCTTGCCGATCCAGCGCCCGGGGAAGCGCTCCTCGATGGCCTTGGCGTACTGGCCGTAGAAGTCGGCCTCGTCCCGGCCGCCGACCTGCGAGGTGATGGCGCCACCGGTGAGGGTGTAGGCCCGGGAGGCGCGGGTGGTGTCGTGGCGGTCGATGATCTCCAGCGCCTCCAGCACCTCCTCGACCGGCTTGACCCCGGTGTAGGGGCGGCCGGCGGCCTTGTGCTGGCGCCAGTTGTGGTTGATGTCGCAGTACTGGCACTCCTCCTTGGCGCCGAAGTACTGGCAGACCCGGAAGACCGTCAGGTAGATCAGGTAGCCCCACTGGATGGTCGGGGCGACCTCCATCACCGACTTCCCGTTGGCCAGGGTGTGCCGGTAGTAGTCGGGCATCGGGGGCAGGCCCACGTCGGCGATCCGCGCGCCGTCGAGGTAGAGGCCGAGCGTGCCGTCCTCCCCGGCGCCGACCCGGTACGGCGAGTCCGGGTTGACGCGCACCGACACCACGGTGCGGCGCAGCCCGTACGGGCCGCCGGTGAGCACGACCTCCTCCGGCGGGCGGTTGAGCGCGGCCGCGCCGAGTTCGGGCAGGGTGCGGTGGTCGAAGGAGAAGATGAAGTACGACTTCGGCTTGACCTCGCCGCTCCCGTCGGCGCCGGTGCTGCCGCTGAGGGCGGACTCGTCGAAGGCCATGCCGCCGCGCAGCAGGTCCTCCTTGATCACGGCCTCCCGGGGCACGTCGGGGAAGCGCTCCATGAGGTCCTCGACCAGTGCGGTGCGGCTGCGGCCCTGGGTCTCCATGTGCTGGTACGTCCTTCCTGGCCCCGTTCCGTCACGGGGTCGTGGCCATTCTTCTCCCCCTTACGCGGGCGGGCACGGCGGACCAATGCATGAGGAGGGGGCGTTTCAAACGTCATACGGGCCCACGTTCACCTGATCGGGTGTAGAAGATCGTTCGGAGCGTTTCCGAACCGGTCCCCGCGCCTACGGTTGTGAACCGAGCGAGACGGGGGCGCGTTCCAAGACCGCCCGCGCCGTCGGCCAGATGACGAGCCGTCCTGTCTCGCGATCCTTCATCAGAGTCAGAGGAGGCTCCATGCCCCTGTGCACCAGAGCGGGGACACCCTTCGAGCGCACCGCCGCCGCGGCGGTGGGGTCGTGAGCTCCTCGGCGATGGAGCGGATCCTGCGCGGGCCGAGCGGCCTGGGCACCGCGGGCCTGAACCTGGCGCCGAGCCTCCCCGCACCGAGCACGCCCGCACTCGACACCTCCGTGCCCGGCGTCCCCGCGTCCGACAGCCCCTCGCCGGGCGGTGCCAAGCCGGGCGGTGCCAAGCCGAAGCCCGGCGACGCCATCCCGGGGCTCTACCACCACCCGGTGGCCGAGCCCGACCCGGTGCGGGTGGAGGAGCTGAGCCTCAGGATCAAGACCTGGGCGCTGGACGAGGTCGAGCTGTACCCGCCGGACTGGGAGAAGCAGTTCGACGGCTTCTCGACCGGCCGCTACATGGTGGCCTGCCACCCCGACGCGCCCAGCGTCGACCACCTGATGCTCGCCGCCCGCCTGATGGTCGCCGAGAACGCGGTCGACGACTGCTACTGCGAGGAGCACGGTGGCTCACCGGTCGGCCTCGGCGGGCGCCTGCTGCTGGCGCACACCGCGCTCGACCCGCTGCACACCACCCCGGAGTACCACCCGGAGTGGGAGGCCTCGCTGCACGAGGACGCGCCCCGCCGGGCGTACCGCTCCGCGATGGAGTACTTCACCCGGGCCTCCACGCCCTCCCAGGCGGACCGGTTCCGGCACGACATGGCCCGGCTGCACCTCGGGTACCTCGCCGAGGCGTCGTGGGCCGAGACCGAGCACGTCCCGCAGGTGTGGGAGTACCTGGCGATGCGCCAGTTCAACAACTTCCGCCCCTGCCCGACGATCACGGACACCGTCGGCGGCTACGAGCTGCCCGCCGAACTGCACGCGCTGCCCGCCATGCAGCGCGTGATCGCCCTGGCCGGCAACGCGACCACCATCGTCAACGACCTGTACTCGTACACCAAGGAGCTGTCCATCCCCGGACTGCACCTGAACCTGCCCGTGGTGATCGCCGAACGCGAGGACTGCTCGCACCGGGACGGCTACCTTAAGGCGGTCGAGGTCCACAACGACCTGATGCACGCCTTCGAGGCCGAGGCGGCCGCGCT
Organism: Kitasatospora sp. NPDC094016; assembly: GCF_040304045.1. Taxonomy (NCBI): domain Bacteria; kingdom Bacillati; phylum Actinomycetota; class Actinomycetes; order Kitasatosporales; family Streptomycetaceae; genus Kitasatospora; species Kitasatospora sp. NPDC094016. Next base: position 39,893 of record NZ_JBEOUK010000039.1, read on the forward strand.
GGCCGCGGCCTGCCCCGTCCCGACCCTCGTCCGGTTCCTGCGCGGTGTGTCCGCGTGGGTCGACGGCAACCACTTCTGGCACCAGACCAACTCCTTCCGCTACACCCTGCCCGACTTCTGGTGACCACCGTTTCCGGCAGCCATCCCCCTTCCGTTGATCACCCGCTAGGAGCTGACGCATGTCCCTGACCGACGACATCACCACCCCCGCCGACAACGCCGCCATCCCCGGGCCGGCAACCCCCTACCAGGGCGACATCGCACGCTACTGGGACCACGAGGCACGGCCGGTCAACCTTCGCCTCGGCGACGTGGACGGCCTCTACCACCACCACTACGGCATCGGCGACGTCGACCAGGCCGCCATCGGCGACCCGGCCGACAGCGAGCGCGAGAAGAAGGTGATCACCGAGCTGCACCGCCTGGAGTCCGCGCAGGCCGAGCTGCTCCTCGACCACCTGGGCGCGGTTCCGGCCGACGCCACCCTGGTGGACGCCGGCTGCGGCCGCGGCGGCTCGATGGTGATGGCCCACCAGCGCTTCGGCTGCCGGGTCCAGGGCGTCACGCTCTCCGCCAAGCAGGCCGAGTTCGGCAACAACCGGGCCCGCGAGCTGGGCATCGGCGACTTCGTCCGCTCGCAGGTCTGCAACATGCTCGACATGCCGTTCGAGACCGGCCAGGTGGCGGGCTCGTGGAACAACGAGTCCAGCATGTACGTCGACCTGCACGACCTGTTCGCCGAGCACTCCCGGATCCTCGCCGTCGGCGGGCGGTACGTGACCGTCACCGGCTGCTGGAACCCCGCCTACGGGCAGCCGTCCAAGTGGGTCTCGCAGATCAACGCCCACTTCGAGTGCAACATCCACTCCCGCCGGGAGTACCTGCGGGCCATGGCCGACAACCGCCTGGTGCCGCAGGCCGTCATCGACCTGACTCCCGCCACCCTGCCCTACTGGGAGCTGCGCGCCACCTCCTCGCTGGTCACCGGCATCGAGGAGGCGTTCATCAACTCCTACAAGGACGGCTCCTTCCAGTACGTCCTGATCGCGGCCGACCGGGTCTGACCGGGTCTGACAGGTCTGACGGTCCGGGTGTGACGGTGGCCTCCCCGCGGGTGCGGGGAGGCCACCGTCTTCCGGCTACCGCCGGGTGAAGGTGAGGTGGGTGACGCCGCTCGGGCTGGTCACCGCCTCGGTGCGGAAGCGCTGTTCCAGGCCTTCGAGCCCGTCCCAGAGCCGCACGCCGCGGCCGAGGACGATCGGCACCACCACCACGTGCAGGTGGTCGATCAGGTCCGCCTCCAGGAAGGCCCGGACGGTGCTCGGGCCGCCGCCGATCCGGACGTCCTTCCCGTCGGCCGCCGCCTTGGCCTGGCGCAGCGCCTCCTCGGGCGCGGCGTCGAGGAAGTGGAAGGTGGTCCCGCCCGTCATCTCCAGCGTGGGGCGCGGGTGGTGGGTGAGGACGAAGACCGGGGTGCGGAACACCGGCTCCGGCCCCCACCAGCCCTTCCACTCGTGGTCCTGCCACGGGCCGCGCTGCGGGCCGAACTTGTTGCGCCCCATGATCTCCGCACCGATGCCGTCGCTCCAGGTGCGGGCCATCGCGTCGTCGACGCCGGTGTCACCGCCGGTGTCGCCGGCCCGGCCGTGCATCCGCCGGAAGGTCCGGGTCCGGAAGAACCAGCCGTGCAGCCGGTCGCCGGCGTGGCCGAACGGCGAGTCGAGGCTCTGCCCCTCGCCCGTTCCGTAGCCGTCGAGCGAGATCGAGAAGTTGTGGACGCGGACCAGGGACACGGAAGTTCCTCCGGTGCTCGGTGCTCGGTGCTCCGGCGCGGACCGGGCCGCGCCTGCTGGACGGCCCACGCTAACCCGGGCGGAAGCGGTACAGCCGTCACGCTATTGTCGTGTCTTCTTCACCCGAAGCTCGCCCTGGTGGGCGATGCTTCGTCCGACCGTCCGGGAGGGGCGGCCGGAGGCACATCCGCACCTGGGGGGACAGTACCTGTGACCGTACGCCGCACCGCCGCCGCCGTCCTGGCGGCCGGCCTGCTCGCCGCCGCCGCGGCCCTGATTCCGGCGACTGCCGACGCGGCGCAGGACGCGACCGCGAGCGGCCCGGCTGACCTGCCGTTCGGCTCGGCCACCACCGTCGGCCTGCACAACACCTACGACCCGGCCGCCTACCCGTACCTCGCCCAGGGTCTCGACACCGGCACCGGGATGATCGAGCTGGACATCTGGACGGACATCGTCACCAAGGAGTGGAAGGTCAGCCACTCCAACCCGCTCGGCAACTCCAACAACTGCACCGCCGCCAGCACCCCGGCGCAGCTCTACAGCGGCGGCGCCAACAAGAACCTGGAGAACTGCCTCGACGACGTCCGGGTCTGGCTCGGCGCCCACCCGGGCGCCGGCCCGCTGGTGGTCAAGCTGGAGCTGAAGGCGGGCTTCTCCGCCAACCTCGGCATGGGGCCGACGGAACTCGACGCGCTGATCGCCGCGCACCTGGGCCCGGCCGTGCTGCGCCCCGCCGACCTGCTCGCCAAGCCGGGCGGCGGCTCGTACGCCGGCGTCGACGAGGCGGTGCGGGCCGGCAACTGGCCGAGCCGCGCGGCGCTGGCCGGCAAGGTCCTGCTGTACGCGATCCCGGGGACGGTCGAGGAGAGCAACCCCTTCGACACCTTGCACACGGACGTCGAGTACGGCCGCCACCTGCGCGACCTCGCCGCCGCCGGCCGGATCGGCGACGCCCAGCTGTTCCCCGCCGTGCACGGCGCCAAGGCCGGCGACCCGCGCGCCGCGTACACGGGCGCGGACGCCGGGATCCGGCCCTGGTTCGTGGTCTTCGACGGCGACGCCGCCACGTACCTCAACGGCGTCGACACCGAGTGGTACGACCGTTCGCACTACCTGCTGGTCATGACGGACGCGCACAACGTGGCACCCGCCATCAGCGCCACCGACCCGACGGCGGACCAGGCCCGCGCCCGCACCGAGCAGTTGGCCCGGGCGCACGCCAGCATCGTCTCCAGCGACTGGCGCAAGCTGCCGGCCGTCCAGTCCCTGGCGCTGCCCCGGGGCTGACGTAGAGACGCCGGACGCGCCACCGGGGCGGTGAACGCCCCGGTGGGGCGCAGCCGTGTCCGGCCTCGGCTCTGTTCGGCTCGACTGCTGTCCAGGTCAAGTCGGGTGTGAGTACGTCGAGTTGACCAGAGATGAAGAGTTGGATCAGGGCTTTCGGCGGGCCGGGCCGGTCGCCATGCTGGTTGTCATGACCCGAACTCTACGCGCGTGGAAGTCCCGCGCCGCCGCCGTCGCCACCGTCGCCCTGATGACCCTCGCGCCCGTCGCGGTCGCCACCGAGGCGCACGCCGCGGTGAGCGGCTCGGTGTGCCTGTCCGCCCTGCCGTCGCAGGCGCGCACCACGCTCAACCTGATCGCCTCCGGCGGGCCGTTCCCGTACAGCCAGGACGGCGTGGTGTTCCAGAACAAGGAGCGCGTGCTGCCGGCCCAGTCCTCCGGCTACTACCACGAGTACACCGTGGTGACGCCCGGCTCGCCGACCCGCGGCACCCGCCGGATCGTCACCGGCCAGCGCACCCGCGAGGACTACTACACCGGCGACCACTACGTGACCTTCCGCCTCATCAACTTCGGCTGCTGACCGGCTGTCCACGCTCCAGGCCCCCGGCGCGAACCGGGGGCCCGCGAGTGCCGCGCCGCCGACGTGCCATCGAACCGGACCGTGAGGCCCACCGCTTCGTCCACCACCCCGGCCGGTGGCGCCGGGCAGCCGGGGGCGGCGGACCTCGCCGCGTCCGATACCGCGGCACCCCGATCGGTGCCATGCTGAGGCCATGACAGATCGGACCGGAACCACCCCGCCGTGCGAGGAGCCGCAAGCCGGCCGGCGGCGACGGGAGTTGGCCGCCGCCACGGTGGGCTCGGTGGTCGAGTCCTTCGACTGGAACATCTACGCCGTCCTCGCCCCGTACTTCGCGGCGGACCTCTTCGGGCACGGCAAGGGCGGGGTCAGCGGCCTGCTCGGGGCGTACGCGACCTTCGCGGTCGGGTTCGTCGCCCGGCCGGTCGGCTCGTACCTGATCGGGCGGCTCAGCGACACCCGGGGGCGGCGCTTCGCCCTGACCCTCGGCATGTCCGTGATCGCCGCCGCCAGCCTCGGCATCGCCGTGCTGCCGGACCAGCGGACGATCGGCGCCTGGGCGGCGGTGCTGGCCGTCGCCGCGCGGGTGGTGCAGGGGCTGGCCTTCGGCGGGGAGGCGCCCAGCGTCGCCGCGTACGTGACCGAGACGGCCCCGCCCCGGCACCGCTTCGCGTTCAGCTCGGTCTCCTACGGCGGGATCATCGTCGGCTCGCTGCTCTCCTACGGGGTGCTCGCGCTGCTGCTGCACACCCTCGGCAAGTCCGGTGTGACCGACGGCGGTTGGCGCTGGGCCTTCGTGGTCGCGGCGCTGCTCGGGCTGGCCGCCGTCTGGGTGCGCCGGGCGGCCCCGGAGAGTGCGGAGTTCCGTCGCGCCCGGGCGGAGTCGACGGGCGCGCGCCCGCCGTTCCTGCGGGTGCTGCGCGAGCACCGCTGGGCGGTGCTCACCGTCTTCCTCAACACCCTGGGCGGGACGGTCGGTTACTACTTCGCCCTGGTCTACCTGCCGCAGTACGCCGCCGCCTACGGGGTGGTCGACCGGGAGGTGGCGACCTCCTTCATGACCGTGGTGCTCGCGGTGGTGCTGGCCACCATGCTGCTCAGCGGCGCCGCCGCCGACCGGTTCGGCCTGCTGCCGGTGGCCCGGGCCGGGTTCGCGCTGCCGGTGCTGCTGGTCCCGGTGCTGCTGATCGGGCTGCGGCAGGGCTGGCTGCCGTTCCAGCTCGTCGCCGTGCTGCTGGGGATGCTGGTGGCGACGGTGCTCGGGACGCTCAACGTCTTCACCGGCCTGCTGTTCCCGACGGAGGTCCGCGCCCTCGGCCTGGGCGTGGTCAACGCGGCCACCATCGCCGTCTTCGGCGGTTCCTTCCCGTTGCTCGCCGAGTGGCTGAACGACCACCACCACCTCGGCCTGATCCCCGGCTACGTCACCCTCTGCACGCTGGGCCCCGCGCTCGGCCTCGTCACCGCCCTGCGGGTGCCGTCCTTCGCCGCCGCCGTGGGGGCTCCCGCGGTCAAGGCGCGCGGCGGTCGGGTACCGTCCCAAAGTGGCTGACGTTCGATCATGTCCTGTGGTTGAGTGGGACGGGAACGAACGTGCGGAAGGGCAAGACATGGAGAACAGCGGTCCGGACGGCTGGCTGACCGGGGTCCGGTTCGAGGAGGCGCCGCAGGTGGACCTGCGCACCGACCGCGCGCACCCGGCCCGGGTCTACGACTACCTGCTCGGCGGCAAGACCAACTTCCCGGTGGACCGCGAGGTCGGCGACCGCATCCTGGGGGAGTGGCCCGGCTCGCGCACCGCCACCGTCGCGGCCCGCGCGGTGATGCACCGGATGGTCCGCCGGCTGGTCGAGGTGCACGGCGTCCGCCAGTTCCTGGACGTCGGCACCGGCATCCCCACGACGCCCAACCTGCACGAGGTCGTCCAGGCCGTCGACCCGTCCTGCCGGGTGGTGTACGTCGACAACGACCCGATCGTGCTCGCCCACTCGCGCGCGCTGCTCACCAGCACCCCCGAGGGCCGCACCGCCTACGTCGAGGGCGACCTGCGCGAGCCGGAGAGATTCCTCGCCGATCCCGCGGTGGCCGCCACCCTGGACCTCGACCGGCCGATCGCGCTGACGCTGATCAACATCGTGCACTTCCTCTCCGACGAGGCCGCGCACCCGCCGGTCCGCGAGCTGGTCGACGCCCTGCCCTCCGGCAGCTTCCTCGCGCTGACCGCCGGCACCGCCGACTCGATTCCCGACCTGGTCGCGATCGGCTCCCGCCGCTACTCGGAGGCCGGCATCGAGAACCACCTGCGCCCCCGCGCGGGCGTCGAGCGCTTCTTCGCCGGGCTGGAACTGGACGACCCGGGCGTCGTGCTGATCAACCGCTGGCACCCGGAGCTGGACGAGGGCCCGGTGCTCGGCGACGACGAGGTGGCGGCCTACGCGGGGCTGGGCCGCAAGCCGTAACGGCCTCTCCGCTCAACTGCTCTACGGATTAACCGCTCTACGGCTTTACGGCTTCATGGCTTCACGGCTTCACGGCGCCATGGTGAGCCCCGCCGCGCCCGCGCCCCGGCTGAGCACCGCCGAGCGGATGTGCTCCAGGGCGCGGGCGTAGTCGGCGCGGCCGGGGGCGCGGCGGACGGCCTCTCGCAGGTCGAGCACCCGGTAGGGCGGGCCGAGGTCGGTGATCTGCGGGACGAACTCGGCGCGGCTCACCGTCCAGCGCAGCCCCGGAGCGGCGGGCGGGGTGACGGTGAAACGGGCGAGGGAACTCCAGTTGCCGCGCGGGTCCTCGGCGCCGTCGTAGGTGAACATGTGCCCGGCGAGCTGGTCGCCGAGGCCGTAGACCGTCCAGGTGTCGCCGACCTTCTCGTAGGCCTGCGGGATGTGGGCGTGGGTGCCGAGGATCAGGTCGATGTCGGGCTGTCCGGGAGCCGGTTCGACGGCCAACTCGCGGGCGAGGGTGAGCTGCTGCTCGTCCGGCGCGTCCTGCCACTCGGTGCCCCAGTGGACGCTGACCACCACGAGGTCGGCGCCGCCCGCCCGGGCGGCGCGTGCGTCGGCGAGGATCCGGTCCCGGTCGATCAGGTTGACCGCCCAGGGCCGGCCCTCGGGCAGCGCGATGTCATTGGTCCCGTAGGTGTAGGCGAGGTGGGCGACGGTGGCGCCGCCGGCCCGGAGCAGGGCGGGCCGGCCTGCCTCGTCGGCCCTCCGGGCGGAGCCGGTGTGGGCGAGGCCGACGGCGTCCATGGCGTCGAGGGTGCGTCGGATTCCGGCGGGGCCGTCGTCGAGGGTGTGGTTGGAGGCGGTGTCGCAGGAGGTGTAACCCGCGTCCTTGAGGGCCCGGGCGACCTGCGGCGGGGACTTGAAGGTCGGGTAGCCGGTGTACGGTCCGCCGTCGGCGCCGTAGACCGTCTCCATGTGGCAGATGGCCAGGTCGGCGCCGCTGACCAGGGGTCTGATGCCGGCGAGCATGGCGCTGAAGTCGTATCCGCTCCCGCCGGCGTCCTCCTCGGCCTGCTGGATGATCTCGGTGTGCGGCAGGACGTCCCCGGTGGCGACCAGGGTGAACGGTCGCGGTCCGGTCGCGGTGGGGGTCGCCGTGGCGGCGGGCGGCGGGGCGGTGTCCGGGGCGCCGCAGCCCGGGAGGGCGAGGAACAGGGCGAGGGCCGCGGTGGCGGTCCGGCGGTGGGGCAGCAACATCGTCGGCTCGTCTCACGATCGGAAGGTGTGACTGGCCATCCGACTATGCGAGGCCCCGTCGACGGACCGCCGGACCCACGCCCGCAGGTCACCCGGGAGGCGCGTCACCCCCTGTACGCGGGCACCCCGAGTGTGGTGACATAGCCATGTCAATTTCGGGGCCGCGCTCGAAGCGTCAAGGCGCTCGGAACGTCACCGCGCTCGGAACGTCACCGCACTCGGAACGTGACCGCGCCGGCCCCGGCTCCGTGGACGATCGAAGGGGAAGCCCATGCTGCTCCGTGTACTGGCCACGACCGGAATCGCCGCAACCCTGTTCGCCTCGCCGGCCCTCGGCGCCGGCGCGCTCCCGACGCCGCCGGATCGGATCGTCATCGACGTCGCGACCGTCAACGGCTCCGGCTGCCCGGCGGGTACGGCCGCCGTGGCCGTCTCCCCGGACAACACCGCCTTCACCGTGACCTACAGCAGCTACCTCGCCCAGGTGGGTGTCGGCTCGAAGCCGACCGACTTCCGGAAGAACTGTCAGCTCAACCTGCGGGTGCACGTCCCCCAGGGCTTCACCTACGCGATCGCCTCCGCCGACTACCGCGGCTACGCCCACCTGGAGAAGGGTGCGACCGGCACCCAGCAGGCCAGCTACTACTTCCAGGGCGACCCGGCGACCGCCCAGTTGAGCCACCACTTCAGCGGCCCCAAGGACGACAACTGGCAGGCGACCGACACCGTCGACGTCGCCGCCCTGGTCTTCGCCCCCTGCGGCGAGGAGCGCAACTTCAACATCAACACCGAACTGCGGGTCGGCGCCGGCAGCTCGGACCCGAACAGCACCACCAGCTTCATGACCATGGACTCGACGGACGGCAGCATCAACACCGTCTACCACCTCGCCTGGAAGCAGTGCCCCTGATCCCCGGCGCCTGACCCCCCCGGGCCCCGTGCCCGTACTCCCTGCGCCCGGCCCCGGCGGAGCCCCCGACCCCCGCCGGGGCCGACGCATGCCCGCCGCCGTGCCGGTGATGCGCGTGACGTACTACACCTTCGACGGCCCGCACGGGGACCTCACCCCGGTCGACACCTTCACCCTGTAGCGGCCCCCCCGCACCGACTGTCGTCAGAGGCGGGCCGTCAGCGCCGGAACAGGCCGGTCAACGTCCGCCACCAGCCGCGCCGTTGCGCCGGGATCCGTACGGCGGCCGGTGCCTCCGCCTCCTTCTCCGCCTCCTTCTCCGCTTTCTCCTCCACCGCCTCCGCTACCGCCGGCGTGGGTTCGGGAACGGTGACGGCCGCCGGGTCCGGGGCGTCGACCGGCTTGGAGTCGGGGTGCGGCTCGATCTCGCGCGGGGTGAACTCCACCGGCAGCTCCACCAGGTGCCGGGAGATCCAGGCGGAGGTCCAGGTCAGCTCCTCCTCCGGCACGGCGAGCCGAAGGTCCGGCAGGAGGGTCAGCAGGATGTCGATCCCGGCCTCGGCGACGGAGCGCCCGATGTCCTGGCCGGGGCACTCGTGCGGGCCGGCGCCGAAGGAGAGGTGGGAGCGGTTGCCGTACAGCGGGGTGGCCAGGTCGGGTCGGACGACCGGGTCGACGTTGCCGGCCGCGAGTCCGAGCAGCAGCAGGTCGCCGGCCCTGATCTGCTGCCCGCCCAGCTCGGTGTCGACGGTCGCCCAGCGGCCGGCCACCAGCGACATCGGCGGGGAGTCCCACAGCACCTGGTCCAGCGCCTCGCCCAGGGTCATCTGACCGCCGGACAGGTGGGCGCGGAACCGGGGGTCGGTGAGCACCATCTTCAGGGTGTCCGCGATCAGGTTGACGGTGGTCTCGTTCGCGGCGAGCAGCACCACCCGCAGGTGCTCCATCACCTCGTCGTCGGTCAGCCCGGCCGGGTGCTCCATCAGCCAGGTGACCAGGTCGCCGCCAGGGTCCTCGCGCTTGGCGGCCATCGTCCGGCGGAGGCTCGCCACCACGTACTCGTTGCTGGCGATGGCCGTCTCGGTGCCCTTCATGAGATCCCGGGCGGCGTTCACCAGCTGCGGTCCGTACTCGTCGGGCATGCCGAGCAACTGGGTCATGACGAGCATCGGCAGGTGCTCGGCGAACTGGGTGACCAGCTCGGCCCGGCCGGTCTGCCCGACCACCTGGACCAGCTCGGTGGTGAACCGCCGGACGTGGCGGCGCACGCCGCGCCGGTCGAAGCGGTTCAGACCGTCCAGCACGGCGCCGCGCAGCCGCCGGTGCTCCTCGCCGTCCGCGAACACGCACAGCGGCTGCCAGGCGATCACCGGCATCAGCGGGGAGTCCATCGGGACTTCGCCGTCGCGGAACGCCGACCAGAGGCGGGAGTCGCGGGAGAACAGGGACGGCGAGCGCATCGCGGTGATGTTCGCGCCGTGGCCGAGGATCAGCCAGGCCGGGAGGTCCCCGTGCAGCAGGACCGGGGCCACCTCGCCGTGTTCGGCGCGCAGCTTCTCGTACAGGCCCGCCGGGTCGGCCTCGGCCTCCGGCCCGTACAGGCGCCGGACGCCGCCGGGGCCGAACGGTTCGAGGGCGTGCCCGTGGGCCGGGCAGCCGGGCGGCGGGGTGGGGGCGGCGTCGTCGGGGAACGGGGTGCTCACGGGCTCTCCGGGGTCGGGTGGGGTCGGTGAGGCGGACGAGGGGTTCGGGCGGTCGGATGACGGGGCGCGCGGGCGGGCGCGCACGAGTGGCCGGTCAGCGGGCGGTCGGTCAGCGGGCGGTCGGGGCCGCGAGCTCGTACAGGTACCGCATCAGGGTCATCAGGGTGTCCCGGCTGGACTCGCGGCTGCGCGCGTCGCAGGCCACGATCGGCACCTCGGGCGGCAGGTCGAGGGCGGCTCGCAGCTCGTCGACCGGGTGCGCCGGAGCCTCCGGGAAGTCGTTGACGGCCACCACGAAGGGCACGCCGCGGTCCTCCAGCCGCCCGATCACCTCGAAGCTGACCTCCAGCCGGCGGGTGTCCACCAGCACCACCGCGCCCAGGGCGCCCTCGAACAGGCCGTTCCAGAGGAACCAGAACCTCTCCTGCCCGGGGGTGCCGAACACGTACAGCACGAGCCGGTCGCTGATGCTGATCCGGCCGAAGTCCATCGCCACCGTGGTGGAGGTCTTGCGTTCGACCCCGGTGGGGTCGTCCACGCCGACCCCGGCCTGGGTCATGGTCTCCTCGGTGGTCAGCGGGCGGATCTCGCTGACCGAGCCGACCAGCGTCGTCTTGCCGACGCCGAAGCCGCCCACGATCACCACCTTGACCGCCATCGCGACGGAGTCCGGCAGCAGGTCCGAGGCGGCCGGTCCGACCACCGTGTCAGAGCCTTTGAAGTCCATGGATCACCGCCTCCAACAGGGCACGGTCGGGAAGTTCCGCCTTGGGGACGGCGGCGCGGGCCTCGATCCGCCCGTCGTCGAGCAGGTCCGCCAGCAGCACGGTGACGACGCTGGTGGGCAGTTCGAGGTAGGCGGAGACCTCCGCCACCGAGAGCGGCGAGCGGCACAGCCGCAGGATGGCCGCGTGCTCGGGCTGCATGGTGGGCGTCGGCTCCGCGCGGGAGACGATCAGGGTGACCAGGTCGAAGACGCCCGGTCCGGCCGGGCCGCTGCGGCCTCGGGTGATCACGTACAGGCGGGCGGGGTCGGGGCCGTCCCACCCGTCCTGGTCGGCCGTCGTCATGTGCCCGCCTCGCTGTGCTCGTTCATGTGCCCGCTCCGCGATGCCGGGTCAGGCGGTCGCGGTCCAGGTTCCTGTCGCGGTCCCTGCCGCGGTCGGGACCGGGTCCGGGACCGGGCCGGCGCTCCGGCCGGTTCACGCGACCACCTCGGGGTTGCGCGGGGGAGTGGCCAGGTGCTCGCCGATCCGGGCGACCAGGTCGCGCATCTGCTGGCCCACCAGTCCGGCGTCGACCCCCTCGTCGGCGAGCACCGCGAGGTACGCGCGGGAGGCGGCCGCCATCAGGTAGAAGAAGCCGCCGTCCACCTCGATCACCACCAGCCGCATCGAGCCGTCGCCGTGCGGGAACTCCTGCCCCACCGCCGCGGCCAGGCTCTGCAGCCCGGCGCACGCGGCGGCGAGCCGGTCGGCGGTGTCCGGATCGGTGCCGTGCTGGGCGATCCGGAGGCCGTCGCCGGAGAGTACGACGATGTGGCGGATGTACGGCACGCTGTCCGCGAGGTCCTTGAGGATCCAGTCCATGTTGCTGCGGTGCGGAATCACTGCTCGCCTTTCCCTGCCGTCTCTTCATTGGTCTGACCGGCCGAACTCGCGGCCGGCCCATGGCCGTTGATCCCCTCGGTGAACGCTTCCAGCCAGAGGCCGGGCTGTACCGGCTCCTTGGCGTGACGCCCTCCCGTCCCCGGGGCGGGGCCCGCGGCGGGCCCCGAGGCCGGGTTGCCGTACTGTCCGGCGGTCCGGCCCGATCCGGGGTAGCCCGCCCGGGGGGTGGGCGGGCGCCGCCGCCGCTGCGGCAGGCCGTTCGCGGCGCGCTCGGTGACCACCACCTCGTCGTCCCCCGGGCCGGGCCCGCTCGGCGCCCACGGACCGGAAGCCCCGAAGGACGATCCGACGGACGGCCCCGTCATGCCGGTCGTCGCCGTCCGCGCCCCCCACGGCCGCGACGGAGCGGCCGACTTCGGGGGGTTCGCCGGGAGCGGCCGGGGGCCGGAGAACGCGCCGATCCCGTGCGCCCGCCCGGTCGGGGGCGCGGTGGTGACCAACTCCTGCGGCACCACCAGCACGACCCGGACGCCGCCGTAGGCGGAGCGGCGCAGCGAGATCTGGAAGCCGTACGCCTGGCACAGCCGGCCGACCACCGCGAAGCCCAGCCGGGGCGACTCGGTGAGGTCGTCCAGGTCCTTGGAGACCTGGGCCTCGCGCAGGCTGCGCTCGGCGCGGATCCGGGCCTCGTCGGTCAGGCCGAGGCCGCCGTCCTCGATCTCGATCGCTATGCCGCTCTGCACCTCGGCGGCGCTCAGGTGCACATGGGTGTGCGGCGGCGAGTAGCGGGTGGCGTTGTCGAGCAGTTCGGAGACGGCGTGGATCAGCGGCTCGACGGCCGGTCCGATCACCGACACCTGGGCCACCGGGTGCAGGTCCACCCGCTGGTACTCCAGGATGCGCGACATGCCGCCGCGCAGCACGCTGTAGAGCGCCACCGGCCTGGTCCACTGGCGGCCGGGGCGGGCGCCGGACAGGACGGCGATGCTGTCGGCGAGGCGGCCGGTCAGCGCGTTGCCGTGGTCCAGGCGCAGCAGGTCGTCGAAGACCGCCGGGTCGTTTCCGTGCCGGTCCTCCATCTCGCGCAGGTCCTTGGCCTGCCGGTGGATGATCGCCTGCACCCGGCGGGCGATGTTGACGAAGGCCCGCTCGGCGGAGTCGCGCCGGTTCACCTCGTCGTCGACGGCGACGATGATCCCGCGCACCACCGACTCCAGCGCGCCCCGGAACTTCGGCGCGGCCAGCGGATCGCGCACCTGGTACGACCGGGCCAGGCTGTCCATCGACGCGCCGTAGCGGACCCGGGCCACCAGCCTCGGCAGTTCCTCCTTGGCCAGCCGCACCGCCTCGGCCTCCTGGCCGGCCAGCCGCCGCTGCAACTCGCCGACCTGCCGGGCGTGCTGCTCCCGCAACGCGGCCAGCGCACGCCCCCGGCGGGCCGACTCGGCCGCCACCACGGCCACCAGCACGGTGCCCGTCGCCCCGCACCAGAGCACCTCCGCACGGACCCCGGCGGACACCACCGCCGCTGCGGCCGCCACGGCCGCCGCCATCACGGCGGTGGGCAGCAGCCACCCGAGCAGGGGCGCGGACGGCCGCCTGGCGGGCGATGATCCAGCTCGAAGCATTCTCGGCATCCTCAAACGATCGGAACAGTACGGGGACGGGCGACGGCCGGCGCCGGAGGCATGGTGATGCAGCATAGCCAAGTTCAGGACAATCCTGACGGAAGTTCAAGAATCCAGCTGTACAGCCGACTTGTCCTGCCGTGCCGGACATGCCGGACATCTCGCACGCCAGTCTCAGCCCCGGCCGGCCGCCGTCCCGCCACCAGGCTTCTCGCCCCGCCCCGCGCGCGCCGCCAACCCGCCCCGGATTCGCTCATGCGAAGGGTTTCTTCGCCAATTCCCCGTTCCGAAACACGAGTTCGTGCTACGGCACGCCCCTGCGCCGGCCCCGGACGGACGGCCCAAGGGAAATTCCGGCGGGAGACCGGATCCGTCTGCGCACCCGCCGTCGCGCCTCCTAAGGTCGGCGCATGAACGATCACGGCCGAACGGCGGACCCCCTGGGCCAGACCCTGTGCCGACTCATGGGTGAAGAGACCTGGAAGAGCATGCTGGCGGAGGCCTTCGAGCGCCGGCATCCGATCGGCGCCACCCTGCTGCGCCAGGCGGAGCCCGGAACGCATGTGCTCGCCCTGCTGAGCGGGGTGGCGAAGGTGACCCGACGGGAGCGCGCCGGGGACGTCAGACTGCTGGCGTTCCGCGGCCCCGGCGAACTGCTCGGCGAGGTCGCCGTGTTGGACGACGGCGTCCGTTCGGCGAGCGTCCAGGCGATCTCGGACTGCACGGTCGCGGTCCTCACCAAGGCCGCTTTCCTGCGGTTCGTCACGGACCGGGACCTGTTCCCGGTGATGGTCCGCTACGCCATGGGCAGGCTCCGGGAGTCGGACCTCGCCCGCAGCGGCGGCGACATCGCGGCCCGGCTGGCGGCCGCCCTGGCCGCGCTGGCCGACGTCTCCGCGGGCCCGGAAGGCCCGGCGGGGCCGCCGGGGCGGCGCACAGAACTCGCCCTGACCCGCGACGAACTGGCCCAGCACCTCGGGGTGTCCCGGAACACCGTCACCGCGGGTCTGGCCGAACTCGGCTCCCACCAGGTTCACGCCGGACGGAAGTCCATCGTCATCGGCGACCTGTCCGCCCTCCGGCGGGCGGCCCGCGGGGCGCCGTGACTGACGCGGCGCCGGCCCGCTCGGAGGGAGGCCCGCGCGACTGATGACACGTCAGTTCGTGTGACGGGCGTCACCGGGTTTCCGCACTGAGCGAGCACACCGCACGGCGCGCGCTCGCGAAGCTTGGGGCACACGGTCCGCACGGGAACCACAAGGAGCACAGATGTCGCAGTCCGACCAGCCGATGCCCGAGGCCAGCGCCCTGCCCTACAGCCGGAGCCGCCGACTGCCGCCGTACCGGGGCATCGTGGCCGTCGACGCCAAGGACTTCACCGGCTACCCGGCCATCGAGCACGGCATGATCAGCCAGGCCGTCCCGAAGGTCCTCCAGTGGTCCTTCGAGCGCGCCGGACTCGCCGAGGTCTGGCACGGACGCCGGTTCCCCGCCTCCACCGGCGACGGCTACGTCTTCGGCTTCGACCCGGCCTGGATGCCGTTCCTGATCCACCCGTGGCTGCACACCCTCCAGGAGGTGCTGACCGAGTTCAACGTGCACTCGGTCGGGACGGTACGGATCCGGCTGCGGGTCAGCCTCCACATCGGTCCGCTGCCCGACTCCGGCGGCGAGTTCGACGGCAACGGCACGCCCCGCAACGACACCCACCGCCTGCTCGACTCCCGCCCGGTGAAGGCCATGCTGGCCGCCTCCAACGAGAGCATCACCCAGGTCGCCGCCATCCTGTCCGACCGCTGCTACGACGACGCGGTGGCGGGTGGATTCACCGGCCGCCACCCCGACCACTTCATCGAGGTGCCGGCCACCGTCGAGGGCAAGCGGTTCGACCAGCGGGCCTGGCTGTACGTGCCCGCGCCCTCGGGGAACCTCTACGACCGCCGCATCCTGGGCGACGCCGTGGTCGCGGAGCACGAGCGGGCGCAGGCCGCGGCGGTGGAGCCGGCGGCCGGGCAGGCGGACGGCGGCCGGACGGGAGGCGGGCCTGTGAGCTACCAGGCCGACCGCGGAAACATCAACAACGGTACGGTGCACGGTAGCCAGCACGTCACCAACGTGGAGGGTGACCAGCAGGTCACCAAGGTGCGCGGCGACTACGCCGGGCGCGACCTCGTGCGCGGCGACTCCTTCGGGGGCGACTACGTGGCGGGCCACAAGGCCGGTGCGGTCCACGGCAACCAGGGCGACACCTTCCACGGCGACAAGAAGGACCGCCGCCGGTGAGCGCCGAGGACCAGTCCGCCGTCGACGGCGCATCCGGCGGCGGCCCGTCCGGCGACCGCCCCGGCGACCCGGCGCCCGACCGGGACGAGACCGCCTCCGGACATCCGGACCCGGACGACGCCGACGACTTCGCCGACCCCGACGACTTCGCCGACCCCGACCGGGAGTTCCTCAGCCGGCTCGGCCGCTGGGCGGCCCCCGGTGGGCCGCAGGTCATCTACGCGCCGAACGGCAACATCAACACCGGCGCGGTGCACGGGGGCCAGCGCGTCGAGAACACCGGCGCGACGTCCGCCCCGGGCGGCCCGCACGTGGAGGCGCACGAAGGCCCGATCTCCGCACTGGAGATCCTGGACGCGCGGGCCGGCTTCGCCCAGCCCGAGTGGTTCCCGTCGGCACTGGAGGAGTTGGACACCGGCCTGCTGTTCCTGGCGGGCGAGCCCGGCACCGGGCGCCGCACCGCGGCCCTCAACCTGCTGTCCCGGCACAGCGGGCACAGCATGAGGCTGCGCGCGCTCGACAGCGACGAGGACCTGTCCACCTGGCGCCCCCGCGACACCGAGGCCCGCGGGTACCTGGTGCACGGCCTGCTGCCCACCCTCCGGCTCGGCCCGGCGGTGGTCGCCAACCTCCGCCGCCTGCTGGCGGACGCGAAGGCGCGCATGGTGGTCATGCTGCCGCACGACCCGGACCTGCTCCGCCGCCTCGCCCGCGACCTGGACCTCACCCCGGTGCGCTGCGTGCCCCCGCCGCCCGGCGCGGTCTTCGAAACCCGTCTGAAGGCCGCGGTCCCCGACCCCGACCGGCGCCGGCACCTGCTGGAGCGGCTGCGGCCGGGGCTGGACGACCTCCTGGCGTCGGAACTGGTCCCCGCCCAGGTCGCCGAACTGGTCGCCGAGGTGGCCAGGGCCGGCGACGAGGGCCCCGACCTCTCCGATCTCCGCAGACGGCTCAGCTTCCTCGCCGAGAAGGAGGTTCCCGACCTGTTGAAGAAGCTGCACGACGACCCGGACGGACTCGCGTTCCTGCTGGCGACCAGCGTCTTCGAAGGACTCGACCACCGGATCGTCCGGGACGAGGCCGACCGGCTGCTCAAGCTGGCCGACGGCCGTCTCGATGCCGTCCTGCCGACGGGCGGTGACGACGGCCGGAGCGGTGCGGTGAGCCGGGAGGCCCCTCGCCCGAACCCGCGCTTCGTCTTCCGGCGGTCGCTGGACGAACTCCTGGCGACCGTCCGGGCCGAGTGCGCGCCCGGCGAGATCCGCGCGACCTCCCGCTACACCTACACGGTGGAACCGGTGCGCTTCACCCGGCACCGCCAGGCCGAGACGGTGCTGCGGCACGTCTGGCGGCAGTACGGCGAGCTGTCCGGGCTGCTGACCGAGTGGATGGACGCCGTCCCGGGTACGGACCCCGAACTGGCCGCGCCCCTGGGCCGGGTGATGGGACTGGCCGCAGGCTGGGGCGGCGGCCGGCGCGCCCTGCGCGACATCGTCAAGCTGGCCCGGTCCGACCGTCAGCGCAGCCGCCGCACCGCCGCGTTCGCGCTGGGCATCGCGGCGCAGGACCCGGTGCTGGCCGGAGAGGTCAAGTACCGCCTGAGGAACTGGAGCCACGAGGTCGGCTGGCAGGTGCGGTCCACGGTCGCCTACGCCTGCGGCGAGGAGTTCGGGACGTCGCGCCCGGAGCTCGCGCTGTCGTTGCTGCGGGGGTGCTACCGGGGGCGGGAGGAGGACGAGAGGGCGGTCGCCACAGCCGTCGACGCGGCGTTGTGGGAGCTCTTCGCCTCAGGTAACCAGCCGGTCGTCCTGCGCGAATTGATGGACTGGACGGACCGCCCGGGGCGCGGGGCCGAACTCGCGCTCCGGACCTTCCCCCGGCTGCTGTGGGACCGCGCCTGGTTCCAGGCCCAGTTGATCACCGTCGGCGAGTTCACCGACACCGTGATCACCTTCATCCGGCTCTCGCTCAACGACGACGACCTCTTCGGCGAGACCCGCAGCGCACTGCTCTCCTGGTGCGCCTCGGCGGTCTGGAACGAACCGCTGCGCGCCGCCGTGGAAACGCTGCTGACCGCGCTCGCCCAGGAGATGAGCCTCGGTGAAATGCGCCTGTTCGTCGAGATCGACGCTGACGACAACCCCGACCTGGCCGGACGGCACATCGCCCAGCACGCCCTGGACGCCTGGCGCCGGGGCGAACCGCGGCCGTACCGTCCCGCCCCCGCCGATGGAGGAGCCCGATGACCGCCGACAGCGACCCGCCCGTCTACGCCCGCGCCACCCAGGCGCCGTGGCGGGAGATCCTGCGCCACCGCTGGTCCGGGCGGCGCGACCGCGCGCTCGTCCTGCTGGACCGGGACGGGCTCTACCACCAGGTGGGGCACCGCCGCCGCGCCCGCGCCGACGAGGACCCGGACCTGGAGGGCCCGGTGGCCGTCCGGGCCGGCCTGCGCGGATTCGACGAGGCGTACCTGGTCGAGTTGGACGAGCGGTCCGGGACCCGGGCGGTCGGCCTGTCGACCCCGTACGGCACGAAGTCGGTGGACGTCCACGTCCTGTGGTGGGTGCACGACGCCGTGAACGCCGTGCGGGCGCGGACCGTGCGGGGCTGGTTGCCGGTCCGCAAGGACCTCGAACAGCGTCTGCGTCAGCTCAAGGAGCAGTTCGCCACCGCCGGGCACGGGCTGACCGAGGCCGAGCTGATGCACTACCTCGCGACGCCCCACCTCCTGCCGCACTGCGGCCTCGGCTACCGCGTCACGGACGTGTCCGCCCGGGAGCACGACGCCGAACTGCGGCTCGGGGAGCCGGACGGGGCCGATGTGCCCTACAACTGGATGGACAAGAGCGAGGACGAGTACGCGTTCTGCCGCCGGGCCGTTCAGGAGGGCCCGGTGTCGCTCGCGGCGCTCTGGCTGGCCAGACATCCGGACCAGGTCCGGGAGGTCCTGGACTGGGCGGTCGGCCATGCCGAACTGCTCCGGGGTGAGACCACCTGGCAGGACCAACTGGCGCTGATGCTGGGCAAGTTGAGCGAGCAGGAGCGGCAGGAGCTGTCCCGGATGCTGCGCGACCGCCTCATCGCGCTCGGACGGCGGGTGCCCGGCCCCGGGCCGCAGGGCGCCGGGCCGGAGTTCGTCAAGATCCGCTCGCAGGCCAACGGCTGGGCGGGCGGCGTGGCGAACGGGAGCCCGGTGTGACCGCCGCCGGCATACCCGGCGGCCGGGCGCCGACCGCACCGGACGCCGCTTCTACCGCCGCACCGGACGCCGCCCCGAGCCCGTCGGCGGTGGCGGCGATCGAGCGCCTGGTGACCGCCAACAGCATGGAGCTCACCCGGGCCGACGCCAAGGCCGCCGTGTTCCTGGCGTTCACCGGCGCGGTCCTCGGGGTGTTCATCCCGCTGGGCGGGGGTGGGGGTGGGGGTGGGAGCGGCGGCGGATCCGGGCCCCGGGCCTGGGCGGTGCCGTTCCTGTGGTGGAGCGCGGTGGCGAGCGCGCTGCTGGCCGTCGCCTGCTTCGTGGCCGCCCTCGTCCCCCGGTACCGGAAGGGCGAGCGGCAGGCTCCGACCAGCCCGGCCTACTTCGGGCACATCGCGCCGGGTGCGGGGGTGGAGCGGCTGCGCCGCGCCTTCGAATGCGGGGGCCGTGATCCGGTGGGGGCGCTGTTGTCCTCGCTGGCCGGGACCAGCGCGATCATCCGGGCGAAGTACCGCTGGATCGAGGTCGGAACCGCGGTGCTGCTCCTCGCACTGCCCCAGTTCGCGCTGACCCTGAGGCCGGTCTGAGGCGCGGTCCCGTCCACGGTCCGCCCCAGGGCTCCTGGGGCGGGCGGCCGTCAGGATTCGACGAGGCCCTGCGCGCCCTGCTGGCCGCCGTGGCCGGAGGCTGGACGGCGAACGCGGTGCCGGCCTCCCCGTCCGGGGGAGGCCGGCACCGCGCCGGTGTCGTGCGTCAGGGCAGCGGGATCCGCACGATCTGCGGGTCGTGGTCGCTCAGCTGGGTGCTGAACTCGCTGTTGATGTGCACGACGTCGTAGCTGTACGGCTTCGCCGCCAGCGCGCCGGAGATGAGGATGTGGTCCAGCACCTGGGAGTTGCCCTCGTACACGTAGGTGTAGCGCTCGGGCAGCGGCAGGGTGCGCGGCAGGTCGGTCAGCGAGCCGCCGGCGGTGAGGATGTCGGCGGTCTGCGAGAACTCGAAGTCGTTGAGGTCGCCGAGCACGATGACCGCCGCGTTCGGGTCCACCGCCAGGATCTGGTCGGTGAAGTTCTTCACCACCGTCGCCTGGTTGTGGCGCTGGGTCTCGGACGGGTGCGCGGGCGGCTGGTAGCGGCCGAACAGGGGCTGGTCGCCGCCCTTGGAGTTGAAGTGGTTGGCGATCACGAAGACCGGCTTGCCGTTCCAGCGGAACTCACCGGCGAGCGGCTTGCGGCTGGAGTTGAACGCCGTGTTGGTCGGGTCGATCCGGCCGGGGGAGTAGGCGAGTTGGGGTGTGCCGCCGTTGTTGACGACCGAGTCGGCGGTGGTGGAGCCGGCGCCGGGGCGGTCGGTGAAGCTCAGGCCGCGGTCGGTGCGGAACAGGAACACCTGGCGGATGTTGCCGCCGGGCTGGCCGCCGTCCTGGCCGTCCACCGGGTTGATCTGGCGGTAGGAGTAGGCCGGGCCGCCGGCCGCCGAGATGGCGGCGGTGAGCTTGGCGAGGGTCTGGTCGGGGGCGGTGGTGCCGTCGTCGGTGGGGCCGCTGTTGTCCTGGATCTCCTCCAGGGCGACGAGGTCGGGCGAGCGCAGGTTGGTGACGATGCCCGCCGCGAGGCCGTCGAACTTGCTCTGCGGGTCGGCGGGGGAGAGGTTCTCCACGTTGAAGGTGGCGGCGGCGAGCTGGCCGGCCGTCGGGGCGGCGGTGACCTCGGCGGCGAGGTTGCCGGAGGTGACCGCCGGGGTCGCGGTGACCTGGAGCTTGAAGTTGCCGAAGGAGTAGTCGAGCACGCCGACGGTCGCGCCGGTCAGGGTGTCGCCGACGTTGGCGGTCGGGGTCGGCGCGAGCGTGTTCGCCAGGGTCACCCGCTCCGGGTTGCCGTCGTTCGCCTGGAGCAGGATGCCGCCCCGGTTGGTGCGAGTGGTGCTGCCCTGGGGCACGACGGGGAGGTCGCCGTACTTGTTGCTGGGGCCGACCACGGCCGCGTCGTCGATCTCGACCCGCATGCCCTCCAGCGAGGCCCAGAAGTCCAGGCCGTCGGTGGCGGGTTGGTAGTTTCCGGCGGTCTCGACGTCCCCGCCGGCGACGCTGGAGATCACCGCCGCGGGGGGCACCCGCCCGCCGGGGCCGACCAGGGTGGGCGCGGGCAGCGGCGCGTTGTGGGCGAGCACCGTGACGCTGGGCGCGGTGAGTTCGGTGATCGACAGGTTGGTGGTGCCGCCGCTGCCGCCGGGGCGGTACTGGCTGACGGTGGCGCTCACCGTGACGGAGTCGCCGACCGCGACGGTGGGGGCGCCGGCGGTGTAGACGTAGACGCCCTCGCTGGTGCCGGGGTCGTTGTCGGGCTGCGGGTCCTGGTACCAGAAGCCGTTGGGCCCGACGGCGGTGACCACGCCGGGCACCGCGCTCACGGCGCTGCCGGCCAGCGGGGAGGTGCGGGCCGCGCCCTGGATGTCGTGGATCCGGGCGCCGGTGGTGGTGCCGCCGCCGGTGGAGGCGGAGTTGCGCGGCGTCGGGGCGCCGATGGTGAAGTCCGCCGCGTTGTTGTCGGTGTCGGTGGCGCCGCCGCCGACGCGCAGGGCGGCGGTGGAGTTGGACAGGTTGCCGGTCGGCGAGCCCTCGGCGGAGCTGGCGCTCGATCCGTAGCCGACCAGGTCCTTCACCCCGGGCTGCGTCGCGCAGCCCGAACCGCAGGTCAGCGCGGTGCCGTTGGTGACCAGCGCGACCTTGCCGGAGGTCGCGGCCAGGTTGAGGGTCCCGGTGGCGTCCGGCGTCGGCAGCGCCGCGCCCGTTCCGGCCCCGGCGGCCTCCTGCACCAGGAGGAAACGCCCGGGCGCGATGGTGCCGGACAGCGTCGTCCGGCCCCAGGACGTGCCGCCCGCCGAGGCGTACTGCACCGTCCAGCCGGTGACGGACACCGGCGCGGTGCCGCGGTTGTACAGCTCGATGAAGTCGTTGGCGTACGGGGCACCGGAGTTGCCGCCCCCGCCGTACACCTGGCTGATCACCACGTCGGGTGACGCCGCCTGGGCGACGCCGCCGGGCAGCGCCAGCAGCGCCCCCACCACGGCTGCGGTGGACGCCCCCGCTATCGCTCTGCGCCGGACTCGCTGGGTACTCCGCATGAGCTTCCTCCTGACGGCCGCTCGGGCTGGTGGCCCGGCGGTCTGAACACGGACAAGAAAGTTCGGGCGCTGCGGTTCTAGCAACGCCACCCGATCCCTACCGTGCGCGGCGGGCGACGACCAGATGTACGGCGGAAGAATGGTTCGTGAGGCGACAAGTGGGAGGCGAGGTTCCGGGAGGGCCCCGTGGGGCGTGCTGTCAGTGCCGCGCCTTAGGTTGGGTGTTGTCGGTGAGCGGGGCCGCGAACAGGCCCCGCCTCGCCACCCGTCTCCGTTGCCCGAAAACCCGAAAGGGGACTTCGTCGTGTCCGTCGCCGTGGAAGAGCAGGTCACCTACCTCGAACTGTCCGAGGAGGAGGGGAGCGCGCACAAGTTCTACGAGGTGCGGCTCGCCGGCAGTACGGTGACGGTCCGCTACGGGCGGATCGGCGAGGAGGGGCAGGCCAAGTCGACCAGCTTCCCGAGCGCCGAGAAGGCCGCCGCGTCGGCGGCCAAGAAGATCGGCGAGAAGGTCCGCAAGGGCTACGCGCCGGCCGTCCAGGGCGTGCGCCAGCGCCGGGCGGTGACCAGGCGGCAGCTCGTCAGCACCCGTTCGACGGCGAACCAGGCGCCGCTGCTGTGGCGGTTCCGCTCCGGCTCGCCGGCCTTCGGCGTCTTCGTCGGCGAGGAGCACGCCTGGGTCGGCAACGAGCGCGGCGACGTCTACACCCTCACCCACGACGGCGAGGTCACCGCCCGGTTCGGCCTGCCGGACGGCGTCAAGTGCATCGTCGCCGACGACTGGTGGATCTACGCGGGCTGCGACGACGGCAAGGTGTACGACCTGGGCGGCAAGGTCCCCCGGGTGGCGTACGAGATAGCCGAGGACGTGGACATCTTCTGGCTCGACATCCACGACGGCGTCCTCGGCGTCGCCGACGAACGCGGCGGGCTGACCACCGTCGACCACGAGGACGAGTTCCAGTGGCGCCGTAAGGCCGAGGGCCGCTCCGGCTGGATGGTGCGCTGCGACGCGGACGGCGTCTACCACGGCCACTCGCGCGGCGTCGCCCGCTACGCGGCGCGCGGCGGCGACCAGCTGTGGCACACCGCGACGAAGGGCGAGGTGCTGTTCGGCTGGCAGGAGGCCGACGAGGTGTTCGCCGGCACCGGGCGCGGCTGGGTGCACCGGCTGCGCAAGTCCGACGGCTCCGAGGTCGCCGCGTACCGCTGCGACGCCGCCGTGTTCTCCTGCGCGGCCTCCCCGGACGGCGAGTACGTCTTCGCCGGGGACAACCACTCCTCGGTGTACTGCTTCGCCGCCGACGGCACCCGGCTGTGGAAGCTCGCCACCGGCTGCGGCTCGGCGTACAGCATGCAGTACCGGGACGGCCGGCTCTACCTGGTGACCACCGACGGCTCCCTCGCCTGCCTGGACGCGAGCGAGCAGGCCGTCCGGGCGGCCGAGGGCGGCACCCTGCCGGCCACCGCCGAGGTGCGCGACGCCGGCTGGGAGGCGGTGCGGCCGGGCACGGCCCTGGAGACGGTGGTCGTCGGCACCGGCGGCCTGCCCGGCGGCGGGATCGAGGTCGAGTGCGTGCAGGACGGCGCCCGGCTGCGGGTGCGGGTGGTGTCGGCGGGCTTCGACCAGGGCCGGCGGGTGCAGTTCCCGAAGGACATCCGGGTCGCCGGGGCGCGGTACCTGGTCGCCGAGGTGCGGGAGTCCGCCTCGGGCGGCTTCTACCGGGCACGCGGCGAGATCAAGCGCCTGCTCTGAGCGCTCCCGGTGCGGCGGCGGACGTCCCGTCGCCGCCGCACCGGGCCGGGATCAGCTCAGCCGCAGCACCAGCTTGCCGGTGTTCTCCCCGCGGAAGAGCATCCCGAGGACCGCCGGGAAGTCGTCCACCGTCCCCTCCACCACGTGCTCCTTGACCTTGATCCGGCCGTCCGCGATCCAGCCCGCGAGCTCCCGGGCCGCCTCCGGGTAGCGGCGCGCGTAGTCGAACACCACGAAGCCCTCCATCCGGGCCCGCCGCACCAGCAGTGACAGGTAGTTGGACGGGCCCTGGACGGCGGTCTCGTTGTTGTACTGGCTGATCGCCCCGCAGAGCACCACCCGGGCGTGCATCGCGAGCCGGGTGAGCGCGGCGTCCAGGACGTCCCCGCCGACGTTGTCGAAGTACACGTCGATGCCGTCGGGCGCGTGGTCGCGCAGCGCCTTGCGGACGTCCTCGGAGCGGTAGTCGATCGCCGCGTCGAAACCCAGTTCCCCGGTGAGCAGCGCGCACTTCTCGGGGCCGCCCGCGATGCCGACCACCCGGCAGCCCTTGATCCTGGCGATCTGCCCGACCAGGCTGCCGACGGCCCCGGCGGCGCCCGAGACCACCACGGTCTCGCCCTCCTTGAGCGCCCCGACGTCCAGCAGCCCGAAGTAGGCGGTCATCCCGGGCATGCCGAGCGCGCCGAGGTACGTCGACAGCGGCGCGAGCGCGGGGTCGACCTTCAGCGCGCCCTTGCCGTCCGAGACCACGTACTCCTGGACGCCGAAGCTGCCGACCAGGTGGTCGCCGACACGGAACTTCGGGTGGTCGGACTCGACGACCTCGACCACGGAGCCGGCCCGCATCACCTCGCCCAGCCCGACCGGCGGCAGGTAGGACGGCCGGTCGTCCAGCCACCCGCGCATCGCCGGGTCCAGCGACACGTACCGCGTCCGCCCCACGAACTGCCCCGGCCCGGGCGCCCCCACCGGCTCCGACCCGTGTGCCCAGTCCTCCGCCCGCACCTCCCCGACCGGCCGACGGGCGAGGCGGATCTGACGGTTGGTCGCGGTCATGACGTCTCCTGGGGGCGTGCGGGCCTGCACTGGACGCCCGAGTCTAAGCAAGCGCTTAGTCATCTGGCCAGTGCCCGCCCGGCGCGCCGACGTCGGCCGTCCGACCGGTCGCCGGGTCAGCCGCGCCCGGTCGAGGGCCGCCAGCCGAGGGCGGGGCCGAGGCGGGTGGCGAGGTCGGTGAGGATCTGCACGTAGTCCTGGTGGTCGAAGGTGAAGGGCAGGGCGAAGGCGACCTCGTCGACCTCCTGGTAGCCGGCGTGGGCGCGCAGCCGCTCGGCGATCTCCTCGGACGGGCCGACCAGGTCGGGCGCGAACACCATCCGGGCCGGGCCCTGCGGGGCGAGGGTGCGGGGGGTGCGGGCGAGGGCGTACGCCTGGTACTTGGCGCGCTGTTCGGGGCCGGCGCTGTCGGTGGGGATGACGACGAGGCCCTGGGAGACGCGGGCGCGCTCGCCGTCGGGGTGCTGGGCGCGGAAGGCGCGGATCTGGGTGCGCTGGATCTCGGCGAAGTCCTCGGACTCCCCCTCGGTCTTGACGATGCTGCTGGTGAGCAGGTTGAGCCCGTGCTCGCCGGCCCAGCGGGCGGAGCGCAGGCTGCCGGCGCCGTACCAGAGCCGGGAGGCGAGGCCGGGGGAGTGCGGCTGGACCCGGCGGGAGTACACCTCGATGCCCTCGGTGCCGGCGAAGTCGGAGGCGGGTTCGCCGCGGACGAGGCGGAGGAGGCGCTCGGCGCGGCCGGTCCCGAAGTCCTCGTGCTCGCCGGTGTCGGGGTGGAGCGCGCCGCGGACCCGGTCGTAGTGGGTGGGCGGGCCGACGCTGAAGCCCGGGTTGAGGCGGCCGCCGGACAGGACGTCGACGGTGGCGAGGTCCTCGGCGAGGCGCAGCGGGTTCTCCCAGCCGAGCGGGGTGACGGCGGTGCCGAGGTGGATGCGGCTGGTGCGCTGGGAGGCGGCGGCGAGGACGGCGACGGGGGAGGAGATCCCGTACTGGAGGTGGCGGTGGCGCAGCCAGGCGCTGTCGAAGCCGAGCTGCTCGCCGAGGGTGATGAGGTCGAGGGTGGACTCGTGGCCCCGGCGCGGGTCGGCCTCGTCGAACAGTCCGATGGTCAGGAAGCCGAGTTTCCGCAGCGGTCGTGGGGTCGGCGACATGGTGGGTGGCTCCGGGTGGTGTGAGGCGGCCCCGGGAGGGCCGGGCGGGCGGTGCCCGTCGAACGTACGCAGGCGGCTCGCGTCCCCACAAGATCGGCGCGGGATCGGACATCCGCGCGCAACACGGCGCAATCCCGCCTCAACACCGACCCGGTACGGGGCGCGGCGGGCCCCCTCCCCCGACGGGGGCCCGCCGCGCCTCCGGGAGGGTCAGCAGCTGCGCAGCTCCGGGCTCTGGTTGCGGATCTGGTTGTGCAGCGAGGTGAACTCGCGGTAGGCGTCGCCGTCCTCGGTGCCGGGGCGGAAGGCGCCGACGCGGTGGCAGTTGACGAAGGCGAGCTTGACGCCGAAGTGGTCCTCCAGGCTGCCGCGGATGGCGTTGCTGGCGAGCGCGCGCAGCAGCTGGGCGCGCTCCTCGTCGGTGGGCGTGGTGTTGTCGGTGGTGAACTCGTCCTCGGTGGCGCTGAGTTCGGTGCTGAGCCCGGCGACGACCTGGTAGGCGTAGGGGAGGGAGGCGCGGACGGTGTCGAGGAAGTCGGCCTGGTTGACCCGGCCGTGCTCGGCCTGGGCGAGGAGGGCGGGGGAGACGTCGAGCGACATGGGTGTCCTCTTTCGCGGAGTCTGGTTATCGAAGATGAAAACCATTGCAAGATGGACTGTCGGCGATGCCCGGACGCCCTGTCAAGTGACGTCCCCCGAAGGGCTGACGGGCGGCGCCTCCCGGTCGGCCCTGATGACGAACAGGGCGATCAGCGCCGCGAGCACGGCGAAGGCCAGGCCCATGTCGAACGCCCTGGAGATGCCGTGCACCAGCACCTCGGAGGAGTACGGCGCCGGCAGCTTCCCGGTGGCCCGGAACTGGGCCGCCTGCTGCGGGGTGGCCTGCCGCAGGAACGCGCCGACCTGCCGGCCGGCCTCGTTGCGACTGGCCGTGCCGTAGACCGTGACCAGGATCGACAGCCCCAGCGAGCCGCCGACCTGCTGGGTGGTGTTGAGCATGCCGGTGGCCGCACCGGTCTCGTGCGGGGCGACCCGGGAGACCACCGTCAGCGTGGCCGGGACGAAGATCGAGCCCATCCCGAGGCCGAACAGCAGGGTCGGGCCGAGGACCCCGGTCAGGTAGCCGCTGTGGGCGTCGAGCCGGGTGGCCCAGAACGCCCCGCCCGCCACCAGCAGCGAGCCCACCACCAGGAACGGCCTGCGCCCGTACCGCAGCTGGTTGCGGGCGGCGAACTGGGCGGCGACGACGCTCGCGGCGCTGATCGGCAGGAAGGCGAAGCCGGCCCGCAGCGGGCTGAGCCCGAGGACGTCCTGCACGAACAGGGTCATGAAGAAGAAGATGCTGAACATGGTCGCGGCCACGCAGAGCAGCAGCCCGTAGGCGCCGGAGCGGTTGCGGTCGCGGAACAGGTGCAGCGGGGTGATCGGCTGCGGCGCCCGCCGCTCGTGGAACAGGAAGGCCGCCAGCAGCAGCGCGGCGAGGCCGAACGAGGTGAGCGTCACGGAGTCGGTCCAGCCGTGGTCGGAGGCCCGGATGAAGCCGAAGACCAGCGAGACCATGCCCGCGGTGGCGGCGAACGCGCCGGTCAGGTCGAAGCGTCCGGGGTGCCGCTCGGACTCGTTGATGTAGAGCGGCGCCAGCAGCGCGATCGCGATGCCGATCGGCACGTTGACGAACAGCACCCACCGCCAGGACAGCCAGGAGGTCAGGATCCCGCCGGCGAGCAGGCCGACGGCGCCGCCCGCCCCGGCGACGGCCGAGTACACGCCGAAGGCGCGGTTGCGGGCCGGGCCCTCCGGGAAGTTGGTCGCGATCAGGGCGAGCGCGGTCGGCGAGGCGATCGCCGCGCCCAGGCCCTGGAGTGCGCGCGCGGCCAGCAGCCAGCCGGAGGACTGCGCGACGCCGCCGAGCAGTGAGGCGAGGCTGAAGATCAGGACCCCGGCGACGAACACGCGTCGGCGCCCGAGGATGTCGCCCATCCGCCCGCCCAGCAGCAGGAGCCCGCCGAAGGTGAGGGTGTAGGCGTTGACGACCCAGGACAGGTCGGTGGTGTTGAACCTCAGCGCCTGCTGGATGTGCGGCAGGGCGATGTTCACGATCGTGACGTCGAGGACCACCATGAGCTGCGTGGCCGCGATGACGGTGAGGGCTGTCCCCGGGTGCTGGCCGCGGCGTGCGGGTGCGGGCGGCGCCGGGGCCAGGGCGCGCGAGGTGACCATGGCAGGTCCCCCAATGGCTCGGGAGCGAACGACGGTGAGGGGCGGGTCCGTCCACTGACACCGGCAGTATCCCCGAGGTGTAGGGAACACAATCGTTCATTACCGACAACCGGCTGATTCCGGACCCGTACCACTCCTCCGGGCGCGGTGCGGCGGGGGAGAACCCGGGCGCGGCCCGCCGCGGCGTGTCAGGATGCTCGGCATGTCTGCTCGCGCACTGAGCTTCGGCGCGATCGCCGAAGCCTACGAACGTTTCCGGCCGGGGTACCCCGACGAACTCTTCGGCACGGTGGCGGCGTACGCGGGCCGGCCGGTGCGGACGGCCCTGGAGATCGGTGCGGGCACCGGCAAGGCGACCCGGCTGTTCGCCGGGCACGGGGTCGACGTCACGGCGACGGAGCCCGACGCGGCCATGCTCGCCGAACTGCGCAGAACGGCGCCCCCGAACGTGCGGACCGTCCGGGCCGCGTTCGAGGACCTGCGGCCGGGCGGGACGTACGGGCTGGTCTACGCGGCGGCGGCCCTGCACTGGACGCGCCCGGAGGGCCGGTGGTCGCGGGTGGCCGCGCTGCTGGAGCCGGGCGGCGTGTTCGCCAACTTCGGCGGGCCGTTCCGGCTGGCCGACCCGGCCGTCGAGGAAGCCGTGCGGGCGGCCCGGGCGCCGTTCCTGGAGAGCGACGACGTCCCGTCTCCGGACGGGACCGCTCCCGAGGAGGAACTGCAGTGGCCGGGCACGGAGTTGGAGCGGTCCCGGCTGTTCCGTGACGTCCGGCAGTCCGTCATCCGGCGGCGCTTGCGCGTGAGCGCCCCGTACTACCTCGGTCACCTGTCGACCGTCTCGGCGTACCTCCAACTGCCGCCTCCGGAGCGGCGGGAGGCCTTCGAGGCGATCACGCGGGTGCTGCCCGAGACGGTCGAGGTCGCGGCCGACCTGACCGTCCATCTCGCGCGCCGGTGATCCGGGCGGTCGGGGCGCCGACTCGCGCGCCGGTGATCCGGGCGGTCGGGGCTCCGACTGCGGCGTCGAACAGCGGCGCCCGGCCCGCCGCTGTCGCGGCCGGCCGGGCGCCGTGGGGGAGGGGCGGGATCAGCCCTCCTGGGCGAGGCTCTTCATGTCCTCGTAGCCCATGCCGAGCTTGCTGAACACCTCCTGCTGCGCCGGCGGCAGGCCGAGGGCCTTCAACTCCTCGGACTGGGCGGGGGTCAGGGGCTTGCCGGGGGTGAGCGCCGGGGTGGTCGGGGCGGGGCCGCCCTTGTTCCCGCTGGTGGCGCCGGAGGCGATGAGGGTGATCATCGCGCTCTGGATGTCGTCGCTGGTCAGCGCGGTGGCGCCGGCGGGGGCCTCGACGGTCGGGGCGTTCTGGTTGAAGGCGAGCTTCACCGGGAAGTTGACGCCCGGTCCGGCCTTCGCCTCCAGCTGGGCGAGGTCGAAGGTGGCGGCGGAGAGCTTGCCGTCCTTCAGGTAGAGGTCGACGCCGACCTTGTCCTCGCGCACGGTGCTCGGGACGGAGGTGGGGAGCTTCCCGAACTGCTCGGGGAGCTTGGTGGCCAGCGGCTTGAGGGCCTTCAGCAGCTCGTCGGCCAGCTGGCGGCCCGGGGCGCTCATCCAGATGTGCTCGGCGCCGTCCTTCTTGCCCTTGTCCTCGAAGGTGACGGTGCGGGACAGCACGTCCTTGAGGGAGTTGGTCAGCTGCTTGGCGGACTCCGGGTCCAGCGAGGGCTGTGCGCTCGGGGTGGCCTTGGCGCCGTCGAACTTCTTGGCGTCGTCGGCGAGCTTCTGCAGGTCGAAGGAGACCCACTTGCCGGCCAGCACGTCCTTGATCGGCTTCAGTTCGGCGGGCATGCCGCTGCTGATGGCGTCGACCTCTGAAGGGTCCTCGCCGAGCAGCTTCACCAGGGCCTTGGCGTCGGCCCGCAGGAACGCCTTGGCGTCGACCTGGCGGTACTCCAGCAGCGCGGTGCCCTTCCGGTCGGAGAGCACGTAGGACAGGCGCACCGACTTGTCGAGCGTCAGGTCCTTGTCGGCACTGTTGCTTTGCGTGTTCTTGAAGGTGTCGAGGTCCTTCAGCGGCTTGTCGGCGGATATCGCGACGGAGAAGTTCAGCCCGGACACGGCGTCGGCGGTCTTCGGGTCGACCTTGTCGCCGGTGGCCGCGCCGAAGGCGGTGATCTGTTCGGGGGTGGCGTCCACGGAGAACGTGAGGCCGGCGGCCTTGCCCTCGCCGACCTTGGTGAAGGCCTTGGACACCTTCTGCGCGGCGGACAGCTGCTCGACGGTGCCGCAGGCGGCCAGGCCGGCGGCGAGCACGGATGCGGTGACGGCGACGGGAACGGTTCCGCGTGCGGCCCGGCGAATGGCGGTGTTGATGGTACGTCTCCTGTGTAACGGGGCCTGACCGCATGGTCGGACCAGTCCCTCCCCGGTGGCGTCAAGCGCCACAGTGCTTACACATTTGATCACATCATCAGCAAGGGGGTGGCCGATTATTTTCGGGGGAGGCGGGGCTCGGCGGGCACCGGGGCGACGTCGGCGAAACGGGGTGCGCCGGGCTCGTACGGCACCCGCGCGGTCCGCGCGGCGAAGCTGACGGCGTGGTACCAGCCGCACAGCAGGAGCAGGTCGAGCAACTGGCCGTCGTCGAAGACCGGTGTGAGTCGCGCCCACAGCGCGTCGTCGATGTCGGAGTCCGCGTGCAGCGCGTCGACGGCGAGGATGAGCAGCCGTTCCCGTTCGGACGTCCAGCACGCGTCGGCGGCTCCGCCGTGGACCAGTGACGCCGTCTGCGCGGGGGTGAGGCCGACCCGCTCGGCGAACGTCATCACGTGGACCCCCCATTCGTACTCGCAGCCGCACAGCGCGCACGTCCGGTCGATGACGATCTCGCGCTCGCGCATGGTCAGGCTCAGCCGCCGGCCCAGCTCGTAGCGGCCCCACCCGTGCATGGCGTCGGCCATCGGCGGGTTCCTGGCGAACAGGCGGAACAGGCCGATCGGCGCGGCCCCCTCGGGCGTCATGCGCGCGAGTCGCGCGGCGGCCTGGTCGGTGTACGGCGGCTCCAGCGGGGCTATCCGCGGCATGGGCTCTCCCGTTGCGCTCGTTCCGGATGTTTCGGAATCAGAAACAGCAAGGGGGATGTTAATGTTTCGAATAACGAAACGCAAGGGGAGCTATGCCGACACCACGCCCGGGGGAGCCGGTCCGCGGCTCGACGACCGGCCGGCCGATCATGGCCGCGATGGACCTGTTCGGACGCCGCTGGGCCCTGCGCCTCCTCTGGGAGCTGCGCGCCGGCCCGCTCGGGGCCCGCGCCCTGCTCGCACGGTGCGAGGGCCTGTCGTCGAGCGTCCTCTACCAGCGGCTCCGTGAACTCACGTCGGGCGGCCTCGTCGCCCCGTCGGCCGACGGCTATCAGCTCACCCGGCTGGGAGAAGCCCTCGGCCACGCCCTGCGCCCGCTCGACGAGTGGGCGGTCGCCTGGGCAAAGGAGCAGGACGGGGACGGTGGTGGCGGCCGGGCCGGACAGCCGGGCTGACCGCCACCACGGACGGGCCCCGGTACTCAGCCCCGGCCGAGGCGCAACGCGGTGTCGATCAGCGGGACGTGGCTGAAGGCCTGCGGGAAGTTGCCGACCTGGCGCTTGAGCCGCGGGTCCCACTCCTCCGCCAGGAGCCCGAGGTCGTTGCGGATGGACAGCAGCTTGTCGAACAGCTGGTGCGCCTCGTCCGTCCGGCCGATCATCGCGAGGGCGTCGGCCAGCCAGAACGAGCAGGCCAGGAAGGCGCCTTCGTCGCCCGGCAGGCCGTCCACCCCGCCGCTCGTGGGGTAGCGCAGCACGAAGCCGTCCTCGGTGGACAGTTCGCGCTGGATCGCCTCGACGGTGCCGATGACGCGCTTGTCGTCCGGCGGCAGGAAGCCGACCTGGGGGATGAGCAGCAGCGAGGCGTCGAGTTCCTGGGAGCCGTAGGACTGGGTGAAGGTGTTGCGCTCCGGGTCGTAGCCGTGGGTGCAGACGTCCTCGTGGATGGTGTCGCGCAGGGCGCGCCAGCGCTCCAGCGGCCCCTCGCAGTCGGTCTGCTCCAGCAGCTGGACCGTCCGGTCGACGGCGACCCAGGCCATCACCTTGGAGTGGACGAAGTGCCGGCGCGGGCCGCGGACCTCCCAGATGCCCTCGTCCGGCTCCTGCCAGTGCTCCTCCAGCCAGGAGATCAGCCGCAGTTGCAGCAGGTGGGCGTGGTCGTTGCGGGCCAGGCCGGTGTGCTGGGCGAGGTGCAGGGCCTCGACGACCTCGCCGTAGACGTCGAGCTGGAGCTGCCCGGCGGCGCCGTTGCCGATTCGGACGGGGCGGGAGCCCTCGTAGCCGGGCAGCCAGTCGAGTTCGGTCTCCACCAGCTCCCGTTCGCCGGCGATGCCGTACATGATCTGGAGGTTCTCCGGGTCGCCGGCGACGGCGCGCAGCAGCCACTCGCGCCAGGCCTTGGCCTCGTCGCGGTAGCCGGTGCGCAGCAGCGAGGAGAGCGTGATGGTGGCGTCGCGCAGCCAGGTGTAGCGGTAGTCCCAGTTGCGGACGCCGCCGATGTCCTCGGGCAGCGAGGTGGTGGGGGCGGCGACGATGCCGCCGGTGGGGGCGTAGGTGAGGCCCTTGAGGGTGATCAGGGAGCGGATCACGGCCTCGCGGTAGGGGCCCTGGTAGGTGCACTGCGCGGCCCAGTCGCGCCAGAACTCCTCGGTGGCGGCGAGTGCCTGCTCGGCGTCCGGCCGGTCGGGCGCGCCGAGGTGGGAGGCCTGCCAGGTCAGGGCGAAGGCGATCCGTTCGCCGGCGGTGACGGTGAAGTCGGCGTAGGTGGTCAGGTCGCGTCCGTAGGTCTCGGACTCGCCGTCCAGCCACACCGAGTCGGGCCCGGCCACGGCGACGGTGCGGGTGCCCGTGCCGTCCGTGACCTTGTGCACCCAGGGCACGATGCGCCCGTACGAGAAGCGCATCCGCAGGGCCGAGCGCATCCGGACGGTGCCGGAGACGCCCTCGACGATCCGGATCAGCTGCGGGGCCGCCGTGCCGCGCGGCGGCATGAAGTCGATCACCCGGACGGTGCCCCCGGCGGTGTCCCACTCCTGTTCCAGGATGAGCGAGTCGCCCCGGTAGCGCCGCCGGTGGGCGGGCGGGGCGTCACCGGGGGCGATCCGCCAGAAGCCGTGCTCGTCCGTGCCCAGCAGGCCGGCGAAGACGGCCGGGGAGTCGAAGCGGGGCAGGCACAGCCAGTCGACGGCGCCGTCCCTGCCGACCAGGGCGGCGGTCTGCATGTCGCCGATCAGCGCGTAGTCCTCGATACGGGCGGGCACGTGGTTCTCCAAGAAGGGTTCACAGGAAGGTTCGGCAGAGGGGGTGTACTGGCCGGGCCGGGCTCACTCCTTGAGCGAGCCCGAGTTGGCGCCGCGCACGAAGTGGCGCTGGAAGCAGAAGAACAGGATCGCCACCGGGAGGGTGGAGACCAGCGCCGCCGCCAGCTTGAGCGGGTACTGCGTCCCGGAGCCGAGGCCGCCGGAGACGAAGTGCGCCAGACCGGTGGTGAGGGTGTCGTGCTCGCTGGACTGGGTGGAGACCAGGAAGTGCGTGAACTCGTTCCAGGAGCCCTGGAAGGAGAGCACGGTGAGCGTGATCAGCGAGGGCCGGGACATCGGCAGGACGACGGACCAGAAGATCCGGAACGTCCCGGCGCCGTCGATCCGCGCCGCCTCCTCGATCTCGCGCGGCACCGACTCGAAGAACTGCTTCATGATGAAGATCCCGGCGGCGTCGACCAGCAGCGGCAGGATCATGCCGGTGTAGCTGTCGAACATGCCGAAGCTCTTCAGCACCAGGAACTTCGGGATCAGCAGCACCACGCCCGGCACCGCCATCACGGCCAGCACGAAGGCGAACAGCAGCCGGCGGCCCGGGAACCTGATCCGGGCCAGCGCGTAGCCCGCCATCGAGTCGAACAGCACCCGGCCGGCCGTCACCAGGACGGTCACCAGCACGCTGTTGCCCAGCCAGCGCAGGAACGGGATGTTCTCGACGCCCTCCGCCAGGCCGAACAGCCGCCGGTAGGAGGCCAGGGTGCCGCCGTCGGGCAGTACCGACATCGGGTTGGCGGCCGCGTCCGGGTCGGTCTTGAAGCTGTTCACCAGTTGCAGCAGGAACGGCAGCAGGTAGAGCAGTGCGAAGCCGAGCAGGACGGCGTACCCGAGGATCCGCAGCGGCCGGGGGAAGCGGCCGAGGATCGGCTTGTCCACGGTGGCCTTGCGGTCAGCGTGCGGCACGGCGGGCTCCCTTCGGGCTGCGGCGGGGCTTGCCGTCCCGCTCCCGCAGGACCCACCGCTGGACGGCGGTGAGCAGCAGGATCAGGCCGAGCAGGACGAACGCGATGGCGGCGCCCTGCCCGAAGTCGGCGTTGTCGAAGCCGGCCGAGTAGGACAGGTAGGCGGGCGTGAGGGTGGTGTTGCCGGGCGCGCCCTTGCCCATCACGTACACCTGGTCGAAGACCTGCCAGGTGGAGATCAGGCCGAGGGTCAGCACCAGGAACAGGACGGGCCGCAGCGCGGGCAGGGTGACGTGGCGCAGCAGCTGGCGGCGGTTGACGCCGTCGAGCGCGGCGGCCTCCTCCAGTTCGCGCGGGATGTCCTGGAGGGCGGCGAGGAAGATCAGCATGAAGGTGCCGGAGGTGGTCCACACCGCCATCAGGATCAGCGTGCACATCGCGACCGAGGGCCCGGCGAACCACTCCGACCAGGACAGCCCGAGCGGGCCGCCGGTGCCCGGGGCGGGCTGGTCCAGGCCGAACCAGCCGAGCACCAGCCAGATCACCCCGCGCGGGTCGGCGAACCAGTTCGGCCCCTTGACCCCGAGCCAGCCCAGCATCCGGTTGACGGCGCCGCTGCCCTGGAAGAGGAACAGGAAGACCGTCGAGATCGCGATCGAGCTGGTGACGGACGGGAAGTAGAACACCGTGCGCAGGGCGCCGCGGCCGCGCAGCATCCGCTGGTTGACGAGGATGGCGAGCAGCAGCGCCAGCACCGTCTGCAGCGGCACCGTCAGCAGGACGTAGTACAGCGTGTTGCGCATCGAGGTGGCGAACAGCGTGCGGTCCAGGCCGTCCTCGGCGAACAGCCGGCGGTAGTTGTCCAGGCCGATGAAGTCCGCGCTGCCGCTGAACGGGTTGGACTGGCCGTCCCAGTGCAGCAGGCTGACCCACAGGGCCATCCCGATCGGCAGGACCATGAAGAGGCCGAGGACCAGGACCATGGGGCCGGCGAACAGCCAGCCCCATGCTCCCTCGCGCAGGCTGCGCCGGCGTGTCGTGCCGGTGGAGCTGTTACTTGGCATTCTTGATGGCCTGCTCGCCGTTGCGCTGGAGGGTGGCCAGGATGGCCGCCGGGTCGCCCGTCTTCAGCGACTGGAGGTCGGTGTTGAACTGGGTGAGCACCTTGGTGAACCCGGCGATGGTGACCGGCGCCTGGGCGTCGGCGACGCCGTCGACCCAGGCCTTGGACTCGGGGTACTTCTGGGCGTAGGCGCTCAGCGCGCTGGTGCGCGAGGGCATCACGCCGAAGGCCTGGGCGAACTCCAGCTGCTGGTCGGCGGAGGCGAGGTGCTTGACCAGGTCGACCCCGGCGGCCTGGTGCTGGCTCTTGGCGGCGATGCCCCAGCAGTTGCTGAAGGCGAGGGTGCCGGGGCCGGCCGGGCCGGCGGGCAGCGGGAGCACCTTGTACTGGACGTTCGGGTAGTCCTTGGCCATCGCGCCCTTGAGCCAGTTGCCCTCGATGGTCATCGCGGCCTTGCCCTTGCCGAGCGCCTCGCCGCCCCAGCCGGCGTCCACCTCGGCGACGTACTTGGCCGAGCCGGCCTTCATCATCGACTGCACGTACTCCAGCGCCTGCTTGTTGGCCGGGCTGTCGGCGGTCATCGCGGTCTGCTCGGGGTTGGTGATCCAGCCGCCGGCCTCCTTCAGCAGGGCGCCGAGCCGCTGGTAGTCGGGGGCGGTCACCAGGCCGGTCACGCCGTCCTTGGTGAGCTTGGCGGCGTCGTCGGAGAGCTGCTGCCAGCTGGTCGGGTAGTCGGCCTCGGTCAGGCCGGCCTGCTGCCACAGCGTGGTGTTGATCGCCAGGCCCAGGGTGGAGGTGTCCTTGGGCAGGCAGGTGAGCTTGCCGTCGTAGCTGAAGGCCTTGCGCAGCGGCTCGGAGAAGTCGGCGGTGTCCGGGATCTGGTCGCCGTAGGCGTACAGCGAGCCGCCCTTGGCGTAGTTCGCGAACTGGTCGGAGTTGACGTAGAAGAGGTCCGGCGGGTTGCCGCCGGCGAAGGCCTGGCCGAGCTGCTGGTTGATGTCGCTGGCGATCTGCACGGTGACGGTGTTGCCGGTCTTCTTGGCCCAGTCGGCCGTGGCGGCCTTGACCGCGGCCGTCTCGGACTCGCCGGAGGTGGCGATCAGTACCGTCAGGCTCTGGTTGCCGCCGGAGGACTGCTTGGCCGGTGAGTCGCCGAAGCCGCCGGAGGAGGAGCAGCCGGTGACGGCGCCGAGGGTGACGGCCGCGCAGACGGCTGCCGCGGCGAGGGTGCGGGAGGTGGCCATGCGGGATCTCCTTGCGAGGGTGGGTGGGGGGAGTGGGAGGAGATGGTTCGGGGGGAGCGGCGGTCAGACGCTTTCGCGCAGGACCAGCTCCGGTTCCAGGAGCACGTGTTCGGTCGGCCGGTGGTGGTCGCCGAGGCGTTCCAGCAGCAGCCGCATGCACTCGCGGCCGACCGCGTCGAGCGGTTGGGCGAGGCTGGACAGTGACGGGAACAGCAGGGGGGCGATCGGCGAGTCGTCGAAGCCGATGACGGCCGCGTCCGGGCCGGGGGTGCGGCCGTCGCGGCGCAGCGCCTGGTACCAGCCGAGCGCCAGGGTGTCGCTGGCGGTCACGACCGCGGTCGCGCCGGTCGCGAGCAGCCGTTCGGCGGCCTCGGTGGCGCTCGCCTGGTCGTCCGGGCTCTCGGCCCGGCGGCCCCGGGCGGGCAGGCCCAGTTCGCGCATCGCGCTCTGCCAGCCGCGGGCGCGGTCGTCGCCGACGCCGGAGCCCTTCGGCCAGCCGAGGAAGCCGATCTTGCGGTGGCCGAGCCCGGCCAGGTGCCGGACGGCGGCCGAAGTCCCGGCGGAGCCGTCGACGTCGACCCAGTCGCCGACGTCCCGGCCGGACCAGGTGCGACCGAAGGCGACGTACGGGACGCCGCGTTCGTGCAGCCAGCCCTGGCGGCGGTCGCCGCGGTCGGTGCCGCTGAGGACGAAGCCGTCCGCGCCGTGCTCGTCGAGCAGCTGCTGGTAGCTGGTGAGTTCGTCGTCCCCGGGGGCGACGGCGAACAGCACCACCCGGTAGCCGGCCTGGTCGGCGGCCTCGGAGAGCGAGTGCAGGAACTGGTCCAGGACCGGGGTCGGGACGCCGGTGCTGCTGGAGCGGATGCCGTAGCCGATCAGCCGGCTGGCCCTGGTCTTGAGCGCCTGCGCGGCCCGGTGCGGGCGGTAGCCGAGCTCGTCGATCGCGCGCTGGACCCGCTCCAGCGTCTGCGGGCGCAGCAGCTCGGGCGAGTTGATCGCGTTGGACACCGTCTGACGGCCCACGCCGGCCCGGGCGGCGACCATTTCGAGGGTCGCGGCGGACCCTGTCCTGGGCCGGGGCGATGAGTGTGCATGCATGACGGCGATCCTAGGTTCTGTCTTCATTGACAAGATCTTGGAGCGTTCCAATACGGGGTTCCATCATCCCCACCAGTGGGGTTAATGTCTTGGAACGCTCCAATGGCAGAAAGGTTGCGCCCGAGTGGAAGCAACTGTCAAGCCCCAAAACGAGGATGAAGAGACCATGTCAGCGATCGCCCTGCAGCCGTTCCTGCACGACGCCCAGCTCTCCGTGGCCGCCCCGAGCTTCTGTGCCTCGCGCCCGGACGGGCGGATCGGCGAAGGCGCGGACGGCTTCTACCACGGGGACCGCCGGATCCTCTCCCGCCTGGAGGCCGGCGTCGCCGCGGTCCCCAACGCCCCCGTCGCCACCGCGCTCGGCGAGGACGGGCGCACCACCTTCGTCACCGTGCTGCGCGGCATCGCCGAGCTCACCCCCGACCCGGCCGTCACGCTGGAACGCCGCCGGGAGCTGCACCCCGGCCGCCTCGTCGAGCGCTACACCGTCCGCAACGCGGGCGACCTCACCGCCCGCCTGCGCCTGGACCTGCGCGCGGAGAGCGACTTCGCCGCGATGGACTCCGTCAAGGCCGGCCGCGCGACCCAGGCCCTCACGCCCACCGCCGGCCCGAACGGCCTGCGCTGGAGCGAGGGCGCGCTCAGCGCCGCCCTCACCGTCGAGCCGGCGCCCGACCACCTCGCCGCCGACACCGGCACCCTGGGCTTCGACCTCGAACTCGCCCCCGGCCAGAGCTGGCAGGCTGTCCTGGAGTGCACCGCCGAGCACCGCGACGGCGACCTCTTCCCCGCCCCGGCCGCCGGCGCCGCCCCGTGGCGCACCCCCGCGATCACCGGCCGTGACCACCACCTCGCGCACTGGATCGCCCGCTCCCACCACGACCTGCGCGGCCTCCTGCTCACCGACCCGCTGGAGCCCGCCGACCACTTCCTCGGCGCCGGGGCCCCCTGGTTCCTCACCCTGTTCGGCCGCGACTCCCTCTGGGCGGCCCGGATGATGCTCCCGCTCGGCACCGAACTCGCCGCCGGCACACTGCGCACCCTGGCCCGCCGCCAGGGCCGCGCCCTCGACCCGGCCACCGAGGAGCAGCCCGGCAAGATCCTCCACGAGGTCCGCCGCGACGAGCAGCACCTCGACAACGGCTCCCACCTGCCGCCCTGCTACTTCGGCACGGCCGACGCCACCCCGCTGTGGCTCACCCTGCTGCACGACGCCTGGCGCTGGGGCATGCCCGAGGACCAGGTCGAGGACCTGCTGCCGCACGCCGAGGCCGCCCTCGCCTGGCTGGCCGACCACGCCGACGCGGACGGCGACGGCTTCCTGGAGTACGTCGACAGCTCCGGCAAGGGGCTCTCCAACCAGGGCTGGAAGGACTCCTCCGACAGCATCCGCTTCCGCGACGGCCGGATCGCCGACGCCCCCATCGCGCTCAGCGAGGTCCAGGCCTACGCCTACGAGGCCGCCGTCGCCTCCGCCGCCCTGCTGGAGGCCTTCGGCCGGCCCGGCGCCGACCGCTGGCGGCAGTGGGCGGAGGAGCTGCGGCTGCGCTTCCGCGACCGGTTCTGGACCGAGGACGCGCACGGCCCGTACCCGGTGGTCGCCCTCGACGGCGGCAAGCACAAGGTCGACTCGGTCGCCTCCAACATGGGCCACCTGCTCGGCACCGGCCTGCTCGACCCGCAGGAGAGCGCCCTGGTCGCCGGCCGGCTCACCGCCCCCGGCATGGACAGCGGCTTCGGGCTGCGCACCCTGGACGCCGCCGCGGCCGGGTTCAACCCGCTCGGCTACCACACCGGTTCGGTCTGGCCGCACGACAGCGCCATCGCCGTCCACGGCCTCGCCCGCGCCGGGCTGCACGACGCCGCCGCGCCGCTGGCCGCCGGCCTGGTCCGCGCGGCGGCGGCCTTCGACCACCGCCTGCCCGAACTCTTCGGCGGCTACCCGCGCGCCGAGGTCGCCCGCCCCGTCCCCTACCCGGCTTCCTGCCGCCCGCAGGCCTGGGCCGCCGCGGCCTCCGTCCAGGTGGTGCAGGCACTGCTCGGCCTGGAGGCCGACGCCCCCAACCGGCGGCTCCGGGTGCGGGCCCAACTCCCGGCCGGCTACGAGTCGCTGACGTTCACCGGCCTGACGGTGGCGGGCCTGCCGATCGAGGTGTCCACCGACCACACCGGGGCCGTCGACCTGCGCGCCCCGGAGGGCTTCACCGTCACCACGGACCGCTGACGCGCACCCCGCCGGCCCGCCGCCGCGCCCGGCCCGGTCGGCGGGGAGCAGACCGTCCGGGCGCGGGCGCGGGCCGGGTCAGCCGCGTTGCACGGTGAACTGGTCCACGGCGGTGCCGTCCTCGGTGATCGAGCGCACCGCCATGCGGGCCGGCTTGCCGGCGGCGGCGGGCGTCACGTCGACCGCCACCAGGCAGTAACCGGTGTAACGGACCCTGGACCAGGTGACCTTGACGGTCTGGTTGTGGCCCGTCGGATCGGCGACCACCATCGGCACGGGGGAGTCGTTCTTCGTCTCGTGCCCGAGGTAGGTGTCGGCGACGGGGAAGGAGTAGACCCCACCGCCACCGCCGCCCGCGACGACGTACGTCGTGCCGTCCTTCAGCGGATTGACGGTGTCTCCGGAGGCGACCTTGCGGGTGGGCTTGCCGGAGCGGATGGGGTCGGTCCGCTCGTAGACGTGGTTGTGGCCGCTGAGCACCAGGTCCACCTGGTACTTGTCGAACAGCGGGGCCCAGTCCTGCTGCGCGCCGAGTTCGGCCCCGTTGTCGTGGCAGGTGGAGTACGTGCACTGGTGCAGGTAGACGACGACGAAGTCGATGGTGGTGTCGGCGCGGAGCGCGGCGAGCCGGCTCTCCAGCCACTTCTTCTGCTTGCCCTTGGTGTAGTTCAGGTTGGCCGCGGTGTTGTAGCAGATGTCGTTGCCGTCGAGGCTGATCAGGCCGACGTTCTGGCAGCGCCACGAGTAGATGCCGGTGGACTGCGCCCAGGCGTTGTCGGGCATCGTGAACCGGGCGCGGACGCCCCCGTAGCCGTCGGCCCCGTACCAGGCCTCCATCTCGTGGTTGCCGATCGCCATCATCCACGGGGTCCGGGCGGCGACGGGTTCGTTCTGCACGAAGAAGGAGTCCCACAGGCGGGCGTCGTAGGGGTCGCTGGTCTTGCCGCTGCCGCCGCTGTTGGCGTACGAGAGGTCGCCCATGTGGAGGTGGAAGGCGGGGTCGAGGCCGGCGATCAGGTTGGCGGTGGCGGCCGCGTTGTACCCGACGCCCTGGTCGCCGAAGGCCGTGAAGGTGAACCCGGTGCCGCGCCCGGGGGCGGGCGCGGTGCGGAAGCTCGCCACGTCGCCGAGCCGGGCGCGCTGCCCCGCGGGGTCGTAGCCCTGGTGGCCGACGACGTAGTAGTACGTGGTGTCCGGGATCAGCTGGTCCACCTGCGCGTGCAGGTAGTACTGGGTGACGGTGGTGGGCTTGACCAGGGGCTGGTCCTCGACCGGGTGCTGCCAGGACAGCTTGCTGACCAGGGTGCGGACCTCGGCGGCGATCGGGGAGCCGAAGTCGCCGGGCTGGAGGCCGATCCGGACGAAGGGGGCGGTCACCGCGCCCGGCACCTGCCAGGAGACGACGACCTGCTGGGAGGGGTCGGCCCCGAAGGCCAGGTGCCGGCCGAAGGGGCGCAGCGCGGACCCGGCGGTCCGGTCGCTGCGGGGTGCGGGGACGGTCGGGGTGTCGAGGGCGGTCGGGCGGGGGGCGGCCTGGGCGGCGCCGGGCAGCAGGAGGCCGCCCGCGGCGAAGGCGGCACCGCCCGCCGCGCTCACGCGCAGGAGGTCGCGCCGGGAGTGCAGTGAGGTATCGGACATGACATCAAGTTAGGAAACATCACTAACCTTTGACAAGAGGACGGACGCGCACGGATTCGTCTGCGCCACAAGCCAGTTGGGGTGCCAGGGCATCGAGGTGACGCTGCCCGGACATCGAGGCGGGGCGCTCCCCGCCTCGGGAGCACCCCCGCCTGCTCGGCCGCCGCCCGGCGAAAGGGACCTGAACGCGCGGGCCGATGTCCGGATTACCCACCGGGCCGTCCGTATCGCCCCTCGGCCCGGCCCGGTCCCCACGCCTACGGTCGAGGCCATGAACGAACCCCTCGGCCCCGACGACCTCGCCGCCTACCACGAGAACGGCTTCCTCCTCGTCAAGAACCTGATCAGCCGACAGGAGGCGGCGGAGATGCGGGAGGAGTGCCACGCCCTGGCCGCCCGCCTCGACTCCGACGCCGACCCGACCTGGGCCAGCGCGCGCACCGTCGCGGGTGCGTCCGCCGGACGCACGGCCCTCAAGCACGCCCACGACGCGCAGTTCCACTCGGCGGCCTTCGCCCGGCTGCTGGTCGACCCCAGGTTCACGGACGTCGCGGCCGCACTGCTCGGCGGGCCCAACCTCCAGTTGCACCACACGAAGATGTTCATCAAGCCACCGGAGACCGGCTCCCCCTTCCCCCTGCACCAGGACCACCCGTTCTTCCCGCACGCCCGGCACACCGTCGCGGCCGCGGTCTTCCACTTCGACGACGCCCCGGAGGAGAAGGGCTGCATCAGGGCCGTCCCCGGCAGCCACCGGCAGGGCCCGCTGCCGCACGTCGAGGACGGCAGCTGGCACCTGTCGCCCGACACCTGGCGGCTCCAGGACGCCCGGCCGTGCCCCGCGGAGGCCGGCGACGTCCTGTTCTTCGGCTACCTCACCGTGCACGGCTCGGGGCTGAACACCTCCGACCAGGCCCGCACCACCTGGCTGGTACAGTTCCGGGACCCTGCGGACCGGCCCACCACGGACGATCACACCTGGTCCCTCGGTCAGGGCATGATGCTGCGGGGCGTCGACCCCACCGCGCGCAGGACGGACGGGGCGGGCGAGCCGAGATGACCGAACTGGCCCGGGCGGGCGCCGCCCTGCCCCTGCTCAACTCCGTGCGGCTGGGCACCACCCTCGCCGGACGACGGGTCGAGTTCGTGGACTGGGGGTTCTACCCGCCCGAGCCATGGCGCAACTACTGGCACAGCCACTCCTACTTCGAGTTCTGCTACGCCTACGCCGGGCGCGGGACGTTCCGGATCGGCGCGCTGGAGCACCCGGTCGGAGCCGGCGAGCTGTTCCTGGCCCGCCCCGGAGATGTCCACGAGATCACCACCGACGCCCGCGACCCGCTCGGCATCGTCTTCTGGTCCTGGACGATGGTCCCCGAACGCGGCCCGCGCGGGGCCGCCGGGCCCGGCTCCCCGGAGACCGCCGCCCTGCTCGACGCCCTCGCGGCCGGTCCGCGCCAGGTCGCCCCGGCCGCCGGAACCCCGCTTCCCCGGCTGTTGGCGACACTCGCCGAAGAGGCTGCGGCTCCGGGGCCGGCCAGCCCCGACCTGCTGGCCGCCCTCGGCCCCGCGCTGGTCCTCACCTGCGCCCGCGTCGTCGCCGACCTGCCGGCCGCCGCGCGCCCGACGCCCGTGCCGGGCGGGCGCGCGGCGGCGGCCGCCGCGCGGATGACCCGCTACCTCGACGACAACTTCGACCGCCCGGTACGGGTACGGGACGTCGCCACCCAGGTCCACCTGAGCGAGCGCCACGCAGCACGGCTCTTCCAGCAGGAGACGGGGTGCACGATCATCGCCTACCTGACCCGCCGACGGCTGGACGTCGCCGCCCAGCGCCTGGCCGATCCCGCGCTGCGCCCGCTGTCCGTCGCGGCCGTCGCCCGCTCGTGCGGCTATGCGGACACCCGGCACTTCAGCACCGCGTTCCGGCGCTACTGGGGAGCGCTCCCGACACAGGTGCGGGCCGGGGGCGGCACCACCCACGGCCTGTCCGCGGACCGCGGCGCGATCCGGTAGCCGATGGCCGACCGCGCCGGGGGTGGGTGCGGCCGGGGCCGGGCGTCGGTTCCTGGGCGGATCGGCCTATTCGGCCCCGCGAGCCGTGGCTGCGACGGCGACGGCCGCCCTACTGTGGACGAATGACCGATCATCAGACTGCGCGGTCCTTCATGGGCCGGGCGGGCTACCTCGGGGCGGCCGCCGGCTTCGCCGTCTGCATGGCGGGCACCACCCTGCCCACCCCGCTGTACGGGCTGTACCAGGAGCAGATCGGCTTCTCCGAACTGATGGTGACGGTCGTCTTCGCCATCTACGCCTTCGGCGTCATCGGCGTCCTGCTGCTCGTCGGCAACGTCTCCGACTCCGTCGGACGCCGGCCCGTCCTGCTCTGCGGACTGGCACTCGCGGCGTGCAGCGCCGTCGCCTTCCTGGCCGAAGGCGGCCTCCCGCTGCTGGCCCTGGGCCGCCTGCTGTCCGGCCTGTCCGCGGGCCTGTTCACCGGCACCGCCACCGCGTACGTCCTG
This sequence comes from Kitasatospora sp. NPDC094016, assembly GCF_040304045.1. NCBI lineage: Bacteria > Bacillati > Actinomycetota > Actinomycetes > Kitasatosporales > Streptomycetaceae > Kitasatospora > Kitasatospora sp. NPDC094016. Next base: position 83,982 of record NZ_JBEOUK010000039.1, read on the forward strand.
GAGCTCGCCCCACCCGGGCACCAGGCCCGCGCGGGCTTCGTCGCGACCGCCGCCAACATCGGCGGCCTGGGCTGCGGACCGGTGCTGTCGGGACTGCTCGCCGAGTACACGCCCCACCCCCTGACCCTGCCGTTCGCCGTGCACCTGGTGCTGCTCGCCGCCTCCTTCACCGTCACCCGGCTCCTGCCGGAGACCGTCACCGGCGCCCGCCCGCTGCGCACCGCCCGGCCGCGCCGGCCGTCCCTGCCGCCGGAGGTCCGCGGGGTGTTCGTCCCGGCCGGCCTCGCCGCCTTCGCGGGCTTCTCCCTGCTGGGCGTCTTCACCTCCGTCAGCCCGGCCTTCCTCGCCCAGCGGCTGGGCGTCCACAGCCCGGCCGTCGTCGGCCTGATCGTCTGCACGGCCTTCTTCGCCTCCACCCTCGGCCAGCTCGTGGTGCCCCGGCTGGGCACCGCCCGGGCGATCCCGATCGGCTGCCTGGTGCTCATCGCCGGGCTGGCCCTGATGGCAGGCTCCCTCGCCTGGACGGCCCTGCCGCTGCTGGTGCTCAGCGCCCTGGTGGGCGGCGCCGGCCAGGGCATGGGCCTGCGCGGCGCCGTCGGCGAGATCGCCGCCGCGGCTCCCGCCGAGCACCGCGGCGGCGCCCTGTCGGCGCTCTTCGTGGTCGCCTACTTCGGCATCTCGATCCCGGTGATCGGCATCGGCCTGCTCACCTCGCCGATCGGCCTGGCCCGCGCCGGCCTGGTCTTCACCGCCTGCATGGCCCTGCTCGCCGCCGCCTCCGGCGCCTACCTGCTGCGCCGGGCCCGCACCGGCTCCTGAACCGGCCGCGGCCCGGTGGCGCCCGCGCGCTTCCACGCGCTCTCGCGCAGCAGCCGCAGGCCGTTGAGGCCGACGATGACGGTCGAGCCCTCGTGGCCGAGGACGCCGAGCGGCAGGGGCAGGGTGGCGACCAGGTCCCACACGACCAGGCCGGAGATGAACACCGAGGCGATCACCAGGTTCTGGACGACCAGCCGCCGGGCCGCCCGGGACAGCGCGATCACCGTGGGGACGGTCGCGAGTTCGTCGCGGACGACGACCGCGTCGGCGGTCTCCAGCGCCAGGTCGGAGCCCGCCCGGCCCATCGCGATGCCGGTGTGGGCGGCGGCGAGGGCGGGGGCGTCGTTGACGCCGTCGCCGATCACCAGCACCTTGCGCCCGGCCCTCTCCTGCTCCCGGACGGCGGCGACCTTGTCCTGGGGGAGCAGCCCGGCGCGGACGTCGGTGATGCCGACCTCGGCGGCGAGGCGCGCGGCGGCGCGCGGGTTGTCGCCGGTCACCAGCACCGGCGCGGCGCCGGTCAGGGCCGCCAGGGCGGTGACGGTGGCGGCGGCGTCGGGGCGCAGGCGGTCGGCGACGCCGAGCACGCCGACCGGGACGCCGTCGCGCCGGACCAGGACGGCGGTGCGCCCGTCGCGCTCCAGCTCCTCGGCGACGGCGGTGGCCTCCGCCTCGGGGGAGGGCGCGTGGTCCGCGCCGTCGAGGAGCCGGGCGGGGGCGCCGACCGCGATGACGGCACCGGAGACGGTCGCGGTCACCCCGACGCCGGGGGTGGAGGCGAAGCCCTCGGCGACCGGCAGGTCGAGGCCGCGCCGGCGGGCGGCCTCGACCACCGCGCGGGCCAGCGGGTGCTCGCTGGGGTGCTCGGCGGCGGCCGCCAGGGTCAGCAGTTCGTCCTCGTCCAGGCCGCTGCCGGCGAGGGGGAGCAGGGCGGTGATCCGGGGGGTGCCCTCGGTGAGGGTGCCGGTCTTGTCCAGCGCGACCGCGTCGACCTGCCCGAGCCGCTCCATCACGACGGCGGACTTCACCAGGACGCCGTGGCGGCCGGCGTTGGCGATCGCGGACAGCAGCGGCGGCATGGTGGCCAGCACCACGGCGCAGGGCGAGGCGACGATCATGAAGGTCATCGCCCGCAGCAGCGAGCCGGTCACGGCGGCCCCGAAGGCCAGCGGGACGAGGAAGACGGCGAGGGTCGCGAAGACCATGCCCAGGGAGTAGCGCTGCTCGACCCTCTCGATGAACAGCTGGGTGGGGGCCTTGGTCTCCGAGGCCTCCTCGACCATGGCGACGATCCGGGCGATCACCGAGTCGGAGGCGTCGCGCTCGACCTTCACGCGCAGGGCGCCGGTGCCGTTCAGGGTGCCGGCGAAGACCTCGTCGCCCTGCTGCTTGGCGGCCGGCAGCGGCTCGCCGGTGATGGTGGCCTGGTCGATCTCGCTCGCGCCGTCCAGGACGCGGCCGTCGGCGCCGACGCGCTCGCCGGGGCGGATCAGGATGGTGTCGCCGACCACCAGGTCCTCGGTGGCGACGGTCTGCTCGCCGCCGTTGTCCAGCAGGCGGGTGGCGGTGGTGGGGGCGAGGTCGAGCAGGCCGCGCACCGAGTCCTGGGTGCGGGCGGTGGCCAGCGCCTCCAGCGCGCCGGAGGTGGCGAAGATGACGATCAGCAGCGCGCCGTCCATCACCTGCCCGATCGAGGCCGCGCCGATCGCGGCGACGATCATCAGCAGGTCGACGTCGAGGGTCTTCTCGCGCAGCGCCCGGAGGCCGGCCCAGCCGGGCTCCCAGCCGCCGGTGACGTAGGCGATCGCGTACAGCGGCCCCCAGGCCCAGGCCGGGGCGCCGGTCAGCTGGAGCGGCAGGGCGGTCAGGAAGGCGACGGTCGCGGCGGCGGCCCAGCGGGCCTCGGTCAGCGCGAAGACGCGCGTACGGCGCTTGGGAGCGGCGCCGCCGCGCGGGGCTGCGGCGGCTGGGCGCTCGGTGAGGGTTGCGGACATGGCTGTGGTGTTCCTCCACGCGGACACGACGGGGCGACGCGTCGACCATACAGGAATACATGAACAGCTCTTCATTTATTCCCGCTGGATTGCCCCTCCCGGGTGATGGAGTCGTCGCCCCCGCCGGGCGGGCCCTGGCTAGGGCGCGTATTCGGTCGTGATCAATCTGCGCGATTTACCTTCGCAGCGGGTCCAGTTCCGGTAAACCGTGGTGCGTGACGCGAGCGCAAC